>JANOCA010000224.1:0-4821 GCA_031411915.1 Opitutaceae bacterium
TCGGCGTTTTCCTCGCGCAGCTCGCCCACCACGGCCTCGAGCCGCCGCAGGCGCTCCTCGATGGAGGGCGCCTCCGCCGCGACCGCCCGCGCCGCGGCCGCAAGCAGCAGGCACACGAGCGCGCGCGGCTGGGGTTGGAAAATCATGGCCGCCGCGGAGCTTGGAGCGCGCAGCGCGACGGGCAAGCGCAAGGAAGGACCTCGCGCCGCGAAATCCCGCTTCACAAGCACGGCGCACCGCGGCTGACTCGGCTCCGCCCCTCCCTCTCCCCGCCATGAGCTTTCTTGCAAAGACATCTCCCGCGCTGCTGCCGGCTCTGGCCGTTTTCCTCGCGAGTGCGCCAGCCGCGCACGCCGCGCCGCCCGATATATTGATCCTCATGCCCGATCAGATGCGCGGCGATGCGCTGTCCGCGGTCGGCCATCCCGTCGTGCGCACGCCGACATTTGATCGGCTCGCGGCGCAGGGCGCGCTGTTTCGCCGCGCCTACTCGACGTGCCCGTCGTGCATCCCCGCTCGGCTCTCGCTGCTCACCGGCACTTTCCCCGCCACGAGCGGGCTCGTGGGCTACGCGCCATTCAAGAACACCCGCCCCACCCTGCCCGGCCTGCTCGCGCAGGCCGGCTACGCGACCGTGCTCGTCGGCCGCAACATGCACCAGAACCCGCCGAATCCGGAAATCGGTTACCAGCAGGAAATCCTCGGCTCCACCTACCTCAACGACGACGACTACGACCGCGCGCTCAAGGCCGCCGCGCCCGAGTCCGGCGGCGTGCGCGCGACCATCGAGCGCCTCGGGCTCACCACCAATTTTTGGCAGGCGAAACCCTGGGATTTGCCTGATGCGCTCCACCCGACCGCGTGGATCGCGCGACGTTCCCGTCAAGTCGTCGCGGAAGCGGCGACGGAGCGACCGCTGTTTCTCACGGCGTCGTTCTACGCGCCGCACCCCCCGCTCTTCCCGCCGAAGGATCTGTTTGAGAAATACCTCGCTGCCACGCTGCCGCCCGTCGCGCGCGGCGACTGGGTGAAGTGGGAAAACCTCCCGCCCGCGAGCACGCAGAAAGGCCAGCGCGTGCGCCTCGAAGGCGAGACGCTCCGCCGCGCGCAGGCCGGCTACTTCGGCCTGATCGAGCACCTCGACGCGCAGGTCGCGCCGCTCATCGCCGATTTCACCGCTCGTGCCGAGCGCGCCCGCCGCCCGTGGGTAATCATCCTTTGCACCGATCACGGCGAGATGCTCGGCGACCACGGTTATTTCCGGAAATGCGAACCCTACGAGGGCTCGGCCAACATCCCGTTCATCATCGCGGCCTCCCCGGAGCTGAAGTTCACCGCCGGCTGGCGTCCGCTGGGACCTGTCTGCCTCGAGGACATTATGCCCACGCTGCTTGAGCTCGCCGCCATTCCCGCGCCGCGGCTCGACGGCGTGAGCCTTGTGCCTGTGCTGCGCGGGGCGAATGCGCTCCTCCGCGCGACGCTCCACCTCGAACACGCCAACACCTACGGCCCCGCCCAAGCCTTCCACGCACTGGTCGACGTCCGCTGGAAATATATCTGGCGCCCCGCTGATGGCACCGAGCAGTTCTTCGATATCGCCGCCGATCCGCGCGAGGAGCACGACCTAGCGCGCGTGACTATTTACCGTGATTTCGTCGCGACGTGGCGCGCCCGCATGGTCAAGCAGCTCGCCGGCCGGCCCGAGGGATTCTCCGATGGCTCCTCGCTCATTGCCGGCCGGCCTTTCCCTTCGATTCAGAAACGCCCCACGCCGTGACCATCGTGCGTGGCGGCGGGCGTGGCTGCCCGCTGTTTCAACTCTAGCGACCACGCTGCGGTAGCCCGCTTCGGATGACGCGGGATGGCCCGAGTCTCTCCGTGCCGTCGGTCCCGTTTCTCAGAGGGTGTCGCAAAAGGTAGGGCGCGACCGCTGGGCGCACCGCACGGCGTTCGATGGCCAGAGGTCTTTCGCGGCGGGCCCAGCGGTCTCGCCCTACCCGCCGAGCCCTTTTTCGACACCCTCTCACAAAGCGGGCTACGCAACCCGGCCGAGCCGGCGCCGACGCTCTGAAAAATCCTACGGGGTTTCGTGATTGCGAGGTTTCGCGTCGCGACCCGCTGACATCACGATCTTCGCCGCGTCGTCCAGCGCGGGCCCCATCTCGGTCGCGCCCTCGGCTTCCAGCCGCTCGAACTGCGGATGCGCAAAAATCGGCGCCTGCACGGGCGGGCTGCTGGCCGCGTCGGTTTCGTCCTTCAACGCTCCTGCCAGCGCGGCGACCATGCCGTTCATCTGATCGAGCCGCCGCCGCAGCTTCGCGAGATCGCGGCGCGGCCAGTAGTCGCCTTCGTCGCTGATTTTCACGCGCAGGCCAAGCCCGCGGGCCACACCCAGGAGATCGATCGCCGCCACGTGGCAGCGGGCGAAATTTTCCCAGCCGTGCAGGCTCGCGTATTGCGTCTTGCAGAACCGCGCGAACTGCCAGCCCCGCCCGAGCCGCGTGGCGCGGGCGCGGCCGCTCACCTCGACCGTTGCCGGGTAGCGGCAGAGACCGAGCCAGAGCGGCTCGGAGCCTTCGCCGAGCTCGACCGGGAAAATCCAGCCGGCCTCGGGCGCGATCTGCACGCCAACCCTCGTCTCAGGATCGTCCGGGTGCGGCACCGTCAGCCACGCCGCGGCGAATCTATCCAGTTCCTCGGGCTCTGAACCGATGGGAAGCACGTCGTCGACCCGGCCTGCCTTCGCCCACGCGCTCGCGGACGCGTGGAGGCGGCGCACTAGCGCCGCGGCGCGCCGGGCTGAGCAGCCCGCGGGCGCGGTCAGACGATAGTAATGCGTGAGGCCCATGGTCGTCGGCGGGAAACCGTTATGGCCCAGTTTCTGGTTTCGAGCCTACCGCACAAACGTCCCCTTCGCATCGCCCGGCCGGGCGCGGCCGAGGGTGACGAGGGTTTGGAGGATTTCGAGGATGTCGGGCGTCTTGGCGCGCGAGAAACGCGCAGCGAGGTCGGCGGCGGTCGCGGGCTTTTCCTCGGCAGCCAGCGCGGCCTCCACGGCGCGGACGCGCTCGGCGAGGCCTTTCGGCCACGCGATCTTGGTCTTCGTTGCGGGAGGGGCTTTGCGCCCCGACTTCTTGGCGGACGACTTGTCGGGGCGTAAAGCCCCTCCCACCGCTTCGGTCAGCGCGAGCGCGGATTGATTTTCACCGGCGAAGAGCGGTTTCTGGTAATCCGGCCGCAGCCAGCGGACGATGCCCTGCGCCTCCTCGGCGGCGCGGACGGCATTGAGAGCGACGACGCGCTCGAGGATTTCGGCCTCGGTCAGCGGCCACGGCCACCCGTAGGCGGCGGCGACGGCGGCATCGAGGTCGTCGTGCAGCTGGCGGAGCGTGGAGACGAGCGCCTGGTCGTGGAGGAGTTTTTCCTTCGCGGTCAGTTGGTAGGGCGAACCGTCCTCGGTGAGCCGCGGCTCGGCAGGGACGCCTCGCCCTACCCGGCGCACCTTCTCCAGCACATTGTAGAGGTCCGTGAGCCCGATGCCGTGCCGCGCCTGCGCGCGCTTGCGGTGGGCGTCGAGCTCCTCGGCCAGCGCGCGGATTTTTTCCTTCTGCTTCTCCGTGCAGTCCGGGAACGGGAAGGGAAGAAAACAAGTAGTGTTCGTCCAAGTAGGACGATCCTCAAGCGTGCCGCCAGCTGCCAAAGCCCAGACGCCATGGATTCGCGAGGATAAGCTACCGAGGATAAACGCGTCGTCCGACGCGATCGCATAGAGCTTGTGGTCCGGACAAACACCCTCTTTCACAAAAATGAAAGGCTTATGCTTCGAGGTCTCAACCGTGACGATGTAGCGGCGAAGCTTTCGAAGAGCGGCACGCATTGCTTCATTCGAGCGTCCAAATAACCACCATTGCGCGCGTCGTTTTGGGTCGCGGTTCTGGAGCCGCTCCGGGCGGACGTGGAGGCTGAGATGCTCGTAGAGATGCGGGTAGAGTTTCCTGACTTCGGACTCCTCGTTTATCCCGAAGAGATCGATCACGAAATTGTTTCTGTGCGACTGCACGACATCTTTGCCTCCTAGATGCGGCCGAACTACAGGAGGGAGATTTTTCGGACTTAGGCGCAGACCGGCAAACTCACCCTCTGAAATTCGAAAAGCCTCCCCGATTAGAATTACGCCCTGAAAACAAACGCCGGTGTTACCTTGAAGTTTCTGCGCTGCCGAGACGTCGGGGCCGGTTGTGAGATCGGGGGCGATTAAACCGAGGTCACTTGCTAGCTGGACGGAATTTTCACCATCGGTAGCAACTGTCTCGCTAGAGACCCGGTGGAGTTTGGCTTCGGGCTTTGGGAGTGACGATGCGCCTACGGTCATTGCAATTCTCACCGCCGCACCGTCGGAACCTTCAACCCAAGGGTGGTCTGGAATTGCGAACGTGAGATACAGTCCGCGATCCATCGCACCTTGGACGACCCTTCGATTGAAAGTCTGCTTGATGCTGTTGGTCGTGATAAAACCAAAGCGTCGCGAGCGGCCGGCAAGAACTTCGCCAGCCCCTTTGTGCCACCAATACATCACGAAGTCGGCGCTCTCCGGCATCTCCGGATAGGCTGCGCGCAAAGTCTCCGTGTAGCCGTCACCAAGGTCGTCGCGCATCCGTTTGTTTCCAAGAAACGGCGGGTTGCCCACGATGAAATCCGCCTGCGGCCACTCGGCTGGGCGCGGGTTCACAAAGACATCGAGCGGGACGACGGCCTTGTCGTCGGGGACTTCGCGGCCGGTCACGGGATCGATCTTCGTTGTCCTCCGGTTCCAGACGAAGC
>JANOCA010000225.1:0-4222 GCA_031411915.1 Opitutaceae bacterium
TCGCGGCACGCGGACTCGGCGGCGTCCCACTTCGCGGGATCGCCGGTGAACTTGCTGCTGTCGGGATCGCGGAGGCCGACGCGCACGCGGTAGTCGGACATGCCGAGCGTCGTCAGCACCGTTTTCACGAGCGAGAGGCAGCCGAGCACTTCCTGCGCGACCTGCGCCTCGGTGCAGAAAAGGTGCGCGTCGTCCTGCGTGAAGCCGCGGACGCGCGTCATGCCGTTGAGCTCGCCGCTCTGCTCCCAGCGATAGACGGTGCCGAACTCCGCGAGCCGCACCGGCAGGTCGCGATACGAGTGCGGCTGCGAGGCGAAGATCTTGATGTGATGAGGGCAGTTCATCGGCTTCAGCATGAAGCCGTCGAGGAGCTTGTCCGCGTCCATGATGCGGTTCTTCGCGATCACTTCCTTGCCGGCGCGGCGGTTGATCTCGTCGGCGAATTGCTGCGAGACGCCCTCGAGCCGCGCCGTGAGATCGGCGCACGAGCAGCCTTCGGTCGCGGCCTGCGCGAGCGCCTCGGGCTCGGCGAAGGCGGTGAACTGCGACTCCTTGTAGTAGGGGAAGTGGCCGCTGGTCTTGTAGAGCGTGAGCTTGCCGATGTGCGGCGTGAAGACCTGCGAGTAGCCCTGCTTGCGCAGCTCCTCGCCGATGAAGGTCTGCAGCTCTTGGCGGACGATGGAGCCGTTGGGCGTCCAGAGGATCAGGCCTTGGCCGACATCCTCGTCGACATGGAAAAGTTTCAGCTCCTTGCCGAGCTTGCGGTGGTCGCGCGCCTTGGCCTGCTCCATCCGATCGAGGTGCTGCGTGAGTTCCTCCTTCGAGGGAAACGCCGTGCCGTAGATGCGCTGGAGCTGCTTGTTCTTCTCGTCGCCGCGGTGGTAGGCGCCCGCGATGGAGAGGAGCTTGAACGCCTTCAGTTTCGCCGTGTAGCGGACGTGCGTGCCCGCGCAGAGATCGGTGAACTCGCCGTTGGTGTAGAACGAAATCTTCTCGTCCGCCGGGATGTCCGCGAGGCGGCCCAGCTTGTAGCGCTCCTGCTTCATCTGCTTGATGATGGCGATGGCCTCGTCGCGGGAGACCTCCTTGCGATCGAAGCGCTGGTTCTCCTCGGCGATTTTTTTCATCTCGGCCTCGAGCTTCGCGAGATCGTCGAGCGTGAGCTTATGCTCGAGATCGATGTCGTAGTAAAAGCCGGTGTCCGTGGGCGGGCCGATGTCGAGCTTGGCATCCGGGAAGATGCGGAGGATGGCGGTCGCCAGCACGTGCGAGCACGAGTGGCGGAGTTCTTCGAGCGGAGTCATCGGCATGGTGTGTAGGTGTTGCGGTCCTGCCTACGATTGCAGGGCCAGAACCGACAAGGCCGCCGCGAAAACGCACGGGTGTCAATTCTGCTGCGGGGTGGGGAGTGGGGCGGTTTTGTTTTTGTAGGGCGCGAGCTTGCTCGCGCCGCATGGGCCGCACGGGCCGCGCAGGAAAGGCCCGAGCAAGCTCGGGCCCTACGCCATGAATGCTGGTGATGCCGCAGCGCGGTTTCGTTTTGCCCCCGGTGTCGTTTTCGTGGCTAGTGCGCGGAATCATGGCTGAGCTCCGCCCGGTTGCTGTGTTGCGCACTCCTTTCGCCGAGAAATTCGGCGTGCCGCGGCAGTCCGGGCTCGTGCCGGCGGCGGAAGGGCGCGTGGAGTTTCTGCCGGAGTTTGCCGCGCCGGAGTTTGTCCGCGGCCTGGAGGATTTTTCGCATGTCTGGCTCGTCACGGGTTTTCACCTCAATCCACCGTGGGACGGCGCGGCGACGGTCCGGCCGCCCCGGCTGGGTGGTAACGAGCGCGTCGGGGTCTTTGCCTCGCGGTCGCCGTCGCGGCCCAACGGGCTCGGGCTCTCGCTGGTCGAACTTATTGCAATCGAGACGGGCGCCTTGCGCGTGGCGGGGATCGACGCCGTGGACGGCACGCCCGTCTACGATGTGAAACCGTATCTGCCGTGGGCCGAGGCGAAACCTGACGCCCGATCGGATTGGGCGAAGGTCGCCCCGTCGATGCGCGGCGCGGCGGACGTCGTGATTCCGCCCGAGATCGCCGGACAACTTTCTGAACCGGTCATCACGCTCGTCCGCCAACTGCTGACGATGAATCTCCAGCCCGCCTATCAGCCGCCTGAGGCCGGGCGCGTGTATGGGATGTCAGTCGCCGGCTGGAACGTGCGCTGGAAATCGACGATCGAAGGGAAAATCGAAGTGGTCGAAGCGCGGCGGATTGAGGGCGCGGGGCACTGATCGCGGCGCGTGGGCGTGCGAGAGAGTAGGTCGGGGTTTATCCCCGACATGTTTCGTCGCTTGAGTGAGGTGTCGGGCATAAAGCCCGACCTACTTCTTCAAAGGCTCGAGCTTGTAGTCGGTCTTGCTGTCGAGCATCGACCAGCCGGCGGCGGCGAGTTCCTTGCGCAAGGCATCGGCTGCGGCGAAATCCTTGGCCTGCTTCGCGGCCCAGCGTTTTTCGGCGAGGGCGGTGATTGCAGCGGGAATCTGGATTTTCGGCTTCTCAACCACTCCCGGCACAGCACCAAAAATCACTGCGGTGATCTTCTCATACTCGATCCTCTCTTCCGCAGTGAACATACGCCCTTTTATCTTTTCGAGTGATGAGAAGAGGTGCCCCAGCGCGGCAGGAAAATTTAAGTCATCCTGCAATGCCGCCGCCACGTCTCCGAAGTGGCTCCACGATTTGTGTCCCGAGAATTGAGTATGGAAATCGCGCGCCGTGCTTGCCGTTGATTCTGTCGACGCGAAAGCGTGCAACGACCATTGCGAAAGTTTTTGCAGCGCGCTTTCCGCCGCGTGCATGGAATCGAGAGTGAAATTCAGCTGCTTCCTCGGATGCCCCATGAGCAGCGCGTAGCGCACGGCCATGGGCGAGTAACCCTTCTCCACGAGATCTCCGAGCGTGTAGTAGTTGCCCTTGCTCTTGCTCATCGTCGTGCCTTCGACGAGGAGGTGCTCGCTGTGATACCAGTGGTGCGCGAACGTCGTGCCGTTGCAGCATTCGCTCTGGGCGATTTCGTTTTCGTGGTGCGGGAAGAGCAGGTCCACGCCACCGGTGTGGAGGTCGATGGTGTCGCCGAGATGTTTCTTGCTCATCGCGCTGCACTCGATGTGCCAGCCGGGGCGGCCCTCGCTCGCGCCGCGCGGGCCGGGCCACTTCACGTCGCCGTCTTCCTCGGGCTTATGGGCTTTCCACAGGGCGAAGTCGGAGACGGAGTCCTTGTGGTCGGCGTCGGCGACGGTGTTGGTGACTTTGAGTTCGCGCTCCCTGATGCGCGAGAGTCCGCCGTAGCCGGGGAAGGAATTGATTTTGAAATAAACCGAGCCATCAGCGGCGCGGTAGGCGTTTCCTTTTTCCATCAGGCACTCGATCATCGAGACCTGTTCGGGGATGTGACCGGTGGCGGTGGGCTCGACGTGCGGGCGCAGGCAGTTGAGCGCGTCGCAATCGGCGTGAAATTTGTCGGTCCACTTCTTGGTGATCTCGGCGAGCGGGCGTTTCTCCTTTTGTGTCTGGCCGATCGTGCGGTCGTCGACGTCGGTGAGGTTGCGCACGTGCTTCACCTTGTCCGCGCCGAACTCCAGCTCGAGCAGGCGGCGGAGCACGTCGTTGACGACGAAGGTCCGGAAATTGCCGATGTGCGCGGGCGCGTAGACCGTGGGGCCGCAATTATAGAAGCGGAAGACGCCGTCCGGGTTGGAGGGCTTGAGTTCGCGCAGCGCGCGGGACAACGAATCGAAAAGTCGGATCGGCATGAAGCGGTGAAAGGAGGAGCGAGCGCTAGCAGGTTTTCGCACGCGGCGGAAAGGTGTTTTTCTGGAGCGTCTCCGCCTGGCGACCGCCGCTCGGGCCGATCGGCGAAAGAAACTTGCGACCGCCGCGATCGTAATTGTCATGGATTCGTTCCTCTTTGCTCGGAGTTCGAGCGTCCCCCAAAAATCCCTATGAATGCTACCACCCTGATTCGTCTGCCGCGCGCGCGCTTGGTGCGCGCCGCGTGTTTCGCCCTCGCCGCGCTGTTCGCCCCCGCGATCGTATCCGCCCAGCGCGCGCTCACGGGCACCGTCACCAACGCCGCGACCGGTCGCGCCCTCGAGGGCGCGCGCGTCACGCTCGAAGGCACGGCGCGCGAGACGCTGACCGATGCGCAGGGCAATTTCCGTTTTGACGACGTGGCCGCGGGC
>JANOCA010000226.1:0-12151 GCA_031411915.1 Opitutaceae bacterium
TCGGCGGTGGAAATGTCCGCGCCGAGCACGCGGCCGATCTGGGAGGCGAAGCTGCGGCCGTTGACATCGCTGCCGTAGAGCACGCGGCTCGCGCCGAGTTCGCGCACGGCCATCTCGACCTCGCCATACACCGGATCGCCGCCGCCCAAGTCGGCGTGCAGCTCGGGGCGGGCGCGGATGGCGCGGATGCCGAGGGCCCAGTCGCCTCCGCCGGTGTGGCCGCACACCATGTTGAAGCCGGGATGTCGGGCGGAGAGCTCGGCGAGTTCCATCGGCGTGGACTCGTGCGGGAGGTTGCCCTTGCCGCGTTGCTTGATCCAAGTGTGCTGGAGGATCAAGGCATCGAGCTCCCGGGCGCGGCGCACGATGGGATCGAGCTCAGGGCGATTGGCCCGCGTGCCGACCCAAAGCTTGATGCCGATCATCGGGCCGTCGGCGACGCAGCGCTCGAGTTCGGCGAGGCTTTCGCGGGTGTGGACGGGATTCAGATAGACCAAGCCGAAGGCCCGTGAGCCCCACTCCTTCAGGATGGCGAGCACGTCGTCGTTGCTCTTGCGGAACTGTTCCGGCGTCGGCTCGTATTGCCACGGGGGGCTCATGCAAATGCAGATGCGCTCGACGCCCACGCGGTCCGCGATCCTGACCAGTGCTTCCATGCGATGGGCCGGCGTGGCGCCGGGGGTGCCGACATGGGCGTGGATGTCCCAAATTCCGATTCGGCGCAGCTCGGCGTTGTCGCCCCAGGCGGTTTCGGCGTCGCGGCTCGCAAGCGGCGCGGCGGCGGCGAGCGCCCCGCTCTTGAAAAAGGTGCGGCGATTCATGCGCGGGTGAGGGCCGCCTTCGCGTGGCCGTGGCGCACCGCCCCGAGTTGCTCGGAGGTGAGCGCCGACTCCTGGAGCTTCAGCAGCGCGGACTCGAAATAGAAATACGGCGCGTGCGAACCGAAGGCCACGCGGGCCGTCGGCGCGCGCGCCAGCAACTGCTCTACGCCTGCCACGCCCTCAAGTGTCGCGATTTCCATGAAGGCCCCGGCGCGGGTGAGGCGCTGGAGGAGCGGATTGTTCGCGCCGAAGAGGCGCGACGTAGCATTGAGCAGCATCACGCGCGCCGGGGGGATTTTTTCCATCACGTCGGCGAGCGGTGCGAGGTTCAGCGGAGCGGCCGTGAACGCCGGGTTCTGCGAGCGGTCGTCCTCCATCGTGACGGCAATCTGCACCAGCAAGCCGCGACGGGCCGCGAGTTCGAGCAGACGCGCGAATCGCGGGTCATCGAGCGCGTAGCCGTGGTAGTTGGGCAGGAGGCGAACGCCGGGCATGCGGTGCACATCGGCGCAGCGCCGCATGTCGTCCTCCCAGTCGGGCAGGGCAGGGTTGATGGCGCCGAAGGGCACCAGGAGCCCCGCGCCTTCGCGCGCGCAGGCCTCGGCGAGGCGGGTGTTGGCCCCCGCGATGTCGCTGTGCAGAGCGGCATCGAAGCTGCCGAGCCACGCGGACGTGACGCCGTGCGCGCGGAGCTTTGCGGCGAGCTGAGTGGCGCTCTCGGCCCATGCGCGACGCGTGGGCCAGTGACCAAGCCACACGTTGGTGTCGATGAGGGCGGGGTTTTCCGTCCTCGCAGCCCGCAGCGCAGGGGCGGTGGCGGCGACAGCGGCGAGGCCGCCCAGGAACCGGCGTCGATTCATGCGCGGACTTTGGCGGGGCGCGGGCGCGGCGTGCAATCCCCGTCTTGGTTTTTCACGGCGCGCCGGGATTTCCGTTGACGCCGGAGGCCCTCAGTAACTTTACGGTTACAAGGGCATTCAACGTGCTCTGGACCCCGCTTCACCATGACCACCTCGCTCGCCCTGTTCAGGGTTTTACGTTTCACGCGGCTCGCCTGCCTGCTGTTTGCGGCCGCTTCGGCCTTTGCCCAGTCGCCCGGCCTCGTCACCGGCCAGGTCCGGAACGCCGCCACCTCGGTCTACCTCGAGGGTGCGGAGGTTTCCGTCGAGGGCACCGGCAAAGCGGCCCTCACCGATCGGGAAGGGCGCTACGAGCTTTCGTTGCCGCCCGGGCTGGTGACGCTGGTCGTGCGCTACACCGGCCTCGAGGCCGAACGCGTCTCGATCGATGTGCGCGCCGGGGCGCAGGTGAAGCACGACATCGCGCTCAACGCCGGCATCTACAAGCTCGACCCGTTCACCGTCTCCGGTCCGCGCGAGGGCGGCGCCGCCGCGATCACCCGGCAGCGCGAGGCGCTAAACGTGAAGAACGTCGTCGCGTCGGATTCCTTCGGCAACATCGCCGACGGCAACATCGGCGACTTTCTTCAGCAGCTCCCCGGCATCACGGCCGTCTATGTCGGCGCCGATGTGCGCTCGGTTCAGATCCGCGGCATCGACGGCGCGCTCAACTCCGTGACGATGGACGGCGACCGCATGGCCAGCTCGCAGTCGGCGGGCGCGGGCCGGACCTTCGAGTTCGAGCAGGCCTCGCTCAACAACATCGAGACCATCGAGGTCACCAAGGCCCCGACGCCGGACATGGACGCCGACTCGATCGGCGGCAACGTGAACATCATCTCCAAGAGCGCTTTCGACCGCAACCAACCGCGCCTCTTCCTCTACTCGATCGGTGGTGTCTGGCGGCCGAAGTATTTCACGCGCTCCGACAACTGGCTCCGCGAGCCCATCAAGAATGTCGGGCCCTCGCTCAACTTCTCCTACGCCGACCGCCTCGGCGCGGAGAAGCGCGTCGGTGTGTCGCTGAATTTCACCTACCACTCTCAGCCGGGCGGCGACACCGCGGCGCTCGCTAATTACCAGAACTCGCTCGTCGAGCCTTACTACACCCAGAACATCACCGTGCCGCGTCCGGCCGGCGCGCCGCGCACGCGCCTCGCGACGGGCGCCAAGGTCGAATACAAGCTCAGCGAGACCACCGTCCTCTCGCTCAACACCGCCTACAATTGGTTCCACGAGACCAACGACACGCGCGCCATGGTGCTCGGCACCACCGCCAACGTCGCCAATTTCCGTCCGGGCTACACGAGCTTTTTCCAGGAGGTGCTGCCCAACAATAATTCCTCGAGCACCATGACGCTCACGACCGACGACAAGTCCGGCCGCACGCTCCAATTCGTCCCGACGGTGCGCCATCGTTTCCCCGGGATGGAGATCGACTACGGCGTGAGCTGGTCCAACTCCGAGACTTATTACGATTACGCGCCCAACGGCCGGCATTTCCAGTCGCGGCCCAAGGGCCAGGTCACCTACCGAGTCGGCGCCATCGGCTTCACCGTCGATCGGCGGACGAGCCCCAAGTGGCCGAAATTCGAGCACACCGCCGGCCCCGACTTCATGAACCTCGCGAGCTACGACACGATGCGCATCACCCAGCTCGACCGCATGGGCGAGGACGAGATCCGCACCGCCAAGCTCAATGCGAAGAAGACGTTCTCCTTCGGCTCCGTGCCGGTGATCGTGAAGGCCGGCGGCGTCATCCGGCAGCAGCAGCGTGAACTCGACAACTTCACCAAGCGCTACGACTACACCGGCCCCGACGGCATCCAGAACAACGCCGACGATCTTGGCTCGCTGGGGCAGTTCCTCGACACCACGCCGAAGTGGAGCGATTCCAACGAGGGCTATCGCCAGCCGCCTTGGGCGAATCCCTTCGGCGTCGCGCGGCACCAGGCGCTGTTCCCCAATCTCTGGCGCGAGGATCTGCCGTTCACCACCACCTCGCGGCTCAACGGCGACCGCGGCATCACCGAAACCGTCACCGCGGGCTACGCGATGGGCAACGTCCGCTTCTCCCAGCTCTCGATCCTCGGCGGCGTGCGCATCGAGAAGACGGAGACAGACGCCGAGGGCCCCGTCACGGTCAGCGGCGTCATCCGCCGGCTGAGCCGCAAGGGCTCCTACCGCGACGTCTTTCCCGGCCTGCACCTGCGCTACGCACCGACGCGCAACCTCCTCGGCCGCCTCAGCTACTCCTCCGGCATCGGCCGCCCGTCCTTCGATCAGCTCATGCCCGCCGACAACATCAACGAGACCGCGCAGACCGTCACCATCCGCAACGCCGCGCTGCAGCCGCAATACTCCGACAATTTCGACGCCACGGTGGAGTATTACTTCGAGCCCGTGGGCCAGCTCTCCGCGAGCGCGTTCATGAAGCAGGTCGACGGCTTCCAGTTCACCGACAGCAGCCAGTTTGTGCAGCCCGGCAACGACAACGGCTTCGAAGGCCAGTATGTCGGCTACCGGATCAGCACCTCGCGCAACGGAGGCAGCGCGAAATACCGCGGCCTCGAGCTTGCCTACCAGCAGCAGCTCACCTTCCTGCCCGGCTTCTGGCGCGGCTTCGGAGTCTACGCCAACTACACGCGCCTCCTCACGCGCGGCGACTACGGCGGCGCGACCGTCACCTCCACCGTCGCCGGTTTCGTGCCCAAGACCGGCAATGTCGCGCTCACCTACCTCGGCTACGGGCTCAACATCCGGCTCAACGGCGTCTGGCGGAGCGAGTATCTCATCACCAACAGCGCCAACGCCGCGCTCCTCGTTTTCCAGGAACCCAAATTCCAGGTGAACCTGAAGACGCGCTACAATCTCAACCGCACGACCTCGATCTACTGCGATATCGAGAACCTCAACAAGTCCCCCATCACCGAGACGTGGGTCGGCTCCAAGGATCGGCCCAACCAGACGCGCATCGTCGTCGCCAAGGTCGTGGCCGGCATCACGGGCCGCTTCTGAGGTAGGGCGGGCTTCAGCCCGCCTTCTAGCTGGAAAACGGATTCGCATCACCAAGGCGGGCTGAAGCCCGCCCTACTTCAAACCATGCCGCGGAAAATCCTCCCCCTCATCGCCGCTATCGCCGGCGCCGCCGCTGCCGCTTTCGCCGCCGAGGAGAAATTTCCCAGCTACCCCGCGGTTCCGCCCGCCGAGGCCGGGAAAACCTTCCGTGTCAAAAACGGCTTCACCCTCGATCTCGTGGCGGGGGAGCCGCTGGTCGCGAGCCCCGTGGCGCTCTGCTACGACGAGGACGGCGCGGCCTACGTGGCCGAGATGCGCGACTACCCCTACACCGACAAGGCCACCCACGTCGCGTGGCAGGACAACACCACCGACGCCCCCATCGGCCGCATCCGCAAGCTCATCGATCGTGATGGCGACGGTGTGTTCGACGAGAGCCACGTCTTTGCCGAGGGACTGTCGTGGCCCACCGGCGTCGCGTGCTGGCAGGGCGGCATTGTCGTCACCGCCACGCCCGATGTGTGGTATCTCAAGGACACCGACGGCGACCACCGCGCCGACGTGCGCGAGAAAGTCGTCACCGGATTTCGGAAATACAATATCCAGGCGGTCATCAACACTCCGCTCTGGAGCCTCGACAACCGGATCATCTTCACCGGCGGCACCAACGGCGGGCAGCTCGCGAGCGATCGCGCTCCGGGCGAAAAGCCTCTGCGCGTGGTGCGCAACGATCTCCGCGTCGACCCGCGCACGTGGCGCGTCGAGGCGATCGCGGGTGGCGCGCGTTTCGGCCAGGCGATGGACGACTGGGGCAATCGCTTCCTCTGCAATATCCGCAATCCCGCGCAGCACGTCGTGTTCGATGGCACGCTTGCCGCGCGCAATCCGTTTCTCGCCGCGCCCAATCCCGTCTTCGACGTGCGCGAGTCCGGCGACCAGCTGCCCGTGATGCGCATCAGCCCGATTGAGCCGTGGCGTGAGCTGCGCGCGCGCCGCTGGGTGGCCGTGAATCACGCCGTGCCGCGCAGCGAACTCGTCGCGGGTGGCGTCTACACCTCGGCCGCCGGCATCACCATTTACCGTGGCGCGGCCTATCCGCCCGAATATCACGGCCAGGCGTTTACCGCCGAGGTCGCCAACAACCTCGTGCAGCGCCAGACCGTCGTGCGCGATGGCGTGACGTTCAAGGTCGAGACCGCCGACAAGGACGCTGAGTTCATCGCCTCGACTGATCTCTGGTTTCGCCCGGTGAATTTCGTCAACGCACCCGACGGCACGCTCCACCTCGTGGACATGTATCGCGAGACCATCGAGCACCCGTGGTCGATCCCCGATGACATCCACGCCCGCCTCGATCTCCTGCAAGGGCGCGACCGCGGGCGCATCTACCGGCTCACGCCGCCGGGCTTCAAGGCGCCGAAGCCGCCCCGCCTCGGTCGTGCCTCCACCGCCGAACTCGTGGCCACGCTGGAAAACTCGAACGGCTGGTGGCGCGACACCGCGCAGCGCCTGCTCGTCGAGCGCCAGGACCAAGCCGCCGTCGCGCCGCTGCGCGCGCTGCTGGAGAAAAGCACCAGCGACCTCGCGCGCTTGCACGCCCTCTGGACGATCGAGGGCCTCGGCGCTTTGCGCGATGCCGACCTGATGCGCGCGCTCGGCGACCGATCGGCTGGCGTGCGGGAACACGCGGTGCGGTTGTCGGCCTCGCGGCTCGCGGCCCCCGGAGAATTGCGGGCTCGCGTCCTCGCGCTCGCTGCCGACCCCGAGATCCGCGTGCGCTATCACGTCGCCTTCGCCGCCGGTGGCATCGCCAACGATCCCGCGGCAGTCACCGCGGCGCTGGATATCCTACGCCAGTCGCCCGGTGATCGTTGGATGCGTGCGGCGGTGCTCAGCGCCCCGCCCGATGAGTGTGTGCGCATCGCGCAGGCATGGCTCGCCGCAGGGCGCGCCGCGGCCGACCCCGAGACTCTGCGCCAGCTCGCGGTGATCGCCGGCGCGCAGAATGTCCCCGCGAATCTCAACGCAGTCCTCGCCGCTGCGCGCGAGGCCGGGGCGCGGGGGGATGTTTTTTGGAGCGGCTTGGGCGATGGTCTGCGGCAGGCGGGAAAAAATCTCCGGAGCGCTTTCCGCGATGGCGCCGCGCAGACGGTCGCCGATCTCATGACGGGCGCGGCGCGCACGGCGCGCGCTGGCACGATCGAACCGGCCGTGCGGGCCGCGGCGGTGAAGTTGCTCTCGCATGATGATTTTTCCGGTGCGCGCCCGGTGCTCGCGGGGCTGCTTGCCCCGAGCGAGCCGCAGCCGGTGCAGGTCGCCGCGGTGAAGGCGCTCGCGAGTTTCACGCATGCCGAGGTCGCGAAGACACTGCTCGATCTGTGGCCGGGCTACACGCCGGCCGTGCGCGAGGAAGCGCTGGCGGCGTTGCTCGCGCGCCGGGAGCGCATCGCCCCGCTTTTGTCCGCCATCGAGAACAAGGTCGTCGGCCCGGGGCAGGTGAGCACGGCGCGTCGCACGCAGCTCCTCGCCACGCCGGACGCGACGCTCAAGGCGCGGGCCCAGCGGATTTTTGGCGAGGGCTCCTTGGCCTCGCGCGCCGAGGTCGTGCGCAACTACCAGTCGGTCCTTGGCCTGCCGGGCGACACCGCCCGGGGGATGAAGGTCTTCGATGCCGCCTGTGCCGCTTGCCACCGCTACTCCGGCCGCGGCATCGACCTCGGGCCCAACCTCGAGAGCATCCGCGGTTGGGACAAAGAAAAGGTCCTGCTCCACATCCTCGATCCCAACCGCGAGGTCGCGCCGGCTTATCTCGCCTACACGATCGAGCTGAAGGATGGCGGCGCGATCTCCGGCATGATCACCGAGGAGACGGCGGGCGGCCTCAGGCTGAAGCGCATCGGCGCGCCCGAGGAGACGATCCTGCGGCAAAACATCGCCAAGCTCACGAGCTCCGCGCTGTCTCTCATGCCCGAGGGCCTTGAGTCGGCCATCCCGCCGGCGGACATGGCGGACTTGCTGGCTTATCTTTCGGCTCCGTGAACCGCCGCCTTCTCACCTGCTTTCTTGCGCTGACTGTGGTCCTCTCCGCCGCGGATGCTCTTCGCGTCGGCGCGGCCAAGGCCGACATCACCCCGGAGCCCACGGTGCTGAATTGGGTCACGGGCAAACCCTACGGCGCCGTGCTCGATCCGTTGTTTGTCCATGCGCTGGTGTTCGACGATGGCGCGACGAAGGTCGCGCTTTTGCGTTGGGACTTGGTCGATGTGTCCGAGTCCGCGCGCGACGAGGTGCGCGCCGCGGTGGGCGCCGCCCTGCGGATGCCGGGCGAAAACATCTTTGTCCACGCCAGCCACACTCACTCGGCCCCGTGGGCGCCGGTTTGCCGCGCCGGCCACCGCGGCATCGAACGCGACACGTGGTGGGCGACCCGTTACATGCCGGCGCAGAATGAATTTCCGCCCTTCAAGCGCTGGATGGCGGGCCTGATCGCCGGGAGCGTCGAGGCGGCGCAGCGCGCCTCCGCCTCCGCCCAGCCCGCGAGTTTGGCGATCGGGCGCGTCGCGGTGCCGGAGTTTTTGCACAACCGTCGTCCGCGCACCCCCGCGTGGGGCTTGGCGGATGCGAGGCCCGCGCCGGTCGTCAACTCCGCCCACGCCGATTGGAACCCCGAGGTCCTCCAAGGCGGCGCGAGCTTCGGCCCGATGGATCGGACGCTCGCGATCGTGGCGGTGCGGGGTCTCGCGGACCAGCCGATCGCATCGCTCTTCCACGTCGCTTGCCACTCGGTGTCGATCTACCCGTCGAACCCCGCCATCTCGGCCGACTGGCCGGGCGCGGCGTCGCGCGCGATTTCGGCGGCGTTCGGGGGCGAGAGTCTTTTTCTCCAAGGCACCTCCGGCGACATCAACCCCTGGCGCCGCGGCGAGGCCGCGGTGGCGACCATGGCGGAGGGCTTGGCCGCGAAGGCCAAGGCGGCGCTGCGCCACGCCGTGAAACTCACCACGGCTCCGCTCGCTGTCGGCCGCACGCAGGTCGAGCTGCCGCTGACTCCCTCCGGAAAAAAGCGCCTCGGGGCCGACACTGTTTCCGCCGAGATCCAAGCCATCGTCTGCGGTCCGCTCGCGATCGTCGGCCTGCCAGGCGAGCCGATGACGGAACTCGGCATGGCCATCCGCGCCCGTTCGCCGTTTCCCCAGACGCTCGTGCTCGGCTACGCCAACGGCAACGGCGCCCATTACGTGGGCATGCCGGGGGAAAAGGCGCGCGGTGGCTACGAGGCAGGTGAGGCCGGGGCGGGCACCGATGAATGCGGCACGCTGATGGTCGAGGCGGCGAATCGCGTGCTGAGTGATTTGTTCGAGCGCACCGCCACCGCGCGGGCGGCGCTGGAGAGAGCCCGCCGCGCCACGAAGTAGGGAGGCGGGGTGTAACGCCGGCTCGCCTCGTTCGTCTTCGCTGCCATCACTTTTGCCGCCATGCGCTTTGTTTCCCTCACATTGCCTTTCGTCATGCTGGCCGTCGTTCCTGCGCTCGGTGCGGCTGACGCCACCAAACCCAACAAGATTCCCAAGGAGGATAAGCGCGAGATGAAGCGCTCCGGTGACGCCCCGGCCAAGGAGGAACGCGCGAACGCGACCGATATCCAAGCCCGGCTGCAATCGCGCCTGCGCGAGCGGCTGGAGATCACCGACGACGCCGAGTGGACCGTGGTCGCGGAGCGCATCAAACGAGTGGAGGAACTTCGCCGCACGGTTGCGGGTGGCGTCATTTCAGCGCTGGATCGGGCGAAGCGGTCGACGCGCGGCGAAGGCGCCGCGGCGGATCGCGAGGCGCTGCGTGCGGCCCTGGCCGATCGCCTGCCCGATGCGGAAATCCGTTCGCGGCTCACCCGCGTGGGCGAAGTCCACCAACAGAACCTCGAGAAACTGGCCAAGGCCGAGGCGGACCTACGCGCCGTCCTCACCGTGCGGCAGGAAGCGGTCGCGGTGCTCTTCGGGGTTTTGCAGCCGTAGGGCGTGGACGCTTCAGCCACAGGCTTCTGAGACCTGTTGTTTTTCAGAGGTCACGCTGGCCGGATTTGACTTCATTTTGGGCACTTTTCGGTTGCTGCTAGTGTGCCGGTCTGCGCCGCGCTGAGCTTGCCCCGGCACGCTGTGCATGCGATTCAGCGCCCATGCCGCAATCCGAGAAAGAGGGCCATTTCCTGCGGCGCATGAAGGAGCGTGAACGGCTCGACACGCAGATTGCCCTCGTGCGCGCACAGAAAGCCAAGGCAACGGACCCAAATGACCACCACTATCTGGCTAGGGAAATTCAACAGCTGGAGGCTTTGCGCGACGGCACACCGGCATGGGAGATTGACGAGCGACGGCGCAAGGAACGCATGGCGTTCGGCAAGGGCACGGTGGAAGATTGGGAGATTGAGCGCGAGCGGCTTATCGAGGCCAAGTTGCCCACGACCGAGGCTGACCGCCAACTCGGTTGGTTACGGGAAAAACGCCACAAAGAGGAAATCGCCAAGGCCAACGAGAGAATGCGCGGGTGGCGGATGTTGGCTCTATTTTTGGGCTTTGCCGCGCTCATGTTTGCGATCGGTAACTGCACGCGCCGCTAACGATGTGGCGACGGGGATAGGTGATTCACGGCGCCTGTGGTGAGCCGGCCCACGCGCGCGGCAGCTGGAAAATCCGCTCGGCGTTCGCGTGGTAGAACTGCTCGAGAATTTCGCGGGGCAAGGCGAGCGCCTCGGTCTTCTGGCCGTAGTAGGTCATCTCGCCCGCGCCGGCGTAGTAGTCGAAATCCGTGCGGTAGCGCAGCTCGAGTGAGGTCGCGTGGCCGCGGCGCTGCAGGTCAGTCGGGGGCTGCGGGCGGGTGTGGGGCTTCCAGCTTGAGTCCACGCCATACATGATGCGCGTGGGAAACCGCTCGAAGAGCGCGCGGACTTTGTCGCTGGGATGGCGTGTGAGGTTGCGCGTGCGTGCGGCGACCTCGATGTTAAAGTTGGGAAAGCGCTCCAGCCGCGCCGCGATGCCCTCGAGATCGTGCTCGAGGCTGCCGAGGTGCGCGCCCACGACGACGAGCGTCGGGTGCTTGCGCAGGATGTTGTCGCGGGCGGCGATGATGGCGGCGTGGCTGGGGAACTCCGGTTTCCCGTGGAGGTGCCACTGCGGGTTGCCGGAGTAGTAGGAGTAGTGGGAACTCTTCGGATCGAGCGGGAGCCAGGCGTCGATCGGCTCCGCGAGGTGGGCGTGCAGCGGTTTGCCGCGCTTCGCGAGGTGCGCGTAGATCGGATCGAATCGCGGGTCGTCGGGCAAAATGAATTTCCCGTCGCGGTCCTTGATCTCGATGCCGACCTCTTTCCAGATTTTCACGGCGACGGCGCCGCGGGCAAACGTGGCGTCGAGCCACGCGATCGCTTTCTCCGTCCAGCCGGGCTGGTCGCGTTCGCGCAGGTCGAAGGTGGTGGTGAACGGGTAGAGCGTCGGCTCCTTGGCGTAGAGTTCACGGGCCACGCGATCCATCGTGGCGAGATGCCCGTCGGCCGCCGGCACGCAGACGTTGATCGTGCGCAAATTGATCCGCCGGAAGAGATCGTGGAAGGCCGGCACGTCCTCGAAGATGTGCGAATGCACATCGATCTTGAGGATTTGTTCGTAGGCGGGGCGGGTGGTTTCGGCGGCTCCGAGGGCGGGGGCGAGCGCGAGGGTCAGGCCGAGACACAAGGCGGGGTGGGGACGCATGGTGTGACTTTGCGGCGGCGGCGGGGAGGGGCGAGAGAAACACGTTGTCATCGCCGGTTCGCTTCCAACGCTCGCCGCATGCACCTCCTCACCCCCGGGCGCCTGCTAATCGCCCTCCTGGTTTCCAGCGTGGTGTCCGCCGCGGAGCCGCGCTGGTTCAAGGGCAACCTCCACACGCACTCGCTCTGGAGCGACGGCGACGACTACCCCGAGATGATCGCGGACTGGTTCAAGCGCGAGGGCTACCACTTCCTCGCGATCTCCGATCACAACGTGCTGCAGGAGGGCCAGCGCTGGCTGGAGCTGAAGACGCCCGTCGCAATCGGCGGTGTGCCCAACGATCGCGGCGGTGGCATGGTGCTGGAGAAATATCTGCGGCGCTTCGGGCCCGATTGGGTCGAGACGCGCGAGGCCGGCGGGAAACGGAGCGTGCGGCTCAAGCCGCTCGACGAATACCGCTCGCTGCTCGAGGAGCCGGGCCGCTTCCTGATGATTCCGAGCCAGGAGATCACCTCCTCGTGGAAGAAGCCGAAGACCGACACACACCCGGAGCGCACCGGTCCCGTGCACATGAACATCACGAACCCGCGCGAGCACACCCCGCCCATCGCGGGCGAGGATGCCACGGCGATCATGCAGCAGACCATCGACGCCACGCGCGCGCAGCGCGAGA
>JANOCA010000227.1:0-1656 GCA_031411915.1 Opitutaceae bacterium
CGCGCTCGCAGCCGCACCGGCACCGCGATTCGTGCTTTGCTCAATCTCGTGCCTGCAACGGCGCGCCTCGTCGAGAATGGCGACGAGCGCGAAGTGCCGCTCGATCAAGTGACCGTGGGCGCGAAGCTCCGCGTGCGGCCCGGCGACAAAGTGCCCGTCGATGGGGTCGTGATCGAAGGCCGCTCAACGGTCGATGAATCCATGCTCACTGGCGAACCGCTGCCCGTGCAAAAGACCGATGGCGACGGCGTGACCGGCGGCACGATCAACGGCACCGGCAGCTTCCTTTTCCGCGCCGAGCGCGTGGGCAGCGAAACGGTGCTGGCCCGCATCGTCCACATGGTCGCCGAGGCGCAACGCAGCCGCGCCCCGATCCAGGCGCTCGCCGACAAGGTGGCCGGCTACTTCGTGCCTGCCGTGCTCGGCATCGCCGTGCTGACGTTCGTCCTCTGGTTCTTCTTCGGGCCGGAGCCGCGACTGGCGCACGCCATCGTCAATGCCGTCGCCGTCCTCATCATCGCGTGCCCCTGCGCACTGGGTCTAGCAACGCCGATGTCCATCATGGTCGGCATCGGACGCGGGGCGCAGGCCGGTGTGTTGGTCAAGAACGCGGAAGCAATCGAACGCCTCGAAAAAGTAACCACGGTCGTCGTCGATAAGACGGGCACGCTCACCGAAGGCAAACCGCGCCTCGTCGAAGTGCGTCCCGTTTCCGGCGTCGCGCCGGAGGAGCTTGTGCGCGTCGCTGCCGGGGTCGAACAGGGGAGTGAACATCCGCTCGCCGCTGCCATCGTCGCTGGGGCAAAAGAGCGCAGCCTGGCGTTACGAGCGGTGCAGAATTTCCAATCCACCACGGGCGGTGGTGTGAGCGCCGACGTGGATGGACGCCACGTGCTCGTGGGCCAACTCAAGTTTTTGGAAAGCCAAAGCGTCACCGGCACTGAGCCGCTCGCCGAAAGCGCCGCACCCCTGCAAAGCGAAGGCCAGACTGCCATCTTCGTCGCCATTGACGGAAAGGCCGCCGGCTTCCTCACCGTGGCCGACCCGATCAAGGCATCCACCGCCGAAGCGATCCGCTCCCTGCACGCGCTCGGGTTGAAGATTCGGATGCTCACCGGCGACAACCAGCGCACCGCCGAAGCCGTCGCACGCCAACTCGGGCTCGATCACGTCGAAGCCGGTGTCGCGCCCGAGGACAAACACGCCCACGTCGAAGCGCTGCGCCACAGCGGCGAAGTCGTGGCGATGGCCGGGGACGGCATCAATGACGCGCCCGCGCTCGCCGCCGCCGATGTCGGCATCGCGATGGGCACCGGCACCGATGTCGCGATGGAAAGCGCTGGCATCACGCTCGTCAAAGGCGACCTCCGCGGCATCGCCCGCGCGATCAAGCTCAGCCGCGCGCTGATGAGCAACATCCGGCAGAACCTGTTCTTCGCGTTCCTCTACAATGCCCTCGGCATCCCCATCGCCGCCGGCCTGCTCTATCCCTTCTTCGGCCTGCTCCTCAGCCCGATCATCGCCGGCGCCGCCATGAGCTTCAGCTCCGTCTCCGTGATCGCCAACGCCCTGCGGCTCCGGAGGATCGAGATATGACGTGAGAGTGGCCGTATCATCCGTCTCATGACCACCCTCGGCCGCTCGGCGCTGTTTTCG
>JANOCA010000228.1:0-4550 GCA_031411915.1 Opitutaceae bacterium
GGCGCAGCGCCTCGGCCATCATCAGCAGCATCACGAAACCGCGGTAGGCGTCGATCGAGGCGAGCCGCGCCGGGGCGGGCGCAGGGGTGGGGTTCATGCGCCCGGAGTTGGGCGCGTTTCGCCCGCCGAGGAAAGGGGAAATTCCGGCTGGGGCGCGGCGCGGGCGCATCTCAGTTTCTTGCACGGCGCGGCGGCATCGCCCGTGCCACGTTGCGCCGGGCAAGAAACAGAGATGCGCCGCCCGGCTCAGAACAGCGCGCGGCTCTGCGCCTGCGGCAGCGGCGGCAGGCCGAGCAGCGCGGCGAGCGTGGGCGCGATGTTGTCCACGCCCACGCGCTCGGGGCGGACACCGCGGGGCACACCCGCGCCAAACCAGACCTGCGGCACATGGGTGTCGTAATCGTAAGGCGAGCCGTGTCCGGTGCCGGAGACGGTCTTGGCGATGAAGTTCGGCTTGAGCACGAACACCACATCGCGATCGCGCGGCGCGTAGTAGCTGCGGCGCATCATCGCCGTCACGCTGTCGCCCTCCGCTGACAGGGCGAGAATCTCCGCCCGGGTGAAGGCCTGCGCGATGGACGGGACGGTCGCGAGCGCGGCCTTCACGATCTTGGCGGCGTCCGCGGGCGAGACTTTCTTCGCGGCGAGGGCCGCGGGGCGGAAATGATAACCGGCATTGTCGCGCGTGAACCACACGCCTCGCTCGGGCAGCGGCCCGAAGGCGGCGTCGAGCGCCTGTTTCACGACGGTGTCCAGATCGGCGCTGCGCACGCGGCCCGACGGTGACTCTGGTTGTCGTGCCGCAAAGCGCTCGGGCAACGGCATGACGCCGTGGTCCGCGGTGATCACGATCACGCAGCGGGCGAGACCGACCTCGCGATCGAGGCATTCGAACAGCGAGGCCAGCACGCGATCGAGGCGCAGCATGGAGTCCATCACCTCATGGCTGTCGGGCCCGTAGGAATGCCCGATGGCGTCGATCTGCGAAAAACTCAGGCAGAGAAGGTCCGTGGCCGGATGCCGGCCGAGCTGCTCCTCGCGGATCGCGGCCTGCGCGAACTCGCCGAGGAACTCCGCGCTGAACGGCGCATTGTCGTAGGCCGTGTAGAACGCCGACGTGATGGCGGGTTTGCCGCCGGTGACGGTCTTGGGGAAGGTGCGCGTGAAGCCGTTCTCGGCCGACTCGCCGGGCGCATCGTCCGGGCCCTGCACGGAATCGTAGAGCGCGGGGTCCAGCAGCCGCTCCCACGTGCGGCCGAAGGTGGCGTCGACAAGTCGCTGGGCGTTGAAGGCCTCAACCCAGGGTGGCAGCGTCTCGCGATAATGACGCGAAGTGACCATCTTCCCGCGCTCGTCCCAATACGCGGCGTCGGCGAGCTTCCCGCCGAGCAAGATGGCGGAGCGGTCTTTGTTCGAGGCGGCGAAGACCTTGGACTGTGCGCCGTGGCGCTGCTTGAGGAGGTCGCCGACTGTCGTTGCGAGGAGATTGTGCGGCGAGCGGCCGGTCTTGTGGGCCAGGCTCGCGGGCCCGAGCTCGGTGGGTGCGATGCCGACGAGCGGCGTGGCGTGATCCTCGACGGAGGCGACCATCGTCCCCGAAGGAAGGTCGAGCCACTCGTTGGAGACGATGCCGTGGGTCATCGCGAACGCGCCGGTCAGGATCGAGGCATGGCCGGGCGCGGTCTGCGTGATCGAGTGGCGGTAGTGGCAGTTTTGGAAATCGCTGCCGCCTTCGAGCAAACGCTTGAAACCGCCCGCGACGAACCACGGCCGGAAGCGCACGAGATAGTCCGCGCGCAACTGATCAATCGAGATCACGACTGCGAGGCGCGGCGGCGCGGCTACCTCGGCGGCGGGAAGCGGGAGCGCCAGCAGGGCAAGCAGAGCGAGGCGAAGCGTGGACTTGGGCATGGGAGCGATGGAGGACGGCGGTGCCTGGTGAGCAAGACATGACGGGCGCAACGGCGACTTGGTTCGGCGATTCCTGACACGAAACCATGGCACCCGCGGTGGGCCTTGGCGGGTCACGGCCCCAGCCGCTCGAATTCCGGAGACGCGAGGCGCACGAGCGTGGAGCCGCGGCGCACGAAGAAGAGGCAAGCGAGCTTCTGCTCGCGCGCGAGGCGCATGCCCTCCTCGGGGCCGAGCACGAAGAGCCCGGTCGCCAGCGAACTCGAGGTGGCGCACGAGGCGTGCACCACGCTCACCGCCGCCAGCTCGCCGTCCACTGGCTGGCCGGTGCGGGGATCGATGATGTGGCCGTGGCGCCGGCCGCTCACTTGGAAAAAATTCCGGTAGTTGCCCGAGGTCGAAACGGCCCGATCGGCGAGCGGCACCACGCCGGCGATGCCGCGAGTCTCCGTGTGGGGCTGCTCGATCGCGACGGACCAGCCGGAGGTCCCGTCGGCCGCGGCGCCTGCGCGCACATCGCCGCCGACCTGCACGAGATGGCGCGGCAGACCTTCGGCGGTGAGCAATGCGCTCATGGCGTCGGCCGCGAGGCCCTTGGCGGTCGAGGAGAAATCCGCGGCGATGCCCGGCCGCGTGCGCCGCAAGGCCGGCGGCGAGGCGCGCACCTCGAGTGCGCGCCAGTCGATCCGCGCTCGCGCGGCGGCAATCGCCGCGGGGGAGGGCACGCCCTCCGCGCGTCCGTGGGGGCCGAAGCCCCAGAGCCGCACGAGCGGCGCGACCGTGGGATCGAAGGCGCCGCCCGTGAGGGCGGCGATGCGCAACGCCTCCGCGGCGACGGCGGCCAGCTCCGGCGGGACGGGAAACCATTCCGTGTGCGTGGTGGCGTTGAAGCGCGAGAGATCAGAGGCGGGCCGCCAGGTGGAGAGCTGCTGCTCGAGTGATTCGAGCTTGGCGGCGATGCGATCGCGGAGGACGTCGCTGTCGCAGCCGGGCGCCGCACTCGGTTGGAACTTCGCGACCCACGTGGTGCCCATCGCGCGGCCCGTGAGCGTGACAATCTCCGCGGCGCCTGCAGGAAACGCGGCGACGATGACGGCGCAGGCGGCGAGGGCGCGTTTCATCCGACGCCTTTCACGCGCAGGATGAGCGGCAGGTATTGCCAATGCAGCACGGTGGCGAGGACGAGCAGCGCAAGGGCCGCACCATCGCGGCGCGAAAAACGATCCGTGCCGCCGCGCGCGCGGACGAAGTTGAGCAGCGCGCCCGTGGGGCAGCCGAAGCGGCAATAGGCCTGCGGCACAAACAGGGACGCCACGAGGCCGAGCCCTGCGACCATCAGGGTGGCGATGCCGGCGGAGCGCACGACGTAGGCGGCGAAGGGCTCGAGGTCCGCCAGATCGAACGGCAGCGCGAGCAACGCCATCACGAGCGAGAAGCCGAGCAGCGCGGGCGGCAGATATTCCAGCCCGCGCACCGCGCCGGGAGGGAGCGTGAGCTGCCAGCCGCGCGGGCGGATGCGCCCGAGCAGCTCCTGCGCGGCGCCGTGCGGGCACACGTGGTGACAGTAGAGCGGCGAGCCGGTGGTCCACGGCACCACAAGCGCCGCCGCGGCGAGCAGCGCGAGGCCCGGCGCCGTGGTCCATGGAACGCCCGCGCGCGCCCAGCCGCCGACGAGTTTCATCGCGAGCAGATCGCCGGCGACAAAACCGACGTAGCCCACGAGCACGATCTGCCAAGGGAGCTTCCACCGGCGTTTCCACTCCGCTGGGCCGAAGGCCATGAGTGCCGCGCCGATGAGCACCGCCACCATGCCGGCATCGCGCCAACCGATCCGCAACGCAGGCCGCTCGATCAGCTCGGAGCGGGCGGCTTGGAGGCGGAGCTTCACGCCGTGTGCGATGGCCATGCTCGTCATCGTCGCGCCCGACACGCCCTCGATGCCCGCGGCCTCCAAGTCGAGATCGGCGGCGGCGTCCCACGAGAGGCTGTTCCACTTTTTCAGGAAACGCCGGTCGGTGGCGACGGACTTCACATAGTCCTCGGTCTCCTCGGAGCCGTGGATTTTCAGGCCGACGATTTTCCAGTCGCGGTCGAGCACGACGAGCGTGTCGGTGGCGCCGGCGTAACCGATGAGGTCCTGCGCGTGTGGAAACGTGCGCACCACATAGCCGAGTTCGCGCCCCGCGCGGTCCAGGATGAAGAGCCCGTCGCGCGCCGAGCTGTCGGGCCGCAGCGTGACGGCTTCGGGAAAAAACGGCTTCACTTCCTCGACGATGACCGGCGCATCCCCCTGCGTCCGCTGCCGCACCGCGAGATCGCGCACGAGCCACGCGATCACCGCGACGACGGCGAAGCGGTAGAGCTGGAGGGCGAGGCGTGGGACCACGGCGGGCGGCGAGGATTGGGGTTGCGCGGACTACTTCATTGAAGTAGTTGTCCGCCGTGATCACGTTTGTCGAGGATCCACACTTCACGGCCGCCGCCGATCGGCTGCTGGTCGAAGACGAGCTGTTTGCGCTCATGCAGGCGCTCGCTGCCCGGCCCGAGGCTGGCGCGGTGATTCCGGGCTCGGGCGGATGCCGCAAGCTGCGTTGGGCCGCCAAGGGCCGCGGCACGCGGGGCGGCGCAAGGGTGGTCTA
>JANOCA010000229.1:0-2826 GCA_031411915.1 Opitutaceae bacterium
GCCGCGCGCGACTCGCTCTCCGGCACGATCGATTTCAAGCTCACGCCGCGCGACCGCCTCGCGTTCGGCCTGCAATACTCGTCGTTCGATGTCGTGATCGACCACGTCACGCTCACGACGGACGTGGGCCGCGTGCTCGCCGGGCAATTCTCCACCAACACCGTGCGCGGCGCCGCCGGCCAGGGCTTCGTGCAGCTCGGCACCACGAGCAGCCTCCGCGAAAACTGGAGCTACCTGCCCTCGCTCACGTGGCGGCACGACGGCCCGGTGTGGAAGGCCGAGGTCGGCGCCGCCTACGCCCGCGCGCGCAACCGCACGCGCAACCTCCAGGACGGCCTCTTTGGCACCACCACCTCGCGCCGTGGCAATGTGACCGTGTCGTTCGAGGATGTGAGCTACCTGCGCCCCGGCCGCATCACCGTGGCCGACGGCACGACCGGCGCGCCCCTCGATCCGTTTTCGATCGGCAACTATGTCGTCACCGCCGCCAACGGCTCGATGCGCGCCACCGACGACACCCGCCGCAGCGTGTTCGCGAATGCGCGCCGCGATTTCCTCTGGCCCGTGCCGTTCGCGCTCAAGGCCGGCCTCGACGTGCGGCAGGTCGAGCGCGACGGCCGCGGCTTCGGCGCCGCCTACACCTACCTCGGCCCCAACGGGGTCGCGAGCACCACGACCGCCGGCAGCGATGATTTCGCGCTGCCGTTTGCCAATCCCACGCACGGCCGGCGCATCTTCGTGAACGGCTTCCCGCGCATCCACGGCATCTCCAGCGGCCTGCTCGCCGCGCACCTCCGCGCCAGCCCCGCGCAGTTCGGCGCGCCCAATGCCAACACGCTCTACCGCTCCGAGGTCAGCCTCTCCAACGTCGCCGAGGAAATCGTCTCCGCCGCCTACCTGCGCGGCGACCTCACTCTCCTCAACAACCGCCTCAAGCTCGTCGGCGGCGTGCGCGCCGAGCAGACCAACATCGCCGCCGCCGGCCCGCTCACCGATCCCACGCGCAATTTCCGGCGCGACCCGTCGGGCCGCGTGATCGACGGCGACCCTGCGCGCGCCGGCGTGCAGCCCGTGCTGATCGTGCCGACGACCGACGCGCTCGGCGTCTCGCAACTCACCTACCTCGACCGCGGCAGCAGCGCGAAGAAGGAATACCTCCGCCTCTTCCCGAGCCTCAACGCCAGCTACAACGTCCGCGAAAACCTCGTCGCCCGGGCCGCGCTCTACACGTCGATCGGCCGGCCGGATTTCATCCAATATTCCGGCGGCGTCACGCTGCCCGATACCGAGCAGCTCCCGTCGAACACCAACCGGATCTCCGTCAACAACACCGCCATCAAGCCGTGGCGCGCGCGCACCGTGAACGTGCGCCTCGAGTATTATTTCGAGGGCGTGGGCCAGTTTTCCCTCGGGGCGTTCCGCCGCGAGTTCCGCGACTTCTTCGCCGACTCCGTCTTCCGCCCCGACGCTGAGTTCCTCGCCAACTACGGCCTCGATCCCGACATCTACGGCAACTACGACGTCGCCACCGAGCGCAATCTCACGACCCGCGTGCGCACGCAGGGCGTGACGGCGAACTACAAGCAGGCGCTCACGTTTCTCCCGCACTGGGCGCGCGGCGTGCAGGTGTTCGGCAACATCAGCTCGCAGCGCGCGCTCGGCGACGCGACGGCCAACTTCGCCGGCTTCATCCCGCGCAGCGCCAGCTGGGGCGCGAGCCTCACGCGCGAGCGCGTGACGCTGCACCTGAACTGGAACTACCGTGGCCGCGCCCGCCGCGGCGCGGTCGCCACCGGCACGAGCATCGAGCCCGGCACCTACCAGTGGGGCAACACGCGCCTCGTGACCGACCTGATCGTCGAGTATCGCGTGTGGAAGCGCGTCGCGGTCTTCGCCAACCTCCGCAACCTCACCCACACCTACGACGAACTCGAGATCGCGGGCCCGAGCACGCCGGTCGTCGCGCGCCTGCGGCAGGTCGTCGCCGACTTCGGCTCGCTGTGGACGATGGGGGTGAAGGGGACATTTTGAGCCACGCGATTTTTCCACCCCCGATGTGCCGCCCCTGCTGCCCGGCGAGCGCACGATGGATCTCCGCGGGCCCCTTCGCCTGCTCGGCGACTCTGACTTCCGCGGCGCGGCAGCCGTCGAGTTCAGCAGCCAGATCTCGCGCCGCCCCGGCTACATTCCGATCGCGACGGCGGAGGGGTGCCATGCTGATCTCGCCACCGCGGTGCCGACCTGATCTTCCATGAGTCGCGTCGCCCGCATCTTCGCCCTCGTCGTCGCGCTCTTGGGAGCCGCGGACGGGCTGGCCGCCCCCGCGGCCCCGACAACCTTCGCCGGCGAGCACGCTGGCGCCGGTCGCACGGTGCTCGGTCTCGCTCTCTCTTGGTGCCCGCCGGGAAAGTTCCTGATGGGCAGCCCGCCTTCCGAGCCCGGTCGTCGCGCCGACGAGGCGCAGGTGGAGGTCACGCTCACTCGCGGATTCTGGATGGGGAAGTTCGAGGTCACGCAGATCCAGTGGCGGCGGTTCCGGCCGCTCGCGCGCGAGGCCGATGTCGCCGGACGCGGCGATGATTTTCCAGTTTATTGGGTGAGCTACATCGATGCGGAGGATTTCTGCCGCTGGCTCACGCGCGAGGGACGGGCCAGCGGCGAATTGCCCGCAGGCTGGGAATTTCTCCTGCCCACCGAGGCGCAATGGGAATACGCCTGCCGCGCCGGCACCACGACCGCGTTTGCCTTCGGCGATTCGCTCTCCCCTCGCCAGGCGAACATCGGCCGCCCGTTCCGCGGCGAGCCGCGCGGTTATCCCGCCGGCTC
>JANOCA010000230.1:0-2056 GCA_031411915.1 Opitutaceae bacterium
TGGCTCGTAGCGCAGGGCGGAGACCGGCATCGCAAACGCGCCCGCGGGCGACTGATTCGCCACGCGCGGCGAATAGACGGTCACCTCCGGGAGGTTGACCGCATTTTGCGCAGACAGCGCGCCAGGCAGCGCAGCGCAGAGCATGAGACTCAGACGTTTCATCGCCTGCACGCGTAGCAGCGGCATGGTCAAAAACAAGCCTCTGTTTATGTCATCGCATCCCATTCCTTAACAAGACGACCCAGCCAGGAAACGAAAAACCCCGGCGTCGCCACCGGGGTCGAAGGTCCTGCGCGAGAGACGCGCGTCCGGCGCCGCAGCACCGGCTGTTTTACTGGTCGCCGTCGTTGCCGATGGCCTCAACCGGACAGCCTTCGAGAGCCTCCATGCATTGGGCGATTTCCTCCTCGGACGTCGGCTGCTTGTGGACGAAGGAGTAGCCACCCTCATCATGGCGCGTGAAGAACGACGGCGCCGTCTCGCGGCATAGATCGCAGTCGATGCACTGTTGATCGACGTAGAATTTTCCGCCTGCGTTGTGGGGCCATTTGTCAGCTTTGTTCGCCATAGGATGGACGGTGGACAAAGCGATGTCCCGAGTGAGTGTCAAGCGGGCACCCTCCCCGACGCTCGGGATTAGTCGGAGCCGGCGGGCGGCGCTCGTCATCCGCAAGGATTTCATGGTGCCGGCTTGTGTTTGGTCACCACGCCGCTAGGGTCCGCCGATGCTTGCGGAGCGGCCTTACATGCGGGGCGAATACCATCGGGAAAAAACGTCCACGCTCATCTGGCTTTTGTCCGCGATCGGGGCCGGCTTTCTGGTGCAGATCACGGTCGGCTCCTGGCTTGAGGGAACGGGCGACCGCCTCACCGGACTGGCGGGCCTGAGCGCCTCCAGCCTGCAAGCCAGCTGGGGCGGCACCTTGCTCACGCACGGATTTCTCCACAGCACGCGGTTTGTCTTTCATGCGTTGGCCAACGGCCTCCTGCTATTCTTCCTGGGCCGTGAACTCATCCCGTTGATCGGGTCGCGGCGGTTCACGGGCCTTTTTCTCGCCACCAACATCCTCGGGGCGCTCGCCTGGCTCGCGCTCCACTGGCATCGCCCCGGCGACGCCCACGTCGGGGTGACTGCCGCCGTCAGCGGCCTGTTCATCGTTCTGGCCTGCTTCAATCCGAACCAGCGGATCGACTTTCTCCTGTTCTTCCTCTGGCCGGTCACGCCCAAGCTCAAACACATCGCGTTCGTCTGGCTCGGCTTCGACCTCATTGGGCTCTTCCTGCATGAACTGCCCGCCACCGCTCTGCCGCTGGACCTGACGGTTTCCCACTCCGCGCATCTCGGCGGCATGCTCGCGGGCTTCTTCTACGTGCGATGGATCCACCACGCGCGTTGGTTCAATCCCGAGGACCGTGACGGTCCCGCGAGACCGAGCTGGCTGCCCGGCACCGCCCCCGCTCAGGCGGAGCCGGTGGCGCCGGGCTTCGACCTCGCGCCCCCCGCCACCTCGCCGGCCGACATCCGGGCCGAGGTCGACCGCATCCTCGACAAGATCAACAGCCACGGCCTCGGGTCGCTGACGCCGGTCGAGCGACGCCTCCTCGACGACGCCAAGGACAAGATCCCCCGTCGCTGACAAATCCCCGTCATCCCGGAAACAATTTCCCGCACCAAGCATCCAAGCCCGCCATGAATCGCGTCTTCCGCTCTTGCTTCACCGCGTTCGCCCTCATCGCCACCCTAGGCTCTGTCGCGGTCAGCGCGCAGAGCGGCGATCGCAAGCAGTTCTCCACCTCCACCACCCTTGGCCAGGAGGCGACCGCCCTCACCAAGATCCTCGACGAGCTGCACTACAATCACGACGCGGTCCGCAGCGCCGACTACGCCAACGTCGTCCCCGATTTCATGGGCGAGCTCGACGGCCAGCGGCTTTTCTTCCTCGGTTCCGATCGCGCCAAGTTCGCCACGGAATACGGGAAGAATATCTACTACAACGCGGCCTTCCTCGGGAACATCAACGCCGCCTACGAGATTTTCTACGTCTATCAGGCGCGC
>JANOCA010000231.1:0-2999 GCA_031411915.1 Opitutaceae bacterium
CCACGCACGCAACGAGCATCCTCACCCGCTTCGCGCCGCACTGTAGCTCGACCGCCATGCGCGCACTCAACCGCGCTCGCCGCGCTCCGACAACCCCGTTTTCCCCACCGATCGTCTTCCCACCCTAGCGCTTGCCCCCGCGCGTCCCCGTCATTCAGTTACCCCATGCTCATTCGCACCCGCGTCCCGTTCGTCGCCCTCCTCACGTTCGCCACGCTCCTCGCCGCCGGCTGCGGGAAAAAATCCTCCGCCCCCGCCGCCGCCAAGTCCACCGCGACCGCCACGGCCTCGGGCACCGTCCCGCAAATCTGGCACGTCGGCAACGGCGCTGAGCCGCAGGACCTCGACCCGCAGGCGATCACCGGCGTGCCCGAGCACAAGCTCATGATGGCGCTCTTCGAGGGCCTCGCCGCCGAGGACCCCAAGGACCTCAGCCCCGTGCCCGGCCTCGCCGAACGCTGGGAGATCTCGTCCGACGGCAAGACCTACACCTTCCACCTACGCAAGAATGGCAAGTGGTCCGATGGCTCCCCGATCACGGCGGAGGATTGCGTGCTCTCCTACAAGCGCATGCTCACGCCCGAGTTCGCCTCCGAATACGCCTACCTCGTCTATGACTACGTCGTCGGCGCGAAGGAATACTACGACCGCAAGATCACCGATTTTGCGCAGGTCGGCTTCAAGGCCCCCGATGCCCACACGCTGGTCGTCACGCTGAAGAATCCCGCCCCCTACCTGATGAAAATCATCGCGAGCCACTACGCGTGGACGCCCGTGCCGGTGAAAGTCATCGCGAAATTCGGCCCGCTCGGCCAGAAACGCACGGCGTGGACGCGCCTCGGCAACCTCGTCGGCAGCGGGCCGTTCCTGCTGAGGGAGTGGTTGCCCAATCAAAAAATCGTCGTCGCGCGCAACCCGCATTATTGGGACGCCGCCATAGTGAAGCTCGACGAGATCCATTTCTATCCTACCGAGGACATCTCGACCGAGGAACGCATGTTCCGCACCGGCGCGCTGCACAAGACCAACGAGCTACCCAACGCCAAGATCGATGTCTATCGCCGCGATTTTCCGGAATCGCTCCGCATCGATCCCTACCTGGGCGTCTATTTCTACCGCTGCAACGTCCTTCGCCCTCCGCTCAACGACAAACGCGTGCGCCAAGCGCTCGCCCTCACCATCGATCGCGAGGCCATCGTCTCCAAGGTCACGCGCGGCGGCCAGCGCCCTGCTTATGCCGTCAGTTATCCCGGCACCGCCGGTTACACGCCGCGCGCCAAGCTTACCGGCACGCTTGCTGATGCCAAACGCCTGCTCGCCGAAGCCGGCTTTCCCGACGGCAAGGGGATGCCCAAAATCGAGCTGCTCTACAACACGTCCGAAAACCACCGCGCCATCGCCGAAGCCATCCAGCAGATGTGGCGCCGCAACCTCGGCGCCGACATCGGCCTGTTGAACCAGGAGTGGAAGGTCTACCTCGACATGCAGCACACCAAGAATTTCACCCTCCAGCGCGGCGGGTGGATCGCCGACTACGTGGACCCCCACAGCTTCCTCGAACTCTGGGTGACCGGGAACGGCAACAACGACACCAACTGGTCGCACGCCGGCTACGACGAACTCTTCAAGCAGGCTCTCGCCGCCAAGAACGACACCGAGCGCTACGAGATCTACCAGAAGATGGACGCCATCCTCGTCGACGAGCTGCCCATCATCCCGATTTACCACTACATGCGCGTCCATGCGCTGAGCCCCAAGGTGCAGGGCTACTATCCCACGCTCCTCGACAACCACCCCTACAAGTTCATCTCGATCGCGCCGTGAGAGACGCCGCGCGCGGCTGAAAGGTAGGGCGGCCACTCCGCTGGCCACCGCGGCGCGCAACGGAGTGCGCGCCCTACCCCGACCGATTCGCCCTTGAGCCGCCCGCGGCTTCTGCCATCTGACAAGTCGCCCTCATGCTCCGCTTCATCACGTCGCGCTTCCTGCAATCGTTGCTGGCGCTGTTCCTCGTCATCACCGCGACCTTCTTCATGCTGCGCTTCGTGCCGGGCGGACCCTTCACGGCGGAAAAGGCCGTGACGCCCGAGATCCTCCGCAACCTCGAGGCGCACTACGGCCTCGATAAGCCGCTCTGGCGGCAATACCTCGATTACCTCGGCAGCCTCGCGCAGGGCGATCTGGGGCCGTCGTTCAAGTATCCCAACCGCACCGTCAACGAGATCATCGCCGACAAGGTCCCTGTGTCCGCCGAACTCGGCGCGCTTTCCCTGAGCCTCGCGCTCCTGCTCGGCATCAGCCTCGGCACACTTGCCGCCGTGCGCCGCAACACTTGGGTCGATTACACGGCCTCCACCTTCGGCATGGCCGGCATCTCGATCCCCACGTTCGTCGTCGGTCCGCTGCTCGTGCTCGCGTTTGCGATCCACCTCGGGTGGTTCAACGCCTCCGGCTGGTATGGCCCGCTCGATCGCGTGCTGCCGTCCATCGTGCTCGGCCTCGCCTACGCGGCGCCCATCTCGCGGCTCACGCGCGGCGGCATGCTCGAGGTGCTCAACCAGGATTTCATCCGCACCGCGCGGGCGAAGGGCGCCTCGGAATTCCGCGTCGTCACCCGCCACGCGTTGCGGGGCGGCCTGCTGCCCGTGATCTCGTATCTCGGGCCGGCGGTCGCGGGCATCCTCACGGGCTCGTTTGTCATCGAGACGATTTTCCAGATTCCCGGCATCGGCCGCGAGTTTGTGAACAGCGCGTTCAACCGCGACTACACCTTGGTGCTCGGCACCGTGATTCTCTACGCCGTGCTCATCATGGCGCTGAACCTCCTGGTCGACGTCGTGCAGGCGTGGCTCAACCCCAAGGTCCGCCTCGAAGCCTGACGCGCCATGAACGCTCAACGCCTTTCTCCTCGTGCGGCCAGCTTGCGGACGCTCTCGGTTGTAGCGGCGGGCGTCCCTGCCCACCGAGGTTTGAACGCACGTCCTGAACCGGCGGGCAGG
>JANOCA010000232.1:0-8950 GCA_031411915.1 Opitutaceae bacterium
CCCCACCCTCCTCGACGCGCCCGATGCCGATCTCGACGCGCTGGCGCAGCGGGTGTGGCGCGCCCACGGCATTTTCAGGTATTTCTTTTATGGTGGTGCGTATTTAGGCGGGGGCCCCACACCCCGCGCGGCAGGGACGCGGGGTGAGGGCGCCCCGCCTTCATCCGAACCATCGTAGTCGAAATTCCTGAACTTCCCGTGCGCGCGCCACACCCGCTGCGCCAGCGCGTCGAGATCGGCATCGGGCGCGACGAGCAGGTTGGCGACCGCGGTCGTCGTCTCGCCCGCGAGCGCGACTTGCCAGCGCGGCACGAAGGCATACGCCGGGGGAAACGGCTCGCCCGGCTCCACCTCGCCATGAAAGGCAAAGCTCGCGAAGAAATGCGGCCCGCCAAAGGGCGCGTTCACGTCGCCCACCGCGATCGTGTGCGCGAGCGTCTCGTTCACCCAACGCTGCACTTCAGCGAAACGCTCCGGGCCCCGCGCCTCGCAGCTGGCGGCGACTTCGGCTCCGGCGATGGCGGTGCCGATCGCCGGCCGCTCTGCGTAGAAATGCGGCTCGCCCGGCTCGAAGATCGACTCGAGCACCGCCAGCGGATCGAGCGCATCGACCGCGAGCGAAATGCTCACGAGTTTGGCGTGGCCGTCGCGCACGGCTGCAGCGCGGCACTGCGCCAGGAACGCCCTCAGCGCCTCGGGCGAGGCGTTGTCCGCGGGATTGATCGGGAGGATGGTCATGACTTGAGGTGGGGCCGGTTCTCCGAACCGGCCTGGGTTCCAGCGCGTTTCGCCCGAAAACCCAGGACGCCTCGGAGAGGCGTCCCTACCCTTTTGCGGTCGCCGCTTTCTCCGGCGGCGCCGGGCGCGGGAACAGCACCAGCGCGGGCGCGACTTTTGCGTCGTTCAGTTTCGCGCCCCATTCCAGTTCCGCGCGCCATTCCTTCCCGGGCGTATAGCCGAGCACCGCGTGGATTTTCTCCGCGGTCGTGGGCGTCACGTGCTGGATCGCCGCGACGGCGAGGCGCAACGCCTCGGCCATCGTCGCGAGCGCCGTGCGCAGGAGCGCCTGATCCTTCGGCTCGGCGGACTTTCCGAGTTTCCAAGGCGCGCGCTTCTCGATGTAGGCGTTGGTCTCGGTCAGGAAGACCATCGTGCGCTCCAACGCGGTGTGGAATTGGAAATCCTCGCAGAGCGGGATGATCTCGTCGCGCGTCTTCGTCCACAGCGCGCGCAGGTTTTTCTCCAGCTCTTCCTCAGCCGCCGCATCGGCCGCGGGCAGCGTGCCGGCGGCGAAGCGCGTCGTCATGTTGAGCGTGCGGTTGACGAGGTTGCCGAGGTTGTTCGCGAGCTCGCTGTTGTAGCGCACGAGGAATTGCTCGCGCGTGAAGTCGCTGTCCTGCCCCACGTTCATCTCGCGGATCAGGAAGTAGCGGAAGGCGTCGACGCCGAATTCCTCGACGAGATCGAGCGGGTTGAGCGCGTTGCCCGTGCTTTTCGACATCTTGGCGCCGCGCTGCAGCCACCAGCCGTGCGCGATGATGCCTTGCGGCAGCGCGAGCCCCGCGGCGTGCAGCATGATGGGCCAGTAGACGGCATGCGGCGGCACAAGGATGTCCTTGCCGATGACGTGATACGTCGCCGGCCAGACGCCGGGCAGATCGGCGACGGCGGAGTAATAATTGATGAGCGCATCGAACCAGACGTAGGTCACGTAGCCTTCGTCAAAGGGCAGCGGGATGCCCCACTCCAGCCGCTCGCGCGGGCGCGAGATGCAGAGGTCATTGAGCGGCTCCTTCAGGAACTCGACGACCTGCTTCTGGCGAAAGGCGGGGAAGATGAAGTTCGGGTTCTTGTCGTAGAATTCCACGAGCCACGCCTGATACTGCTTCAGCTTGAAGAAGTAGTTCGACTCGACGATCTCGGTCACCTCGCCGAAAAGCTCGGGCCACGAGCCGTCGGGGTTGCGGTCCTTTTCCTGGAGAAACTGCTCCTGCCGCGTGGAGTAGAAGCCGCGGTATTCCGCCTGGTAGATCTCGCCCTTGTCGAAGAGCTGCTGGAGCACGGCGCGCACGACGGTCTTGTGCCGCGTCTCGGTGGTGCGGATGAAGTCGTCATTCGTGATGTTAAGCTTCGGCAGCAAGGCGCGGAACTCCTGCGACACCTCGTCGCAAAATTGCTGGGGCGGTATGCCCTTCTTCTTCGCGCTCGCCTGCACTTTTTGCCCGTGTTCATCGACGCCGGTCAGGAAATGAACCTTGTCCCCCATCTGCCGCCGGAAACGCGCAATCACGTCCGTCAGCACCTTTTCGTAGGCGTGGCCGAGGTGCGGCGAACCGTTCACGTAATCGATGGCGGTCGTGATGTAGAAGGACTTCATGTCGAGTCGGACAAGAAAACGCCCGTCGCGGGAAATGTCGAAAGTTTTGACGCACCCGCGCCACGCGCCACGCTGCGTCGCGACTCCGCATGAATCCCCTGCCGCGTTTCGTAGCGATGGCGCTCTTCATTGTGCTGCTCGCCCTCGCCGGCCTGCTCGCGGTGCCCCTGTGGCAGGACGCCGGCCCGGAGCCTCGCGCGAGGCCGGCCGCGGCGGGCGAAACCGCGCCCAATCCCGCCCGCGCCCGCGTGCTCTCGCAGCGCATCGCGCTCGGCCTCGCCACCGGCGCGCTCGCGCTCGCGGTCACGCTCATCATGCTGCAGACGTTCCGGCCGGCCCGCGATGGCGAGGCGCAGGCGACCTTGACCGCCACGCGCACCGAGGTCGGCACCCTCGCCAAGCTCGCCGAATCCTCCGTCGCGCAGGGCGAGGAGCTGAACCGCGAGCGCGACGTGCGTCGCCGCGCCGAGGAGGACGCGCATCTCAAGCAACAGCTCCTCGCGCAGGCGCTCGACGAGAAAATCCACCTCGGCCGCGACCTGCACGACGGCATTATCCAGTCGCTCTACGCCACGGGGCTCAACGTCGAGACCGTGCGCGCCCTCGTGAAATCAAATCCCGCCGACGCCGAGCAGCGGCTCGATCAGATGCGCGTGAGCCTCAACACCACGATCCGTGACGTGCGCGCCTACATCGTCGGCCTCGCCCCGGAAAACCTCCGCCGCGCCGGCTTCGCCCAGGCACTCGCCGCCGCGATCACCGAGCTGGCCGCGGACCGCGACACCAACCTCGAGCTAGCGATCGACGACGAGGCCGCGGCGCTGCTTTCACCCGAGCAGGCCGTGGAGACCCTGCAGATCGCGCGCGAGGCCGTGAGCAACGCTCTCCGCCACGGGCGCGCCAGCGTGATCACGCTCCGCCTCGCGCACAGCGATCGCGAGCTGAGCCTGCTGGTGGAGGACAACGGCACAGGCTTCGACCCGGCCCTCGGCGGCAGCGGCCACGGCCTCGGCAATATGCGCGCCCGCGCCGCCACGCTCGGCGCCGTGCTCAACGTTACCAGTGCGCCGGGACGTGGCACCCGCGTGCTCGCCACGCTGCCGATCCTCGGCCCCAATCCCGCCGCATGACCGCCGCTGCTCCACGCCTTCGCCTCCTTTTGGTCGACGACAGCGAGGTCGTCCGCGCGGGACTGCGCTCCCTCCTCGGCCTAGAAACCACCTTTGAGATCGTGGGCGAGGCCCCGAATGTCGCTGATGCGGTCGCCGCCAACGACCGACTCAAGCCCGATGTCGTGCTGCTCGACATCCGTCTCCCCGACGGCACCGGCATCGACGCCTGTCGCCGCATGCTCAAGTCCACGCCCGACGTGCGCATCCTCATCGTCACTTCCGTGCTCGACGACACGGTCGTCGACGACGCCATCCGCGCCGGCGCCCACGGCTACCTGCTGAAGGAAATCGACGGCCGCGGCCTGGTGAACGCGATCCGCGATGTGGCCGCGGGCAAGTCCACCCTCGATCCCGCCATCACCGCCCGCGTGATGCGCCTCGCTCGCGCCGGCGGCCCGACGCGTGACGTGCTCGCCAGCCTGTCTCCGCAGGAGACGCGCGTCCTCGCGCTCATCGCCGAAGGCAACACCAACAAGGAAGTCGGAGCGAAGATGGGCCTCACCGAGAAGACGGTGAAGAACTACCTCGCGACCGTCTTCGAGAAGCTTCACGTCTCCCGCCGCGCCGAGGCCGCCGTCATCTACGCGCAGAATCGGAAACCTTCATAGGTAGGGCGCGGACTCCGTTCCGCGCCGATGATGCGCTCGGACCAGGCGGCGAAGGGACTCGCCGCCCTACCTTCCCGAAATCCACTCCGCCAGCTGCGCCCACGCCCGCGCGCGATGGCTGATGGTGTTCTTCACGTCGTCGCCCAGCTCGGCGTAGCTGCGATCATATCCTTCCGGCGTGAAAATCGGATCGTAGCCAAAGCCCGCCCCGCCGCGCGGCTCACATAGCAGCCGACCCTCGCACGCGCCCTCGAACACGCGTTCCTCCCCGCCGGGACCGATGGCTACCAGCAGGCAATAGAACCGCGCGCTTCTCTTCTCCGCCGGCACCTCGCGCATATCGGCGATCAGCTTGGCGAGATTCGCGGCGGCGTCGTGCTGCGGACCGGCGTAGTAGGCCGACTCCACGCCGGGCGCGCCGCCCAGCGCATCGACGATCACCCCGCTGTCATCGGCCAGCGCCCAAATCTCCGAAGGCAAGCGCTCGCGCAAAGCCAGCGCCTTCTTGCGCGCATTGCCCAAAAACGTCCCCGCGTCCTCCACGACCGGGGGCATGCCGCCGAACTCACGCGCGGATCGGATCCGCACGGCCAAGCCCGACGCGAGCGCGAGGGCCCTTAGCTCGGCGACCTTGTGCGCGTTGCCCGAGGCGAGGCAGAAGTCGATCGGCGCCGGCATTTTAGAAGCACTGCCAAAATTTCACCTGCTTGTCATTGCGAGGAGCGCAGCGACGAAGCAATCCAGCTGGATTGCCACGCCCGGCTGCCCCGTCCTCGCAATGACAAACAGGGAGAATGTCGCTCACTCCTTCGCCGCCTGCTTTTCCTTCGGCGGCGGCGGGGCGACGTATTTCGGCAGCGTGTTGGCCTGCGGCGCGACCTTCGCGATGTTCGGCGTCACGTCGGCATCCACTCGACGCAGCGCCCACTCCAGACCGCCCAACAGCACCGACTGAAAGATCGGATTCGTCCACACGTCGTCGCGATGACCCATGTTCGTGTAGAAGACACGCCCCTGCCCGTGCATGCGCGCCCACGTCGCCGGATAGTTGGGACGTCGGTAGGACGGCCCGTCCATCGTGCTCGTGTCCTGCACCATCAGCACGTGCAGATCCGGCGCAAAGTTCTTCAGCGAATACCACTCCTCGTGCAGCACGTAGTCCGCGGGCACCGCCGCCATGCCCGGAAACTTCGGGTCCGTGATGATCATCCGCGCCTTCTGCTGGGCGTCGTGCTTGATGAACGAGGCGCCGAGCATCTTGCCGTAAGGATCGGTGTTGGCGCCGTCGGGCTCGTTGCGCGCCGGGCCGTGGTCCTGGTTACCCGCCGCGTGGAAGGTGTCCGAGGCGTTGTGCGTGCCGACGAAACCTTTGCCACTCGCGACCGCATCGAGCAGCGCCTGCTTGCCGGCCGGCGTCATCGGCGGATTGCCGTCACCCTGCGCGGGATTGTTTTTCGCAAGCAGGAGGTTGCCGCTCGTGCAGAAGAAAAACGCGTCGAACGGCGCGAGGTAGTCCTTTGAGAACAGGCTGCCGTCCTTCGAGAAGGTGAACTCGATGTTGTGCTTTTCGCCCAGCTCGCGGAGCACGCGGAACGCCATGCCGTAGCGCGGGCCGTCGAGGGTCTTGATGATGTCGTGCTCGAAGCCGGAGGACTTGCTGAAGAAGAGGACTTTTTTCTTCGCGGGCGCGGCGCAGAGCGCGACCACGGAGACCAGCAGCATGGCGAGGAATCGGAACGGGGTTTTCATGGGGAAAATGAACTGCAACGAAGTCCCGCTTCGACCGAAGCGGGCTACAACAAAAATGTAGCCCGGCTCGGGAGAGCCGGGACGGACGCCTCATCACGTCTCCTTCGCCCGCTTCTGCACCTCGGCCTTGGTGAGGCCAAGGCGCTTCGCCGCCTTGGCGGCGTCGCCACCGTCGGCGGCCAGTGCGCGGACCACGAGCTCACGCTCGACGCGCTTGAGCACGGCTTCGTCGCCGGTCTTCAGCTGGTCGAAGACAAAATCCAGCGCCGCCGCGAGGGTCAGCGCGGGCGCCGCGCCGGCGCCGTTCGCCGTCGCGTCGCCTGACTCCGGCTCGCCACGGATCTCGATGGGCAGGTCCTTCACGAGAATCGCGTCGCCCTGCGCGATGACGGCGCTGCGGTAAATGACGTTTTCCAGTTCGCGGACGTTGCCCGGCCAGCTGTGGCGAACAAGCACGGCCATGGCCTCGGGCGAGACCTTGGAGACGCGCGTCTTTTTCCGCTTCACCAGATTCTGCAGGCAGAAGTCCACGATCTGCGGGATGTCCTCACCGCGCTCGCGCAAGGGCGGCATCTTGATGCGCACGACGTTGAGCCGGTAGTAGAGATCCTCACGGAAGGTCTTCGCCTTCACCATCTCCTCGAGATCCTTGTTGGTCGCGGCGAGGATGCGCACGTCGACCTTGATCGTCTCGGTGCCGCCGACGCGCTGGATCTCGCCCTGCTGGAGCACGCGCAGGATCTTCGTCTGGGTGGCGAGCGCCATGTCGCCGATCTCGTCCAGGAAGATGGTGCCGGCATCGCACAGCTCAAATTTCCCGATTCGCTGCACCGTCGCGCCCGTGAACGATCCCTTCTCGTGCCCGAACAGCTCGCTCTCGATCAGATTGTCGGGAATCGCCGCGCAGTTGACCGCGATGAAGGGTTTGGTGGCGCGGTGGCTGTGCTTCCAGATGCCGCGTGCGACGAGTTCCTTGCCCGTGCCGCTTTCGCCCGTGATCATCACGGTCACATCGCTGGCCGTCACCTGGCCGATGACCTTGAACACATCCTGCATCACCGGCGAGCTGCCCACGATGCCCTCGCGGTAGTCGTCGGCGTTGATCGTGGGCTTGTAGTCCACGATCGCGCGTAGGTCGGCGTGGGCCTTGAGGGCGTTTTGCGCGATCGAGAGCACCTTCGCGGGATCGAAGGGCTTCATCACGTAGTCGAAGGCGCCGTATTTCATCGCCTCGATTGCGGTCTGCGCCGTGCCAAACGCCGTCATCAGCACCACGAGCTGCCGCGGACTGGCGGAGCGGATGTGCTGAAGCGCCTCGATGCCCCCCATGCCGGTCATCCGCACGTCCAGAAAAACGAGATCCGGCGCCGGCCCCTGCTTCACCATGGCCACGCCCTGCTCGCCATTGGGCGCCTCCAGCACTTGGTAACCGCGCGACGAAAGGACCCGCGACAGCGAGTAGCGAATCTCGGCATCGTCGTCGATGACAAGGATGGTCGGCGCTTTGGCGGCTTCGGTCATGCGTGGAAAAAGAAATCCCCGCCCTGCGGCGGGGAAAAAGTGGTGGACCCTAGGAGGCTCGAACTCCTGACCTCCTCAATGCCATTGAGGCGCTCTACCAACTGAGCTAAGAGCCCATTCACACTTGCGAGGGGCGAGGAAAATCAAAGTTCCGCCCGTGAACGCAAGGACTTTTTCCAAACTCAGTCCCGCTCGCGCATGGAGAAGACAAACGACAGGGCCTCGGCCTTCTTGTCAGGTCGCGCCGGCATCTTCACGCGCGCCACCGCTTCCAGCACGGCGCGATCAAACTCCGCGCTGCCCGAGGATTGGGTCACGCGGGCGCCGACGATCGTGCCGTCGGCGTTGCTCCGGAACTCGAAGGTGGCCTTGAGTGAATCACTCAGCCCCGGAGGCGGCTCGAAGGCGGCGCGGAGCCTCGTCTTGAAGAGGGCATAGTAAGCCTCGATGACATCGTCCGGATTGGCCGTGAGCGCCTTGCCACCCGCGCCGCCGACTTTGTTGGCGGTCGAGCCGCCGACCACCCCCTTGGCGATGCCCTCGGCATCGATTTTCTGAACCTTGTTCGACGCCACCTTGGTCGGCGTGGTGGCGGACTTTGCCTTGTTGCGCCGGTCAAACTCCTCCTTCGTGAGCCGTTTTTGCTCCTCCTCCTCGCGTTTTTTATCCGCGGCGCGCTCCTTGGCGATCTCGCGCTTGGCCTTCGAATCCGCGATCACCACGGCCCGCTGAATCTGCTTCTTGAAATTCGGAATCTGCTGCTCGGCCGGGGGCGTGGGCGCCGTCTGGGTGACCACTGGAGGCGGAGGCGTGGGCGCAGGCGGCACGGGTTCGACAGCCACGGGCGTGGGCGGTGCCTTCGGGGTCGGCAGCTTCACGCCACCCTCGGAGCCAAGTGCCGGCGCCTCCGTGGCCATGAAGTTGTCACCTTCGCCCGCGACGAGTTCGAGCACGCGTTGCGGTTCCTCGGTCGGCGCGGCGATGTAGCCGGAAAAGAAAGCCGTCGCGATCAGCAAACCGTGCAGGGCCACGGACCGCAGGAAGCCGTTTTGCGAATCCGCGCTCATCGGCTGTCGGGCTGCCCCTTGGTGTCGAGGTTGAAGCGCGCGAGCCCGGCCTTCTGCACCTCAGTGAACAGCTCCGCCACTTTCTGGTAGGGGATGCTGGCGTCGCCGTGAATCCGGATGACCGGCTGCTTCGGCTCGGCGGCGTAGGCGCGCAGGCGCTCGCGCAGCTCCGCCAGCGAGAGCGGGGTGCTGCGGTTCTCGACGAAGAAACCCTTGGCGTTGACGCCCACCAGGACGAATTTTTCCTTCGTCGCGGGCGATTGCTTCGCCGAGGCGACCGTCGGCAGATTCACCTGCAAGGTCTGATCCTGATGCATCAGCGGCGTCGCGATCATGAAAATCACGAGCAGGATGAAGCCGAGGTCGATCAGGTTGGTCACGTTGAGGTCCGCGATCGGGTGCGCGGCGCGGTGACGGCGGAAATTGCGGGCCATGGCGCGCTCCGGTTCAGCTCGA
>JANOCA010000233.1:0-5988 GCA_031411915.1 Opitutaceae bacterium
GGCGACCAGCACGTGGGCGAGGGCGACGGCGGTCATGCGCACAGAGGGCCCGCGGAACCTTGGTAAGACACGGAAAATTTGCGGCGCTTTTTTGTGGTGGTGCGCGTTGCCCTCAACGCGCTCCACCTCGGATGCGCCCCACGCGCCGCCGAGACTCATCGCGCGGTGCCGCGCAGCTCGGCCGACATCCCGAGGAGCGCTGCGAGCATCTTCACGGCGGCCTGCGGCTCGAGGTAGTTGGTGCCGGGCCACGTCTCGTAGCCGCCGAGCTCGAAATGCCGCGGCGGCGGCAGGTAGCCAAAATAGCCGTGGTTCAGCTCGATCATGAACGCGTGCGCGAACGGGCTGCGTTTTTTGAACTCGAGCCCGGTCTCGGCAAACGTCTCGCAGGGCGTGGTGCCGATGTTGATGTCGCCGATCTTGAAAGCCTGCAGCGGAATTGGCGCGGGCTGGACCGCCTGCGCGAGGACTTGCACGCGGGCGGCGTAGCTCAGGCGCTGCACCCAGTCGGGCGTCGTCGGCCACTTCGCGCCGACCGGGATGTCGCCGCGCTCCAGGCGCGGAGCGCGCGCCTCCGTTTCCTTGGCCCACGCGATGACTTCGGGGCCGATGGTGCGCCATTGGATCGGAAGCTCGCGGTAGCGCGCGCCGAGCTCCGCGCGGTCGCGCCACGCGACGCGCGCGAGGGCGGCGTGGACCTTGGCGGCGACATCGCGGCCGACGAGGCGGATCTTTTCGTAGGGAGCGGCGCGCGGCCGGGCGCCGCGGAAATCGATGTTGTTGATGTCGCCGCTCGTGCCGTTGGCGAGGAGTGCGACAAACGGCGGGCCGTCGTCCGCCGGCGCGACGAGCCGCTTCAGCTCCTCGCAGAACACCGCGAAGTAGTCCGCCGAGATCGCGCGGCCCGCGACGCCGCCGACGTAGTGCAGCGAATAGGCCGCGAACACCGAGATCGGCCGGCCGCCCGGCTCGCGCAGAGCGATGAACGACACCGTGGGATCGACCGGGCCGGCGGGCTCGACGAGGTCCTTGCTGCCGGCGGGCGGGTTCATCTTCACGCGCTCCACTTTTCCGAACGGGCTCGGCGGCGCGGTGCCCTCCCGCATGTGCCAGCGCCGGTTGAAGACGTGCTCCGGGGCCTCCGCGGTGCCGAACGCGATCTCGGCGGGGCGGAGCTGGTTCGCGGCGCGCTGCACGCCGTCGGCGATGCGGCGGGCGACGAAACGTTGGTAGTCGTCGAGCGCCTGATCGTAGGCGAAGCGGCTATCGCCGAACGCCGTGCCGGCGGAGTGGGTGTGCGTGCCGGAGATGAGCACATTTTCCGGCGGGATGCCGGCGGCCGCGGAGATGAGCCGGCGCGCCTCGATGCTCACCGCGCGGCTCAGCCCGAGCAGATCGCAGACGACGAAGGCGAGCTTGGTGCGGCCGTCGTCGAGGACGAGGCAGCGCGCGTGCAGCTCGTCGTGCACGTCCGACGCGGGGAACGGCGCGAAGCCGCCGACGATCGGCGTGCCGAGGGGAGGCGTGATGTTGCTCGTGGCGGCGCCGGCGCGGAGGGGCGCGGCAGCCGCTGCGGCGGCGTGAGCGGTGGTGGGCACCGCGACGGAAACGGTGAGCGTGAGGAGGAGAATCGGGAGGCGCATGGAAGAAGAGAGAGAGGGGGAGAAAGGAGAGATAGAAGAGGGCGAGAATCCAAGGCGTGGTTTCAAAGCGGTGTTTGGGTAGGCCAGCGCGCTTCCGCGCGCCCTAGCCGCGCTCGCAAGCGAGCTGACCTACATAGATCCGATGAGAGGACACTGGCATTTTGAAAATACGCCCGGGGCAGGAATCAGAACGAACCCTTCACGCCGAGGGCGAGGGCGAGGCCGAACTCGGAGGTGCGGTTCTGGCTGGCGTAGGCGGGCGTCTCGTCGCCGTAGCGCAGGAGCACCTGCGGGACGTTGAGCACGTTGTTGGCGCTGGCGACGAGCGAGAGGCGCTTCGTCATCTGGTAGGAGCCGTTGAGGTCGAGGCTCGTGCGGGCGCCGATGTATTGGAACGCATTCGTGCCGACGGCGGGCATCGCGGTGCGTTTGTCGAGGCCGCGGTAGTTCCAGCGGGCCACGAAGCTCACGCGTTTCCAGTTGAACGACGCGCCCCAGTTGCCGGTGCGCGGGATGAAGCTGGTGAAGTCGGCCTGCCGGTTGCCCTCAAGGCGCAATGCGGTGGCGTTGGCGAAGAGGGTGAACGGCGCGCCCCAGCGGCCGAGCTGGCGCAGCGACTGGCGGACGTTGAACTCCGCGCCGCTGATGCGCGCGGAGCCCGCGTTGAACTTGGAGTTCACGTTCCAGCCGACAAAGCCGGGGTCGAGGCCGAGCTCCTCGAGCGTCGCGACATCGGCGAGGCGCACCTGCGTGCCGAAGAAATTGCGGATGTCCTTCCGAAACACGCCCGCGCTCACGATGCCGCCGCCCGCGGTGTAGTATTCGGCGGAGAGGTCGAAGTTGTCGGCGGTCCACGGGCGGAGCGCGGTGTTCCGCACCGTGATCGTGCCGCGCACGATGGCGGGGTTGTTCTGGTCCTGCTCGTTGAGGTCGTTCTCGGAGAACTGGGCGTTGGGGATCACGTCGACGAGATCGGGGCGGCCGTAGGTGCGGGCCCAGGCGGCGCGGACGAGGAGGTTTTCCGTGGCGGAAAAGTTGAGGTGCAGGCTCGGGTAGACGCCGTCGTAGCTGCGGGTGACGGCGTAGCCGCGCTCCCGGCGCGTGAGGCGCAGCTCCTCCATCGAGCCGGCGGCCCCGGCCTCCGCCTTCCGGATACGCTGGCCGGCGGCGTTGCGGGCGAACGTGCCGTTGGGGTTGCGCACGAAGACGGCCGCGAGGTCGACGAGCGGGCCCCGGCCGGAGTCGTCGGTCCGCTCGAAGCGCGCGCCGCCGAGCACGGTGAGCCGGTTGCGGAGGAGCCGCGCCTCCGCCTGCGCGTAGGCGGCGGTGACGGTCTCGCGCAGGAACTCCGAGCCGGTGATGCGCGACTGCTCGGCGGCGACGAGGTTGGCCGGCGTCTGCGTGAAGAGGTTGAGCCGGTCGTAGGCGCGGTTGACGGAGACCCACGGGACGTTGGCGAAACCGTAGTGCGAGTCCTGGTTGCGGTAGGACTGCATCTGGTAGGGCGCGGCGGAGTCGGGCGTGGCGGTGTTGCCGTCGGGGCCGGCGTAGGTCCACGTGATCGTCTGAACGCGGGCGTCGACCTTGAGCGCGTTGCGCGTGCCGCCGAGCTCGAGCGACGCGGGGAACGGCAGGAACCCGAAACGCCGGCGCACCGCGAGTGTGGCGGCGCGGTGGTCGGACTGGTTGTTGTAAGGCTGCTCCGTCGCGGTGGTGAGCGAGTAGTTGCTGGGATCGTAGTAGTCGATGGGGCGGCCGGTGACGTCGAAGGCCTCGATGATCCGCGGGCGATCGAGGACGATGTCGCGGAGGGAGACGCGGGGCGTGCCGTTGAGCGTGGTGGTCATGCCGCCGAAGTGGCCGGGGTTGGGCCGCGAGCGGTCGGAGAGCGAGAGGCTCGCGGTGGCGTCGAGTTTCCAGCGGCCGTCGTCGTGGCGGAACTTGAGCCCGAACTGATCCGTGCCGCCGAGAAAAGTCTGCGAGCCGCCGCTGAGCGTGACGCCGCCGCGGCCCGTCGCGCCGATGGTTTCCATTTCGGTGAAGCTGAACGGCACGCCCGCCGCGGGCAGCGGCGCTGCGACGGTGCCGGCGTTGAACGCCCAGGTCTGCGTGCCGATGTAGGTCTTGTAGGCGTTGACCTGCGCGTTCACGGAGAGGACGCCGTGCTTGGTCGCGCGCCAGTCGGCCTTGATCCCCCAGTTGGTGCGCGACTGGCTGCGCGGGCCGTCCTGCAGCGTGTATTGCTGGAGATAGGGCCGCGCAAACGTCGCGCCCGTGCCGGTGCCGCCGGCGTTGAACAGCGTGGTGGAGAGGTGCTGCTCGTTGTATTTGTCGCTGCGCATGCCGGTGACGACGACGCCGAAGTCGCGGTTCACGGGCAGCGTGTAGTCGAACTCCCAGCCGAGGTGGATTTTTCGCGTGGGGTGGTCGCCGTTGGTGTGCGGGGTTTTTCGGAACGTGAGGTTCTCGCTGTTGGCGATGAGCGTGAGGCCGTAGTTGAGCTGCGCGCGCGGGCGCTCGAACGCGCTTTTCGTGACGAGGTTCACCGCGCCCGCGAGCGAGTCGGCGGGAGTCGAGGGCGTGGGCACCTTGGTCACCTCGATGCGGGAGATGTTGTTCAGCGCGAGGGTGTTCATGTTGAACGTGCGCCCGGGCGTGGCGTTGGCCGAGACCATCGAGGCGCCGTCGGAGGTGAACGCTGTCATCGCGCCGCCGATGCCGCGCACCGAGACGCCCACAATCTCGACCTCGCTGTATTCGACGGCGAGGCCGGGGATGAACTTGAGGAACTCGCCGACGTTGCTGCCCAGCACGTCGCCGAGCTCGTCGGTCGCCATCACGTTCTTCAGGTTGGGCGCGAAGCGCTGCTCGTTGGTCGCGATGGCGCGCGCATCGGTCTCGCGCTCGGAGGCGACGGTGAAGCGGTCGAGCGTCACCACGCCGCCGGCGCCCGTGCTGGCCGTGCCATAACGCGCGCGGCTCGTGAGCGCGAAGTCGCGCGCGGCCTCGCCGCCGGCGGGCACGGTGACCGCGATCGCCTGCGCATCGAGGTCGGTGTAGAAGACCTCGAGGGTGGCCGCGCCCGCGGGCACATCGACGATCCGGTAGCCGCCGAAGTCGTCGCTGTGCACGACGAGGTCGGTGCCCTGCACGGCGATGCGGGCCTTGCCCAGTGTGTGCCCGGTAACGGCGTTGGTGACGCGGCCGGTGATCGTGCCGGTGGCGGGTGTCGCGGCGTGCGACGCGAGGGTGGAGAGCGCAACGGCGACGAGCGCCGTGAAGACGGACAGGGCAAGGGACAGGCGGCGTTTCATGGTGGGGCCGGGCGAAACGGTCATGAGGGTCGCCGCGGGGTTGCGGCGGTGGGCGCAGGCAGACTGCGCGGATGCGGGGCGCGATCAACGCCGATTCCGCATGGGGCAACTTCTCCCTCGCCGAGCCGACTCTCCCCGTGTCCGCTTTCTCTCCTCCCCACGATGAACCCCAACCTCTCCGCCTCGCCCCTCTCCCGCCGCCGCTTTATCCAAACCTCCGGCCTCGCGGCCGCCGCACTCGCCGCCCACTCGGCTGCGCCGTTGGCCCGCGCCGCCGCCGCCGCGGCGACGCCCGGGAAGAAAAAAATCCCCATCGGCATCGAGCTCTACGCGGTGCGCGGCGAGCTGACCAAGGATTTGCCAGGCGCGCTCAAGGCCGTCGCGAAGATGGGCTACGAGGTCGTCGAGTTCTACTCGCCCTATTTCCAGTGGAAATTTCCCTACGCGAAGGAAGTCCGCACGATGATCGACGATCTTGGGCTGAAATGCTGGTCGACGCACAACGGCGTGCCCTCGCTCACCGCCGGCGAGACGATGGACCGTGCCATCGAGCTCAACCAGATCCTCGGCTCAAAAATCATCGTGCTCGCCTCGCCGCCGCGCGGCGTGCAGGGCCTCGAGGGCTGGAAGAAGACCTGCGAGCAGTTCTCGCTGGCGTCGGAGAAGTTCGCCCCGCACGGCCTCGCCGCGGGTTTCCACAATCACGCCACCGAGTGGGCCAAGATCGACGGCGAGACGCGCATCATGGACGTGATCGCGGCCAACACCCCGAAGGAATTCGTGCTCCAGCTCGACGTCGGCACCTGCGTCGCCGCCGGCGAGGACCCCGTCGCCTGGATCAAGGCCAACCCCGGCCGCATCCGCAGCGTCCACTTGAAGGATTGGGCGCCCGGCACCCGCGAGGAGGAGAAGGCCTACCGCGTCCTGTTCGGCGAGGGCGTGACGCCGTGGAAGGAACTCATCGCTGCCGCCGAGTCCGTGGGTGGCGTGGAGTTTTACCTGATGGAGCAGGAAGGCAGCCGCTACTCGGA
>JANOCA010000234.1:0-1965 GCA_031411915.1 Opitutaceae bacterium
CGGCCGCGATCGGCGGCGAAGAAGTGAATCTCGTGGAAGATACGGAATACCTGATACGGGTCGATGGAGCCGAGCGTGAGATCGTCGTCGGCGTAGCGACGATCGTTGAAGTGGAAGCCGCCGAGCATGTCCTCGTCGAGCAGCCACGCGACAATCTGCTCGATGTTCTGCGCGTTGTAGTGGTGCCCGGTGTCGACGAGCACCTTGGCGCGCGGACCGGCTTTCTTCGCGAGGAGAAAGGCCATGCCCCAGTCGGCGATGTCGGTCGCGTAGAACGCGGGCTCGAAGGGCTTGTATTCGACCAGCATCGTCTGCTTCGGGCCGAGTTTTTTGTGGCACGCACGCAGGGCGTCCTCAAAACGCTGCTTGCGGTCGCGGATGCTCTCCTGGCCGGGATAGTTGGTGCCGTCGGCAAACCAGAGGGAAAGATACTCGCTGTTCACGGCCCTCCCAATCGCGATCGATTCGATGCAGTGCTGGAGCGCATGCGCGCGCACGGCGGCATCGGCGTTGCCGAAGGAGCCCCACTTGTAGCACTGGTCCTGAAACAGGTTGGGGTTGATCGCGCCGATCCTCACACCGTGTTTGCGCGCGAGCCGGGCGACAGCCTTCGGATCCTCGCCGGGCTGGAAATCCCACAGGACGTGGACCGCGACCGTCGGGCAGCAACCGGTCAGCTCGTGGACATGGCCGGCGTCCGCCAGCTTGTCGCCCAGATCGATGGCGGCGGCGTCCTGGAAGAATTTCCCGAAGCGCGTGCCCGTGTCGGCAAAGCCCCACGAAGGCGTCTCAACGGCGAAGGAATCGAGCGCCTCGCGGGCGCGGCGGAGTTGGGCGGTGGTCATGAGGGAAACAGCGGTGGAGAAGGAGCGGCGTCACGGCAAGGCCACGCCGAGCTTGACCGTCCACGGCGCCAGCGCGGGCACGATCGACGGATGCAGCTCGACGCCGTGCGCAAGCTGCTCGGCGCGCCGACGCAAACCCGCCTCGCCCGGCAACCGCACGCGGTCGAAGCCGGCGCGCGGCGGCGTCGCGCGACACGTCGCGGCGACGTGCTCGGCTTGCCGGCGAAATTCGTCCGCACCGCCGTAGCACGCGGGGTTCATCACTTGGAGAAACACCGTGGCGCCCCACCCTTCCTTCGGATCAGCACGCCCGTGGCCGGCGAGCGCGCCGGTGAGCGCCTCGACGAGCAGCGCAAACGCGTAGCCTTTGTGCCCGTGATCGACGCCGCCCATCGGCAACAAGGTGCCGGGTGGATTCGCGTAGAGTGCAGAAGGATCGTTCGTCGGTTCGCCAGCGGCGGTGAGTGCCCACGGGCCGGGAAATTTTCGACCCTCAGTCTGGAGGCGTTTGGTCAGTGCGTTGGTCGTGATCGACATCGAGACATCGAGGATCACGGGGTCGCCCGCCGTGGGCCACGCGGCGGCGAGGGGATTGGGCGTGAACACCTCGCGGCGCCCGCCAAACGGCGCGACGCTGCACACATTCGGATCGGAGCAGGTGAGCAGGACCATGAGGCCGCGCTCGGTCACGCGCTGGAGATAGGCCGCGAGGCAGGCGATGTGGTGACTGCGGCGAATCGCGACGGTGCAAACACCGTGCTGCGCCGCGCGCGTCATCGCGAGATCGAGCGCACGGAGGACGACCCACGGGCCGGGCAGGCGCTGCGCATCCCAAGTGACGGCCGCGGGAAAATCGGCGACGACGCGCGGCTCGCCCGTGCGCGTCATCGCCCCTTTCTCGATGTCGGCAAGGTAGGCGGGGAGCAGCGCGAGGCCGTGCGTGGAGTGGCCGAGCAGATCGCCCTCGGTGAGAATCTCAGCCACCGCCTCCGCCTTTTCCAGATCGAGTCCCGCGCGCGCGAGCAGCGCAGCGGCAAACGTGATCAGGTCGGCGGCGGAGGGGCGGGGCAACGCTGGCATCCCGGGCAAAAGGCACGAGGCGGGATGCCTCGTCCACGTC
>JANOCA010000235.1:0-1684 GCA_031411915.1 Opitutaceae bacterium
ATCCGCGTTGACGTGTAGCCGATGGGTCGCTTCCGAGGACAGGGGCCGAAGGGCTTGCCGCAGGAAGCGACCCGACGGCGGCGAGCACGGACGGGCACAAATGAAAGACACCATGAAAGCAGAAAAATTGGAACAGCCAGGTGGCGGAGGCCGCCGGCATTTTGACGAAACGTATAAGCGGCATGCCGTGGAGCTAACGCTGCACGGCACGCGCTCGGTGCGGACGATCGCGAAGGAGCTCGGGGTCGCCGACTCGGTGCTTTACGAGTGGCGGCGGATCTACGCGCCGCGGCCCGGGGCCGACGTCGGCGCGCCGTCCTCGCTCGAGGCGGCGAACGAGGAGATCGCGCGCTTGCGCGGCGAACTCATGCGCATGCGTGAGCGGGAGACGGTGCTAAAAAAATCCTTGGGCATCCTCTCCGAAACGCCCGCGAGCGGTATGCCCGGATCAAGACGATGAAAGGCGAACACTCGGTGCGCTTGCTGTGCGAGTTGTTGGAGGTCTCAGCGAGCGGCTATTACCGCTGGGGGCAGGCGCGCCCGACGCGACGACAACGTGACGACGTTGACCTCGCGGCCCGCATTGTGGCGGCGCACCGGCGCAGCCGGAAAATCTACGGTGCGCCCCGCCTGGTCGAAGATCTGCGTGAGGAGGGCGCACCGATCAGCAAGCGCCGCTGCGCCCGCCTGATGAAAAGCGAGGGCATCCGTGGCCGCAAAAAACATCGCCGTCGTCCGCGCACGACCGACAGCCGGCATGCGCACCCACCGGCCAAAAACCTCCTCGCCGAGCGCCCCGCGCCCACCGGCCCAAATCACGCCTGGATGACCGACATCACCTATCTGCCAACTGCCGAGGGTTGGCTGTATCTGGCCGCGATCCTCGACGTCTGGAGCCGGCGTGTCGTCGGCTGGGCGTGTGGACCGACCCTGCACGTTAGCTTGGTGTTGACCGCCCTTCAGCGCGCACTCGTTGGCCGACGGCCACCGTCCGGGCTTTTGCATCATTCCGATCGCGGCAGCCAGTATGCCGGACACGACTATCGCGCCGCTCTCACCGCAGCCGGCATCGTGTGTAGCATGAGTCGCGCGGGCAATTGCTACGACAACGCCGCTATGGAATCGTTCTGGAGCACGCTGAAAACCGAAACCGAACTTGACCACCTCACCCCCATCAGCCGTCGTGCCGCCGAACTGGCCGTCTTCGACTATATCGAAACCTTCTACAACACAACGAGGCGCCACAGCTCGTTGGGTTATCTTTCCCCTGCGGCCTTCGAAAAACGAACAACCCTAAACAGCATCAAAGCTGCCTGAATTGATGTCCATTTTTTCGAGGCAAGCCCAACGAGCGCCTTGTCGAAGGCGAGTTCGGTCGGCACGAGGTCGAGTTTCGGAATAATTGTCTGACTCAAGGCGGCTGGCGCTTTGGGGCCAATCTTGCGCGCGTTCCGCAACGCTTCCTCGATGCGATAGGGCGCGGTTAGCAGAAACCATCCCTGCGTTTCGGTTTGCTCCACGATAAAGCGCGAAGCTCCTTTCGACAAACCCGCCGCAGCTAAAAGAACGCTCGTTCAAGAAAGAACTTCACTTCTTCTTGCGCTTACCCGCCCTCACGAATCGGGCCATTTCAGCTTCATCGCGGGCGATCCAGCGCACGATGGTCTCCTTTGGGATGTCACGG
>JANOCA010000236.1:0-4325 GCA_031411915.1 Opitutaceae bacterium
CCTCGGCGTCATCTCGACCGCCATCGGCGGCAAGCTCGGCTGGGATCCGGTCACGATGAAGACAGGCAACCCTGCCGCCGATGCGATGATCTACCCGACCTACCGCAAGGGTTGGGCGCCGTCCGAGATCGTCTGAGCGACGGGGCGTTTTCGTTTTCACTCAGCCCGGGCCGTGCGGCCCGGGCTTTTTTGCGGGCGCATGCGGGGCAGGGTGAACCGGCACCTGCCGACCGCCTCCCGATCAAGCATCACCGGTGCGTAACGGCGGGCTGAAGCCCGCCCTACTTTGATTGCTGGCGGAGCTGAGCGGCGGCTTGCGCGAGGGGCTCGGCGGCCGCCTTCACGCCTTCGTCGCGCGCTTTTTCGAGCAGGAGGTGCGCGCGATCGAGAAAGGCGGGTTCGGCTTCGAGGAAGCATTCGGGCTCGCGCTTCTTGTCGTTCAGGTAGAGCAGGCCGACGCGGTATTTCATGAGCGGCGAGCCGTTGTGGGCGAGATTGTGAAGAAAATCGTTCGCTTCAAAACGGTCCTGCATGACTGTGCCGTCGTCGCGTTGGCCGGCTTCGTGATACAGGCCAAGGTATTGGATTTTGGCGCGCCAGAGGGCGGCGGTGAAGTCGCCGGCTTCGGCGGATTTTTCGAGGAGGAAGAGGACTTCGCCGCTTTGTTCGCTGGCGTCTTTGGGAGTGCCTTCGCCGCGGAATCGCATGAGCGCGGCTTCGCGTTGAGCGGCTGGGTTGCCGGCCTCCGCGAGTTTTTCGATGAGGGTGAAGTGCGCGGCGGGCGTAGCCTTGGAGCCGGCGGGCACGAGCGCGGCGAGCGCGCGCTCCGCTTCGGCGAAGGCGGCGTCCTGGTCGCCGCGGAGGATCATGCGTGCGAGCTCGCGGCGGCCCACGGGGTGGTCGGGGTCGTCGGTCTCGGCGAGTTTTTTGACGAGGGCGAAGCGCTCGGCGCGGGCCGTCTGCAATTGGGCCGGGGTAAGCGTGGCGGCGGGAGGCGGCGGAAGGAGCGCGGCGAATTCGCGTTCGGCCAGTTCGGCGGCGGCCTCCTTGTCGCCGGACTTGGCGAGCGTCCGGAGGAACTCCTCCGCTTTTTCGGCCGAGCCGAGGCCGCCAAGGTTTTCGTCGTAGATGGTGAAGAGCGGGCGGAGCGCGCCTTCGTCGCCGGTTTTCCAGGCGGCTTCGAGCCACGCGGTGGCCTCGGCGAACTGGTCGCGAAGACGCGCGGGCGTGGCGTCGGGCGCGAGGCGCGCCTCCTGCGCGTCGCGGTAGAGGCGCTGGGCAAGGACGACGACGGCCGGGGCTTCGCCGCCGAGGGCGCTTTGGAAGAGAAACGTCTTCGCGCGGCCGGTGTCGGCGTGCGTGGGCGTGGCGTAGGGGCTGAGGGTGAGCATAGCCCAGAGGCGTGTGGCGGGTGCGTAGCCGCCGAGGGCGAGGGCGCGGAGGGCGGGCAGGCTGCCGGCGAGATTTTCGCGGTGCTCGCGGGCGATGTCCGCGAGATGTTCCTCGGTGGGATTTTTGAGGTTCTGCCGCAGGGACTCGAGGCGGTTGAAGCGGGCGAGGAAAGGCGCGGAGACGCGCTGAAACTCGAACTCGCGGATGAACGCGCCCCAGGCGGCGGCGTTTTGCCGGGAGAGCCCGGCCAGGTCTTTGCTCACAAGCGCCATCTGCTCGTCGCCCTTTTTTTCGCTGAGGACCGAAAACTCGCCGCGGTAGAAACCGAGGGCGAGGCGGACGCGGGCCTGCCAGCCGTCGACCCAAAGAGTGGTGGCGGCTTTTTCGAGGGTGGCTTGGGCGGCGTGGTGCTCGCGGAGTTCGAGTTGGATTTCAGCGAGGGCGAGCGCGGCGTCGCCGCGGTTCCGGCTGCGCGGTTGGGCGAGGGCGTATTCGAAGGCGGCGCGGGCGCGGGTGAGGTCGCGTTTGCCATCGGTGCGCTCGCGCCAGAGGCGGCCGAGAAAAACCGGAATCGAATCGTTCTGGGTGAGCGGAAGGTTTTCGTATTGGGCGCAGGCGACCCAGTCGCGGGCCTCGATCAGGAGGTTGGCATCGTCCGGACCCTCGGGGAAGAGAGCGCGGGCCTTGGCGGGGTCGGCGGAGGTGGGGAAAGCGGGATTGCGACCGAAGTAAATCAAGTAGAGGGCGCGGCGCGCACTGCCGGCCGCCGGGCCGGAGAGGAGGTTTTCCCACTCGGCGAGGAGTTCCTTTTCCACGGCGCGGGCGGAGAGAATATTCCCGGTAAAATTCTCGAGGGCGCCGGCGCGGCGGTAGCTCCATTCGGCCCAGCCGTCTCCGGGCGTGACCGGGACTTGGCGCAGCCACGCGAGCGCGCGGGCCGGATCGGCGGGCAGGGTGTCGTCGCCGTGTGCGTAGAATTCGGCCAGAAAATAGGCGCAGAGCACGGGAGCCACACCGTTGAGCCGGGCTTCATAGCCGGGCGGAAGTGTCGCGGGCATGACCTGATGGGCGTGCTCGAAAAGGGCCGCCGCGCGGGCGAAGCCGAAGCCGGTTTTTTTGCGGGCGTCGTCATGGACCGATTTGATGGCGTTAAGATCGCCGACGAGGACGCTCTGGTCGCGCCAGTAGGCGGCATCCTCGCCGGCGCTCTCGGCTTCGCTCCAAGCTGAGACGATGCCCCAAGGCACGCCGGCGCGTGCGGCGAAAAACACGGCTTCGCGCCGCGCGAGCGGATCGTATTCGATGTAGGTGCCGCGCCACATCTGGGTGCTGCCGGCGAGGGCGAGCCACGCTTTGGCGAGTGCGCGATCGGCGCCGGCACCGGTGCCGTCGCGACTGGAGGCGCGGGCGCGGGAGCGGGTGGCGGCGAGCTCGACGAGGAAGGCGGCGCGGCCGGCTTTTTGCCCGGCGAGGTAGGTGGAGATGCGGCGCTGCTCGCGATCGTAGGCGGCCCATTTGGCGTCGCTGGCGCGGCTGGCGACGGTGCGCGCGTGGTCGGTCACATCGGCCTGAGCGGCGAGGTCGGCGCGGGTGGCGGAGACGCCTTTGGAGCGGTAGTAGCGCGCGATCGTCGCCTTGTCGGCCACGGGAGGCACGGGGAGCTCCCACGTGCGGCGCTGGGCGGCGGCGATTTTATCACCGTCGGGGTCGGGTGGGGCCACGTAGCTGGAGCCCCAACTGCGCGTCGGCTGGCGCATGGGCATGCCCCACGAATTGCTGTCGCTCGGGCTGGCGAAGCCGCCGCCGCGCGAGCCGCCGTAGCTGGAGCTTCCAGAGCGGGAGTTGGAGGAAGAAGACGAGGAGCCGGAGCCGGTGATCGTGCTTTTGTAAACCGTCGTCGTGGTGGTGGTCGGCGTGGAGTTGAAGGAGCGCTGCAACTGCGCGCTGAAATTATTGGCCTCCTTGTAAGTGTAGGGCGCGGCGACGGCGCGCCCGACGAGGCTGGAGAACGCGACGGCGAAGCCGAGGGCGCGCAGGGGGCGGGTGAGCGTTGGAATAAATGGGATGGTTTGATGCTGCGGAGCGCCGGACCTCCGCGATTGGGCAGCGGGTGCAGATACGGCGTGAATCGAGGCGACGCGGCGGCGAGCGGCGGCCCCGGAGCTAGGCGAGGCAGGCGTTGAACGCCTCCGTCAGCTTCGCGCGGTCGAGGTTCTTGCCGATGAAGACGAGGGTGTTGGTCCTCGCCTCGCCGGGCTTCCACTCGCGGTCGAATGTCGCGTCGAAGAGCATGTGGACGCCTTGGAAGACGAGGCGCTTCGGGGTGCCCTTCACGGCGAGCACGCCCTTCATGCGGTAGATGTCGCCGCCTTGGACGCGCAGCAGCTCGCTGATCCAGTCGTTGAGTTTCTTGCCGTCGAGATCGCCGGGGGAGGAGATGCCGACGCTCGTGACCGACTCGTTGTGCTCGTGCGCGGCGTGGAAATCCTGCTGCCAGCACGGGCGCGCCGTCTCGCCCATGATGCGGATGTGCAGCGGATCGTGGCCGCAGCTTTCGAAGACGAGGTAAAAGCCGGGTTGCGCGATCTTCAGGGCGAAACGGCCGTCGCCACTCTTGAGGAGCAGGCGATGGAGCGTGGCGCCGGGGGCGACGGAGTCGCCTTCCTTGGTGCGGGACTCCCAGTCGGCGAAGACGTGGACGGCCGCTTCGCGCGCCGCGGTGATGTCGGCCTCGGCCAGTGATTTCACCGGCATGATCACGACGTCGAGTTCGTCGGGATTGCCGTGATGGTGGTGATGATGGCCATCCTCGCCGTGTCCGTGATCATGGCCTTCGTGCGAATGATCGTGCCCGTGATCATGGCCGTGGTGGTGATCGCAGTGGCCGATCTCGAGGGTGTGGATGCCGGCGGGGAGGGCGTAGGCGCCGGCCC
>JANOCA010000237.1:0-8538 GCA_031411915.1 Opitutaceae bacterium
CGCGCCCGCCCGCGCCGACACCGTCGCGCTCTGGCTCTTCGACGAGCAGAGCGGCGTCTATCCCAGCTCGGTGCTCGGCGACGCCGGGCCGGGCAGCCACTTCCTGATCCTCGGCCGGGGCGCGGAGATCACGCCGGGGAAATTCGGCCACGCCCTCCGCGTGATCCCGCCGCCGCCGCTCGCGATGCGGTGGCGCGGGTCGGGCGCGGCGGCGGACGCGGACAGCGGCGGCAGCGCGGTGTCGTTCGGCCTGCGCCCGCCACCGTCGAAGCCGGGCCGCACCCAGCCGCCGATGACTTGGGAAAACGCCCACTTTGCCGCGCTCACCACCACCGGTGACGCGCACCTGCGCCGCGCGCCCTTGCCCAACGCCACCGACTCGGGCCTGAACCTCGGCGCAGCCGACTGGACGCTCGAGTGCTGGCTGCGCCTCGATGCCGGCGCGACCAGCGAGGGCGTGATCTTCGAGATCGGCACCGGGCCGCGCGGCGAGAACGAACTCGTGACGCGCTTCACCGTGCTGCCCGCGGAAAATGCGTTTGCCCTCACAGGCCTCGCCTCGGCCGCGACACCGGGCGCGGTGGCGCAGCGCATCGAGTTCGCCAATCCCGAGGGCCCGCCGTCGGGTGTCGCAAACCTCGAGACCGTCACGCTCGCCCTCGCCGGCGGCGCCAGGCTGCCGCGCGAGGCGTGGGTGCACGTCGCGCTGGTGCATCGCGCCGCGGCCGGCGAGCTGCGGCTGTTTCTCGACGGCCAGGGCCGCGCCGTCGCGCGCACGCAGCGGCTCGCGCTGCCGCGCGGCGAGGAGGCGTATCTCTCGCTCGGCCGCGACGGCCGCTGGGGTCGCGCGCTCGCCGGCGCGATCGACGAGCTGCGGGTCAGCGACCACGCGGCCTACGCCGCGGACTTCGCGCCGCCCGGGAGTTTCTCGCGGGTGAATCGCGCCGCCCGCCCGGCGCCGATCGTCGGCCCGCCCTTGCTGTTCGGCCCTGACGCCAAGCCCGGAGTCCTCGATCTCGGATCGCGGCGGCATCTCTTCCTCGACGACGCGCTGCTCGCGATGCGCGAGAACATCTTGTTCACGCCCCATCCCGCGCGAGTCGCCGAGCCCGTCGTGCAGGGCAGCGGCTGGATTTCCGTGGTCGACGCCGGGCCGGAGGACATCCGCCTCTACCTGCAGGGCCCTCAGTCCAGCCTGGCCGTGCTCGTCTCGAAGGACGGCGTGAACTTCACCGCGCCGGACCTGGGCCGGGGGGAGTTTCGCGGGCAGCGCAACGTCGTCATCACCGACCCGGCCTCGGTGGGAACCGTGTTCATCGACCGCAACGGACCGCCCGAGGAACGGTGGAAGGTCGTCACGGGCCTGCGGCAACGCGGCGGGATTTTCGTCTACACCTCGGCCGACGGCTTCACGTGGCGGCGGCACGAGACTGCGTCGCTGCCGTTCTGGGCGGGCTCGGCGGTGAACGTCTTTCACGACGATCAGCGGCGCCGCTACGTGATCCACAATCGCACGGACTATTACCGCATGGCCGGCGGGAGCACGGACCGCCGCTCCCTGCTCACGGAGGTCGAGGATCTGCTCGCGCCGTGGCCTTTCAAGCCGGTGACGGCCGAGATGACGCGCGCCGCCACCGCGCGCGGCGTGCGGACCCACGCGGATCAGCTCGATCCGTGGTGGCTCGACAACGGCCCGCTCGCGCCCGGCGGTTTCGGCTTGGAATACCCCGTCGCGATGGAGGCGGACCCGAAAATCGATCCCGTGGGCACGGACATCTACAACACCCGCGCCCAGAAATACCCATGGGCCGAGGACGCCTACGTGGCGTTTCCACTCTTCTTTTTCCATTACCCGAAGGAGGGCCCGCCGCAGCGGCAAATCCTCGGGCATCCCGACGAGAATCGCGGGTCGGGCCTGCTTGAGACCCACCTAGCCGTGAGCCGCGACGGCCTCACATGGCAGCGCCACCCCCGCCCGACCTACCTCGGCATCGGCGACGCCGACGGCTACCCGATCCGGCGTTCCTACATCGGCTACGGTCTCGTGCGCCGGGGCGCGCAGCTCTGGCAGTATTCCTACACTCGAGCCTCCTATCATGACTCCCACGTGAAGGGCCCCCCGGCGCCCGACGTTATCCACCGCCTCGTGCAGCGCGTGGACGGCTTCATGTCCGCGGACGCGCCCTACACCGGCGGCACGTTCACGACGAAACCGCTGCGCTTCACGGGCAACCGCCTCGTGCTCAACGTCGACACCGACGCCGCCGGCTATGCCCAGTTCGGCTTCGTCGACGAGCGAGGCGCGCCCATCCCCGGCTTCTCGGTCGACGAGTGCGTCTACGTGAACGGCGACGAGATCGACTACGAGGTCGAGTGGCTCGCGCGCGACGGCAAGAAGACGAAGGACCTCTCCGCGCTCGCCGGCCGCACCGTCCAGCTTGTCACGCGGATGCGCGGCACGAGTCTCTACGCCCTTCAATTCGTAACCAAAAGCGAGCTGGCCGCACGTTGACCGCGCGAGGCATCGGCCCTCTGATTTTTCCACCCCACCCCACGATGAAATCCAGTAATCCCCTGCTCCCTCCGCGGCTGCGCAGCCTGTGCGCGACCTTGCTTGCCCTCATGATTTCACAGCTCCGGGCCGGCGAGATTTCCGGCCGCGCCCTCGATGCGCAGACCGGCGCCTACCTTGCGGGCGCGGTCGTGCGTCTCGTTGGCACCGATCTCACCGCCGTCACGGATCGCGAGGGACGCTTCACGTTTCCCAACGCTCCCGCGGGTGCGCAGCGCCTCACTGCGGAGCACCTCGGCTACGACGCGGTGAGCGCGAACGTGACCGTGCCGGCCACGGGCACGGCGACGGCGGAGCTGGCGTTCGCCTCCGGCGTCGTGCAGCTCGAAAAATTCATGGTCGAGGGCTACCGCGAGGGACGCTCCCGCGCCATCCAGCAGAAGCAGACCGCGGACAACATCCTCGACATCATCTCCGCCGACGCGATCGGCAACCTCCCCGACCGCAATGTCGCCGAGGCCGTCGCGCGCGCCCCCGGCGTGAACATCTCGCTCGAGCAGGGCGAGGGACGCTACGTCAGCATCCGTGGCGTCGAGCCCAACCTCAACCAAGTGCTCCTCGACGGAGCCGCACTCGCCGCGCCCGGCGGCACCCGCCTCGGCCGCGCCGTGCCGCTCGACGCGCTCGGCTCCGGCCTCATCGCCCAGATCGAGGTCGTGAAGAGCACGACGCCCGACATGGACGCCAACGCCCTCGGCGGCACGCTCAACCTGAAAACCGCGAGCCCCTTCGACCGCAAGGGCCGCCTCCTCTCCGGCTCGCTCGGCTTCAACCGCGACGAAGCCACCGGCAGGAACGATCCCGAGGCCCGCGTGAATTTCTCGGACACTTTCGGCGGCGGCAAGTGGGGCCTCGCCGCCGGCGCGAGCTACGAGAAGCGCCACTACTCGAACAACTGGCTGCAGGTCTCCGGCTGGAACCAGCGCGCCATCGGCGGCAACAACGTCTACCTGCCGAGCGGCTTCGAGATTAAGCCCGAGTGGGGCAGCCGCGCGCGCACCGGCGGCAACCTCGCGCTGGAGTTCCGGCCCGACAAGGACACGCAGCTCTACCTGCGCCCCACCTACAGCCGCACCTCGCGCAAGGAGCAGACCATCGAGGTCATCCACTCCGTCGACAACTCCGTCGCGCGCACCACGCTCGCCACGCCCACGAGCGGCACCTTCGCCGGCGCCGGCGTGCGCACGGAACGCCGCGATTTCCAGAGCCTCAAGAAACAGGACGTGCTCTCCGTGGCGGGCGGGATGAAAAAGACCTTCGGCGACTTCGTGCTCGAGCCGATGGCCACCTACTCCGCCGCCAAGGAGGACACGCCCTACAACCGAATCCTCGCCTTCCGCAACAACACCGGCGGCACCGGCCCCGTGAACTTCGACATCGGCAGCTTCGAGTTCAAGCGCTGGGACGTCGATCCCGCGGTCGACCTGCCGGCGCGCTACACCCTCCGCCGCACCCGCGACGACTCCGGCCTCGTCGACGAGAAGATCTACACGGCCAAGGTCGATCTGCGCTGGGACACGCAGCGCCGCCTCGACCGCCCGAGTTTTCTCAAGACCGGCTTCAAGTATATCTACCGCGACCGCAGCGTCGATCTCGAGTCGCGCCGCCTCGTGCCCGTGGGCAACTGGAACGTCAGCCAAATCGGCGTCGATCCCGCGGTCCCGGTCTACAACGGCCGCTTCACGAGCGGATTTCTCCTCGCGCCGGAAAAATCATGGGCCTTCATCGCCGCCAACCCCGCCCTCACGACCTTCGACGCCGCGGAGTCGGCCACAAACTCCATCGAGGACGACTACGCGATCGAGGAGCACATCTACGCGAGCTACCTGATGGGCAGCGTGCGGTTCGGCCCGCTCTCCTTCCTCGGCGGCCTGCGGTGGGAGAAGACGAGCGCGACCATCCGCGCCGTCGAGGCGCGCTCGGCGGGCACGACGTTGCTCGGGCGGTTCCCGAAGAGCGGCACCTTCGACGACGATCATTTCTTCCCGAATTTGCAGGCCACCTGGCGCTTCACCCCGCGCCTGCTCGCCCGCGCCGCGATCACTCAGACCATCGGGCGGCCCGCCTACGAGGACGCACGCCCGCTCGCGATCTTCCGCTACGATGCGCTCGGCAACGCCGCGCTGAGCCCGCAGTTCCCCTTCAGCGGCACCGTCAATGTCGGCAACCCGCAGCTCCAGCCCTACGGCGCGACCAACTACGACCTCTCGCTCGAGTGGTATCTGCAGGGCTCGGGCATCCTCTCCGTCGCCGCGTTCCGCAAGGACATCGATGATCCGATCTACGTCTATTCCGAGACCCAGCGGAACGTGAACTACAGCGGCATCGCGCTTGAGTCGCTCAGCCTCACGAGCCGGCGCAACGCCACCAGCGGCCGCATCGCCGGCCTCGAGATCAGCCTCTACCAGCCGTTCAAGTTCCTGCCCGCGCCCTTCGACGGCTTTGGGATCGACGCCAACTACACGCCGATCTCGTCCGAGGAAAAAGTGCCCACGCGCCCCGGCGAGGACATCCCGTTTTTCCGCCAGCCGAGCAAGATCGCGAACCTCACGCTCTTCTACGAGAAGCACAACGTCTCGGCGCGCATCGCCTGGTCCTACGCCGACCGCCAGATCTACACGCTCGGCTCCAACGTGCTGAATGACATCTACCGCAATTCCCGAGGCCAGTATGATCTCCAGCTCCGCTACCGCCTGAGCCCGCGCTACTCGATCACCGGCGCGATCCGGAACCTCACGCGCGAGCCGGAGCAGTTCTCGTATGGCGTCAGCGGCCTCATGCGCACGAGCCGGCTGCTCGAGCGCGACTACAAGCTCGGGGTGAGCGCGAATTTCTGAGCGCGCGTCGTGGCCGACCGCGTTCAGGTAGGCCAGCGCGCTGGCGCGCGCCCAACCCGCGCTCGCCAGCGAGCTGACCTACGCAAATTCGTTTCGGTTTTTGAGGCACGCACGCTCACGCATCCCGCGCGCAGCGGAAGCCCACGTTGGTCGCCGCGCTGTCGGGCGTGTTGGAGCTGCGCGCGTCGGTGCGGTAGCGATTGCAGTAACTCGCTTGGCAGAGATACGAGCCGCCGCGCATCACGCGGCGATCGCCGTGTGCGGGACCCGTGGGATTCGCGCGCGGGCTTGCGCGATAATACTCGGCGTCGAACCAATCCCAGCACCACTCCCACACGTTACCGGTCATCTGATACAGGCCGTGGGCATTGGCCTTGTAGCTCCGCGCGGGCGCGGTGCCATAATGGCCGTCGGCCTCGGTGTTGCGCGCGGGGAAGACACCCTGCCACACGTTCATCGCGTGCCGCCCGCCGGGCTCGAGGTCGTCGCCCCAGGGAAATTTCTTCTGCGCGAGCCCGCCGCGCGCGGCGCACTCCCACTCGGCCTCGGTCGGCAGGCGCTTGCCCGCCCACGCGGCGTAGGCGCACGCGTCGTGCCACGAGACCTGCACAACGGGATGCGCCCACCGCTTTCTAATGTTCGACTCCGGCCCGTGGGGATGCCGCCACGTCGCGCCGTCCACGCGGCACCACCACTCGCTGCCCGCGACGCGCAGGCGCACGCTCTTCGCGAGCTGCGCCGCCGTCAGGTGCCCGCAGAAAACGAAACTCCATCCAAACCGCTCCGCCTCCGTGCGGTGGCGCGTGGCATTCACGAATTCGTTGAACTGCTCGTTGGTCACGCAGGTCGCGTCCAAGTGAAACGCCGCCAGCTCTACCGCGTGCGCCGGCCCCTCGCCGTCGGCAGCGAAGCCGTAGTCGCCATCGGTGCCCATCAAAAATTCGCCGCCGGGGATGAGCTTCATCCCGGGCAGCGGGCCGCGCGCCGCGGTGCGAGCGAAGGCTCCGCTCGTTTCCACCGCTGCGCCCCCGGCCGCTGATTCCCCGCGCCCCGGCGCGCAGCATGTTTTCTTCCCGGAGGCCGGGTCGTTCGTCGGCTCCATCAGGCGGCGCGCCGCGCGCGTCAGGCCGCCTTCGGCTGCGGCATGAGCGGATCCGTCGGCGGCGCCGCCCGGCCGCGCGCCAGCAGAATCGCCTCCACGACGATCCACGACGACATCACGATCAGCAGCACCACCACAAAGAACTCGAGATGGTGCACCGCCGCGACGCCGCCGGCCTTGAGTCGGCCGAGGTGCATCTTCACCGCCAAGGCAAGGCTCCACATCGTCACGCCCAGCATGAAAATCGTCGGCCCGAGCGTGAACCACACGGACTTGCCCTTGCGGTGCAGCCACACGGTCACGCCCAGCAGCGCGAGCGCGGCGAGGAGCTGGTTGGAACTGCCGAATAGACTCCAGAACGCCCGCCAGAGCGGAATCTCCTGCCCGCCCACCACCGCGGGCGGCAGGCTCACCACCACCGCGGGCAACGCGAGCGTGATCGCGGTCGTGGCGACCATGCCGACCTTGCTCGTCCAGCCCGTCAGCTCCATCAGCACATAGCGCGCAAGCCGCGTGCAGGCGTCGAGCGTGTCAAAGACGAACGTCGCGAAACACAGCAGGCCGAACTGCCGCGCCATCTCCACGGAGATGAGCCCGAAGGTCGCTTGGTTCATGAAAATGCCGATGCCGTCCGCATAGGTGATATCGGGGCGGCCCGTGGGCTGGGCGAGAATCATCACCGTCGCGAGCGAGATGCACGCCAGGAACGACTCGAGCAGCATGCCGCCGTAGGCGACGGGTTTGGCGTCGGTCTCGCGGTCGAGCTGCTTCGAGGTGGTGCCGCTGGCGACGATCGAATGGAAACCCGAGCACGCGCCGCATGCGATCGTGATGAAGAGAACCGGGAACAGCGGCGGCATCGTGCCGTTGTAGCTGAACAAATTCGCCGACGACACCGCCGGGGCCGCGATGGTGAGCGTGCCCGAGAGTCCGCCCACGACCACGCCGACCACGCCCACGATCACGATCACGTAGAGGAAGTAGCCGCCCAGCGCGCCGCGCGGCTGCATCAGCAGCCACATTGGCGACAGCGCCGCGAAGAAGCAGTAGACCAGCAGAACGTGATCCCACATCACCTGCGGACGCGCCGCGCCCGTGATCGCGCCGAGATCGAACGGGAGCATCGGCCCCGCGATGATGGCGAGCACCACGAGCGGCAAAAAGATGAGCTGCGCCTTGCCCTCGCCCAACTTGAATCTTCGCATGCAGAAGCCCATCACGACCGCCAGCCCGAGATAGAGAATCGACGACGTCGCCACGGCCGGGCCCGCCGCCGCCGCGTCGGCCGTTGAGCCCTTTTGCACAAACGCCCCCGCCGTCACATCGGTGAACGCGATGATCACATACACAAGCGAGACCCAGATGAACGACAGGAAGAGCAGGTAGGAGCGCCGGTTCATGTAGCGCTTCACGACCTCCGCGATCGATTTCGCGTCGTGGCGCACGGAGGCGACGAGCGTCATCAGGTCATGCACGCCGCCGACGAGGATCGCGCCCACGATGATCCAGATCCACGCCGGCAGCCACCCGAACATCGTGCCCGCGAGGATCGGCCCCACGATGGGCCCCGCCGCGGCGATGGCCGAAAAATGCTGCGGCAGGAGCCAATTCCGGCTCGCCGGCTCGTAGTCGAGCCCGTCGCGCTTCGTGTGGGCCGGCGTGGCGGTGCGATCGTCGAGCCCGAGGTAGGTGGCGAGGATGCGACCATACCAGCGATAGGCGAGCCCGAGGATGACGCCGGAGACGGCGAGGAAAAGAATCAGGGACATGGGGTGAAGGATTCGCGCGAGGTGCGCAGCGGGAGGCAAGAGAACGGGCAACGGGAGCGGAGGCTAACCAAAAAACGCCGCGTGAGGGGCGGGCCGCGCGTCTCTTCAAAGCGGCTCGAGTCTCAGCCAAGGAACGGGAATCGACGCGCCCGCCCGGCGGCGGCGAGCACGAGCGCCGGGGTGCGGTCCAGTTCACGGACGGTGAAAGTCTTCACGCTGACATCGATGTCGGACATCGGGCGAAGGTCGAGCGGGCGA
>JANOCA010000238.1:0-6624 GCA_031411915.1 Opitutaceae bacterium
CCGGGCTTGCGGTAGCCGCGTTCCGCGAGCCGCGTGAGCAGCGCGGTCATCGACCGGTAATGGTTGCAGCACACGCAGTGCAGCGGCGGCCGATCGATCACGTAGTCGCAATAGACCGCCGCGTAGCGCGACCAGTTGAGCTCGGACCAGTCCGGCGGCGCCCACGATGGGAGCAGCAGCACGCCATGGATGCCGCGCGAGAGCAGAATCGAATCGAGCCGCTGCACGGTGAGGCCGCCCGCGCCGACAAGAAACTCCTCGAGCTTGAAGCCCAGCTCCACCGCGCGCGCGCGCCCCCCGCGCAGCAACTCGGCATGAAACGCCCCGTGTGGGTCGCGCCGCTCGGGCTCGCGCAAATCAAGCGCCGCGAGCACGCCGCGGAACGTGCCGCCGCGCGAGCGGCGCAGCTCGGACATCACGGCGGCCGCAAGCGGATTGCGCCGGTAACCGGCCGCGCGCGCCGCCTCCTCCACCCGCTTCACCGTCGCCGGATCGACGCGGCCCTTGCCGCGCAGGGCGTCGGAGACCGTGGTGTGCGAGAGGCCGAGCGTGCGCGCCAAAGAACGCACGGTGGGAGCGGGGGATTTCATGCCGGAGCGTCCACCACCGGCGCACACCCGGTCCGTGGCAAGCGCGGAGTTGCGGTGCGTCTGCCGCTTTCGGCGTTGCCCGGTCCAGGTCGCGCCGCAGGCTCCGCGCTTTACCCATGAGCGCGCCCTTCCTCGCGGCCTCCGCCGCCGACACCACTCACGACACCGGCGGCATCGGCGGCCACCCGCGCGGCCTCACGACGCTTTTCTTCACCGAGATGTGGGAGCGGTTCAGCTACTACGGCATGAGGGCGCTGCTCACGCTGTTCATGACGACCGCGGCGGTGAACGGAGGCCTCGGGTTCGACACCAAGCACGCCGCCGCGATCTACGGCACTTACACGATGAGCGTGTATCTGCTCTGCATCCTCGGCGGGTATCTGGCTGATCACTTCATCGGATCGCGCCGGGCCGTGCTCTGGGGCGGGTGTGTCATCGCCGCGGGTCACTACACGATGGCGATTCACTCGACGGCCACGTTTTTCCTGGGCCTTTGCCTCGTCGCGATCGGGACCGGACTCCTCAAGCCCAACATCTCTACGATGGTCGGCGGCCTCTACCGTCCCGACGACGAGCGCCGCGACGCCGGATTCTCGATCTTCTACATGGGGATAAACCTCGGCGCGTTTCTTTCCTCGATCGTCTGCGGATCGCTCGCGCAGGATCAGTGGTTCAAGGATGTGCTCACGCGTTTCGGGCTCGATCCGCTGGGCTGCTGGCATTGGGCGTTCGGCGCCGCGGGCGTGGGCATGACGCTCGGGCTTGTCACCTATGTCCGGCGGGCCGCCACGCTGAGCCACGTCGGCGCCTCGCCCCTGCCCTCCCCGGAGGGTCGCCCGTGGGGCAAGCTCGCGCTGGTCGCGCTCGGTTCGCTGGCGCTGATCGGCGCGATGATGCTGGCTGATCGTTACAAGGCCGTCGTCATCGCGCTGTTCGCGATTCAGATCGGCGCGGTGCTGTTCTTCGCCTTGCGCAAGAGCGAGGAGAGCCGGCGCATCGCGGCGATCTTGGTGTTCTTCATCGCGGCGCAAATCTTCTGGTCGATCTTCGAGCAGGCCGGCTCCTCGATGACTCTCTTCGCGGATCGCCTCACCGACAACCGGGTCCTCGGCTGGGAATTCCCGTCGGCATGGTGGCAATCCGTGAACGCGGCGTGGGTGATCCTGCTCGCGCCGATCTTCGCGTGGCTCTGGATCAAGCTGGGGCCGCGTCAGCCTTCGAGCCCGATGAAATTCACGCTGGGGCTTTTCTTCGTCGGACTGTCGTTCGTCTGGATGGTGCCCGCCGCGAAGCTCATCGCCGACGGGAAGGTAAGCCCGGTCTGGCTGCTCGGTCTTTATTTTCTCCAGACGACGGGTGAAATGCTCCTCAGCCCGGTCGGCCTTTCGACGATGACGAAGCTCGCACCCGCCCGCCTCGTCGGGCTCGTGATGGGAATCTGGTTTCTCGCCGCGGCCCTCGGCAACAAACTGGCAGGGGTGCTCGCCGGGGAATTCAAGAGCGAGAAACCGGCGGAGCTCGCGGAATTTTTCTGGCATCAGGCCCTCTGGGTGGGCGTCGCCACGCTCGCGCTCCTCGCCCTCGTTCCCTGGGTGAAGCGCCTGATGGGCGGCGTGCGTTGACGGCGACGCAGCGCGCCACACGCTCACCGCCCTGATGCACTGGACCTATCTCCTGCTGGCCGCGGGCCTCGAAATCATCTGGGCCACCGGCCTCAAATCCGCCGCGGGCTTCACCCGCCTCTGGCCGAGCGTCGGCGTGATCGTGACGATGGCGGCGAGCCTGTTTCTCCTCGCGCTCGCCGCGCGCGGCCTGCCGATCGGCACGGCCTACGCGGTGTGGACTGGTATCGGCGCAGCCGGCACGGCAATCGCCGGCATGGTGCTCTTCGGCGAATCGGCCGCCCTCCCTCGGCTCGCCTGCCTCGCGCTGATCGTGATCGGGGTGGCCGGGCTCAAGTTTCTCGGCAAATAATCCGCGCCCATGCCCACGCGCACTTGGTTTTCCACCCGGATTTACTGCGAGCCGCTGCAAGCGTCGCCGACGGGGCTCGCCCGCTTCAACACCGACCTCGCCGACGAGTGCCGGCAGCTGCGCGACTTCGACACCGCGGGACGAAAGTGGTCGGCGAAAAACTATCCCGGCGGCTACACGAGCTACGCCTCGATGAACGAGCTGCACCGCTTCTCGAGCACATTTGCCGGCCTCGAGAAAAAGCTCACGCGCCACGTCCGCGCCTTTGCGCGCACCCTCGACATGGACCTGCGTGGCCGCGCCATCCGCCTCACCGATCTGTGGGTGAACATCATGCCGCCCACGGCGGCGCACTCGCTGCACCTGCACCCGCTGTCGTTCATCAGCGGGACCTACTATGTGGTGACGCCGCGGGGCTGCCCCGGCTTGAAATTCGAGGATCCGCGCCTGAGCAAATTCATGGCCGCGCCGCCGAAGCTGCCGCACGCGCGCCGGGAGAATCAGGTTCACATCACCTACCCCGCCGAGGCCGGCAACGTGATCCTCTTCGAGAGCTGGCTGCGCCACCAGGTCGCCGCCAACCGCACGGCCGAGGAGCGCATCAGCGTGAGTTTCAATTTCAACTGGACCTGACCCATGGTCGTCATCCGCCGCCTCGTCGATCGGCACCGCGCCTACACCGGGATTTTTCTGCGCGGGGAGCCGCCGCGGATTTTTCCGACAACCGATCAGGAGCATGCGCGCATCCTCCAGATTTATCTCCAGGACCGGCCGCATGCGGGCGTGCACAATGACTTCTCGGAGTTCGCCATCGGGACGGACGCCGCGCCCCTTTCGCCGCAAAAAAGCCCGGCGCACAAGGCGTCGGGCTCGTGAACATCGCGTCGTTCGAACCACGCGTCAGCGGCGATGACCGTGATGAGGGTGGTGATGATGCCGGTAGGCCGGCGGCGGGGCGTAGTAACGCGGACCGGAGCGGATACCGATGCCAAAGCTCAAAACAGGCGGGGCGGCATAGATGACCCGCGGCGCGGGCGAGGTCACATAGACGACACGGGGCGCGCTCTCGACATAGACCACTTGCGGAGCGGGAGCCTGCACCACCTGCACGTTCACCGGAGCGCCCACGTAGGGCGCATCAGGCACGACCGCCACGGGCGGCACGCCATAAACTGGCGCGTGATAAACCGGAGGCGGGGTCGCGACTCGCTCCACCGGAGCGACCAGAGCCCCGATAACTGCACCAGCCGCGGCGCCGATGATGGCACCCTCGGCCCAACGATCATTGTTGTGTCCGCCGATGAGGCCGCCGGCCACGGCACCTATGGCCGCCCCGCCACCCACCGACGACCGAAACACCTGCGCGTGCGCCCCACTGACCCCGGCGACCGCGAGCGAGACCGTGACAAGAAGTGTTTTCATACGCCCTTTCGGACGCGCCTGATCACAGCCTTATTCAAAAATATTCTGGCCAGCCTCACCGCACGGCGAACGCACGCCTAGCGCATGCGCGCGAGGAACCACACCGCGAGGGCGGCCATGCCGGCATTGGGCAGCCAAGCTGCGACAATCGGCTCCACCAAGCCCTTCGTCGCCAACGCCGTGGCCGCGCTGTTGAAAATGTAGTAGAGAAAAAAGAGGCCGATGGACTTCGAGACGCCTACCGCGGGATTCACGCGCACGCCCGTCACCGCGAACGGAATCGCGATCGCGATCACGATCAGAGGACCGAGGGTGTCGGCAATCAGGCCGAAATAGCGCACGGCGTAGAGGGCGAGCTTGGGGCTGCGCTCCTGAGTGAGCTGACCGACGAGCTCGCGCAGTTCATTTAAAGAAAGCGAACTGGGCTTGCGATCGATCAGCAGCATCAGGCCAGGGTCTTCACGGAAAGCAGGCTCGAACCGCTCCTCAAAGGGCCGGTCGGCCGTGAATTCGCCCGACTCCGGCGCAAACTCCAGCGCCCGCCCCGCGCGAAACACCCATCCGCCGCGCGCTGCGTCGAACCATGCCTCGCTCGCCGTGATGCGCGAGACCTCGCGCCGCTCCCGGTCGAGGGAAGAGACCGAGACCCCGTAGCCACGTTGCGCGGCCTTGCTGTAGCGGTTGAAAAACCACATGCGCCGCTCGACGGGGTTGTCGAACGCCACGCTGAAGACCGCCCCCACGCGATCCGCCGGCAGGGCCTTGGCGGTCTGGCTGCGGAACTGGAGCTCGTCGTTGAGCGCCCGCGATTGCTCGACGGACCACGGCACGACCGAGGTGTTGAGCCACCATGAAAGCCCGCAGCAGGCGATACCCACCACCCAGATGGGCGCGGTCAGCCGCGCGAAGCCGACGCCCGCGGCGCGCATCCCGGTGAGTTCGTTGGCCCGGTGGAGTTTGCCCAGCGTGTAGAGCAGCGAAACCAAAAGCGCGAACGGCAGGGCAATGGCCACGTAGCTGGGGATCTTCACGCCGACGTAGCGCCAGAAGGCCAGCCCGCGCGCCCCCAAGTCGCGCAGCTGCCGGAAATCGTCGAGCAGCACCTGCACCAGCATCAGCCCGCAGCACGCGATCAGCACGAGGCCGAGCATGTGCAGCCACTCGCGCAGCAAGTGACGATCGAAGGTGTTCACGCCCCAGGATGAAACGCACGTCGCATCGCCACGGGAAGCCCAAAGCGGGCTAGCCGCGCGCTAGGGCGTCCAGACATGAGCCTGCAACGCCGCCGCCCCGAAGGTGGAGAGCGGCGCACTCCGGCCCGTCTCCGTATCAAGCACCGAGAGCTGGGTGCTCGTGCGGTCGCGCGCGGTGTAGACAAGGTGGCGGCCATCGGCGAGCCATGCTGGCTCAATGGCATCGAAGCTCGCCTTGGAAACGACCTTGGCGGAGCCGGTGCTGAGGTCGTGGACCGCGATTTGGAAGCCGCCCCCCGCGCGCACGGTGCAGGCGATGAGATTGGGCTTGGCCCGGCTCCAATCAGGCTCGGCCGAATAGGAGTAGCCCGTCGCGAGGCGCTGGGGTGTGCCCCCGCCGGCCGGCATCACGTAGAGCTGCGGCGAGGACTCGCCCATCGCAAAGACAATCCGGCCACCATCCGGCGACCAACAGGGCGAGGACTTCGCGGAGTCGGAGCGCGTGCGCACGGCGATTTGCTTCCCTTGCGAATTGGCCACGTAGATCTCGGAGGAACCGCTGCCTGAGAGCATCATCGCGATCTGGCGGCCATCAGGGCTGTAGCGCGCGCCGTTGTTGGTGCCGCGCAGGCTCACAATCGTCTCGCGCCGGCCGGTGGCGACGTCAGCAGCGAAAATGTCCGGCGCGCCGCTGCGGGCGTAGCTCGTGAAGATGACCCGCGAACCATCGGGCGCCCAGCGGGGCGTCAGCACGTGGGCGTTGTCGTGGGTAATCTGCTTCGCTTCCTCGAGGAAGAGATCGGAGATGAAGATGTCGCCGCGTCCGCTGCGGTGGGAGACAAACGCGAGGCGGGCCGTGAAGAACCCGCGCAGCCCGAGGCCGTTGGTTTTTTCCACCGCATAGTCCGCGGCGCGGAGCAGCGCTTGCCGGGCGCTCGTGCCGGTCGCGACCTGCGAGGCGACCGGCGTGGCGGCGGAGCCCTTGGTGATGTCGACGCGCACCTGCGTCGGCGCCACGGCGGTGAACTTGATGTCGAAGGCCGGCGCCGCGCCGCCGTCGCGGTAGCGCCCGTGCAGGGCAAAGGCCTTGCGGGCCAGCGTCTGCAGTTCCGGGGAGCCGCTCGAGATGCGCACCGGGATGGTGGCGTTGTCGACCACGACCTTCACTTCGCCGAGGTTGCGTTTTTGCTGCGCGCACACCGGCGCCGCGATGGCCAGGGCCACGAGGAGAATCTTATGGAGTTGAGTCATGGGTTGGGAGAGTATGGTCAGCTGCGCGATGTGAGGCATTTCTATTTGCGCCGCAACGAGGCATAACAACTTTAATTTGTTCACAATCCGGAACCACCAGTGACACCCGACGCGATCAAGGAACTGCTCAAGCAAGTGAAGTATCCCGGCTTCAGCCGCGACATCGTGTCCTTTGGGCTCGTGCGCTCGGCCGG
>JANOCA010000239.1:0-3886 GCA_031411915.1 Opitutaceae bacterium
CCCTCGCCGCGGGTCTGGAGCTTGGCGCGGAAGCCAATCATCGGCTTCACGCCGACCTCCTGGGAAATCTTGATGATGTCGTCCAGCTCCGAGAGCTGCTCGACCACGAGGATGATTTTCTTGCCGAGCTTGCGGCCGAGGAGGGCGAGGCGGATGTAGTCGTGGTCCTTGTAGCCGTTGCAGATGATGAGGCGCTGCGAGCCCTCGTGCATCGCGAGCGCGATCATCAGCTCGGGCTTGGAGCCGGCCTCGAGGCCGTAGTTGAACTCCTTGCCCGCGGCCACGATCTCGTCGACGACCTCGCGGAGCTGGTTGACCTTGATGGGGAAGACCCCGCGGTAGGCGCCCTTGTAGCTCTCCTCCTTGATCGCCTTGGCGAAGCAGTGGTTGATCTGCGTGACGCGGTAGCGGAGCAAATCCTGGAAACGGATCACCATCGGGGCCTTGAGGCCCATGCCGAGGGCCTCATGGACGACGTCGAGCACCCGGATGTTGCGGCCGTCGACGAGCGGCTGCATGTTCACGAACCCCTCGGCGTCGACCGACACGTGGCCGGAGCCCCAGCGCTTGAAACCGTAGTGTTCTTCGGACTTGGCGGCCGACCAGGCGGAGGAGGATTTGTTTTTCAACGGTGCGGGAGACGGGGGGACTTGGGGCTTGCTATTGCGAGAGGCGAATTCGTTAGATGCGTGTTTTCTTTTTTCAAAACACTCAACACGCAATGACGAAAATGTCCTCGTTGTTCTCCAGCCTCGATTTCCTCGCACAGACCACCGCGCCCGCCTCCCCGGCGGCCCCCGGCGCGCAGCCCTCGGCATGGGTCAGTTTCCTGCCGATGATTCTGCTCTTTGCGGCGATGTATTTCCTGATGATCGCGCCCCAGCGGAAGAAGCAGAAAGCCCACGAGGCCATGCTCAAGTCCCTCGCGGCGGGCGATGAGGTCGTGACCACCGGCGGCATCTTCGGCACAATCACCTTCGTGAAGGATGACCGCTTCGTCCTGCGCGTGTCCGAGGGCACCAAGATCGAGGTCGGCAAGGCCTTTGTGCAGCAGGTCGTGAAAAAGACCGGCGCCGAGGAAAAGAAGTAGGCCTCCCGCGATTCCGCCGCGGACCTGCCCGCGGAGCGCCGCCGCGTGCGCGCCCGTGTCCGTTCCCTTTCAACCAAAACATCCATGCTCAAACGCAACCTCTGGAAGCTCCTGACCAGCCTCGTCATCGTGGCCTGGGCGGTCATGCAGCTTATCCCCGTCGCGGACACTCCGTTCGTCGATTACGCCCGCACCCACGCCGCCAAGAAGGAGATCACGGTCGGCACCGAGAAGGTGACCTTCGCCAAGCTCGTCGATGAGGCCGCCGCCCGCAAGAAGGCCGACCCCAAGTCCACGCCGAGCGAGTTCGTGGGCCTGAAGCAGATCGGCTCCGAGCGGAAAATCGACCTCTCGCAGTTCTTCCCTGGGATCCGTCTCGAGGACAAGCTGAAGAACATCGAGAAGCGGAACGACCTCCTCCTGACCGAGCTTCTCCGTCTCTCCAAGGGCAGCGTGCAACTCGGCCTCGACCTCAGGGGCGGCGTGGCTTTCACGCTCGAAACCGACGAAAAGTCCGGCGCCGGCCTCGATGAGGTCACGCGCAAGGAAAAGATCCAGAAGGCCGTCGAGATCCTCGGCCGCCGCATCAACGCGTTCGGCGTCGCCGAGCCGATCATCCGTCCGGTCGGCGCCAACCGGATCGAGGTCCAGCTCCCTGGCCTCAACACCAAGGACAACCCGAATATCGTCAGCGAAACCACCAAGCCCGCGAAGCTCGAGTTTCGCACCGTGCATCCCTTCCTTTCGCCCGGCCCCGGCACCGAGACGCCGATTGGCTACGAGATTTTGACGGAGGAGCGGGAGGGCCGCACCGGCGAGACAATGCTCGACGAGGTGTTCGTCAAACGCATCTCCGAGATGGGTGGCGATGCCGTGGAGCGCGCCGGGGCGCGCTACGACCTGTATGGCAAGCCCGAGATCTACCTCAACTTCACGAGCGATGGCGGCAAGCGCTTCGCCGAGGTCACGCGTCGTCTCGCCGAGGAAGGCCAGCGCTCGGGCCGTCCGGGCCGTCTCGCCATCGTGCTCGACGGCAAGCTCTACTCCTCCCCCACGGTGAAGGAAGAGATCAGCGGCGGTTCCGCCCAGATCACCGGCAGCTTCTCCGAACGCGAGGCGACGAACCTCTCCCATGCCCTCAACAACCCGATCGACATCGCGCTGGTCGTGAAGGAGCAGTATGAGGTCGGGCCTTCGCTCGCCGCCGATGCGGTCATCAGCGCGAGGAATTCCTTCATCGTCAGCGCCGCGCTCACGGTCGGGTTCATGCTCGTGTTCTACACGATGGGCGGCGTCGTCGCCGCGATCGGCATGGGCGTCAACGTCCTCATCACGCTCGGCGTGATGGTGAGCTTCGGCGCCACGCTCACGATGCCCGGCATCGCGGGCATCGTGCTGACGCTCGCGATGTCGGTCGACTCGAACATCCTCATCTTCGAACGCATGCGCGAGGAACTGAAGGTCGGCAAATCCCTCGGCACCGCGCTGGAGGCGGGCTTCGAGAAGGCGTGGACCGCGATTCTCGACTCCAACGTCACCACGCTCCTCGTCGCCGCGATCATGATCCTGCTGGGCACGGGCCCGGTGAAGGGCTTCGGCGTCACGCTGGCCATCGGTATCTTCACCACGATGTTTGCGGCGGTCGTCATCTCCAAGCTCATCCTCGAGTGGCTGATCCACGGTGGCATCATCTCCAAGCTGCGCATGTTCTCGGTGCTGCAGAACACGAACTACCGGTTCCTCAAGCACGCGAAGCCGGCGTTCATCGCCTCATGGTGCGTGGTGCTGATCGGCGCGGTTGTCGTCGGGTTCAAGGGCAAGGATATCTACGGCATCGACTTCACGGGCGGCGATCAGGTGACCGCCACGTTTGAGAAGAAGGCCGAGCTCGGGGCGCTCAACCGCGCCGCGGCCCAGGCCGGGCTGAAGGAGCTGGCTTTCTCCTACCAGCAGCCGCTCGGCGGCGCCCGCGAGGTGCTGAAGATCTCGGCGCCCTTCGGCCAGGGCCGCGCGGCATTGGCGAAGCTCACCCAGGCCCTCCCCGAGTCGAAGCTCGAGTTTGCTGGTGAAACCCAGATCGGCGCTTCGGTCGGGCGGGAGATCCAGTGGAACGCGCTCAAGTCCGTCTTCTGGGCGCTCGTCCTGATCTTCCTCTACGTGGCGCTGCGCTTCGAGATGGGCTATGGCATGGGCGCGGTCGTCTCGACGGTGCACGACTTGCTCATCACCATTGGCATTTTCGTGCTGTTCGACCGGCAGTTCAACGCCTCGATGGTCGCCGCACTTCTGCTGATCATCGGCTACTCCATCAACGACACCGTCGTCGTCTTCGACCGCATCCGCGAGGAGCTGAAGCTCAACCCGACGGGCACGCTGCGTGACATCGTCGACCGCGCGCTCAACCTCACGCTCTCCCGCACGATCATCACCGGCGGCACCACGCTGCTCACCGCGCTCACGCTCATCTTCACGACCTCGGGCGAGGTGAACGACATCGCGTTCACGCTGCTCATCGGCGTGCTCACGGGCACGTTCTCGTCGCTCTTCATCGCGAGCCCGATCTTCTTCTGGTGGCACAAGGGCGACCGTCGCCACGTCGAGAAGAGCCACGACGCGAAGCCCGTTTACGAGTGGGACGCCGGCAGCAAGGCCTCGCAATAAGCAGCGACGCTATCGCTGATGCGCTGGACCTATAAGCCGTTCCCGGCCGAAGAGGTCGGGACATTAAGCCGTGCCACGGGGGTCAGCCCCGTGGTTGCGGAGCTCTTGCTGCGCATCGGTCTCTCCGAGCCATCG
>JANOCA010000240.1:0-8378 GCA_031411915.1 Opitutaceae bacterium
CGCCCCGGAGGCCGCCGTTTTGGGGGCTGGCCGCGGAGAGCAGGCTGGGCCCGATATAGGATGTCCGCTGGAGGAACCGGTTGCCGCTATCCAACGCGATGGTCCGGGGTTCGTTGACTGACTCCGCCGTCCAGTAGTCAAGCCCGAGGGCTGAGTTGCGCCCGCCGTAGCTGGCGACCTCTGCCTTCTGGTTCGTAAACGAGCCGGTGAGGACATGCCGGCCGAGCGCCTTCCGCAGCCAGCCTTCCTTCTTGTCGCGGGCGAAGTTGAGCTCGTAGTAAGCCGTCGCCCGGAACGCTTCGCGATCGGATTCCGGGGAATTGTCAAAGCCATCGGCCGCGGTGATAAATGGACGACCCAGATTGGGGTTCGGGAGCCCGTTGGGCAACTTGGTGTTGATATCGATGTTGATGGCGTGATTGCGGAATTGAAACGGCTGAACGTGGCCGTTGCGCAGCGTCTCCTTGAAAAACGACACCTCGACGCCGGCATTGGCGCCGAGACGTTGCTCAAAGCTGGCATTGTAGGTTTTCGAAAACGCCCATTCCCGTTTGTTGGGTCCTTCCAGCATCTGGTCGTAGAAATTGAAAATCGAAGGATCGGTCAGCTTCTCGTCCTTCCAGAAGTTGAACGAAGCCGGGCTGCTCGCCTGATGCAGGCGTTGGACATAGTTCTTGGACGACTGGAGGAGCCGCAGGCCGTCATTCACATACGCGTTGCCGGCAGCGTTCAGCCGGACGCGATTGTTGAAGCCTTCAATCGCCTGAACGGAGGGATTCAGGCCGGTGATGCCGAAACGCGCCACATCCGGATTCTCCTGAATCAAGAGCGGTTTTTGGGAGAATCCGGCGATGAGGCCGGCATTCAGGCCGCCCGTGGCCGTGATTGGCCGCAGGTTGGGATCCGTCGGCATCGTCCCCAAATAGGTGGCCACGCCGGTGGTGGGATCGTAGACCGGTTTGCCGAGGGCCCACCACCAGGTGATATTATCGGTTGGCGTGGAGTTGTAGGCTTTGTTGGAAAACTGTTTCGCATGCTCGGCATTGGCTCTGAGCGCGGCGCCCTTCCAGGGTCGCGCGGTGGCGGCCGCGAAGATCCGCTCATCGCGAACAAAGGCCGGCTTGAGTTGGTAGCGCTTGTCCCCGTAGAGCGTCGCGATGCGCAGGGCCAGGCGGTCCTTGATCAAGACCTGATTGTGATCGAGGGCGAGGCGGTGCGTGTCGTGCTGCCCGTATTGGGCCTCCACCTTGGTCTTGGTCTGGTTGGTCTGCGCCTTGATCAGGCCGGTGTTGATGATGCCAGCCGCGTTGCCGAGGCCGAAGAGGATGGCATTGGGGCCGCGGTTGATTTCGACGCGGTCGGTGTTGTAGCCGTCCATCGCCGTGCTGGTGATGAAGAAGTCGCGCGTCTGGTCCGCGCTGCCGATGCCGCGGACGCGCGTCGCCCCTTGCGCGCCGCGAAGGCCCGAAATGACATCCGTGAAGTTGCCGTCCAAACCATGGTTGCTGAAGTTGCCGCCCAAGCCTGCTGCCTCGGTGCCGAGGGTGTAAGTCAGGAGGTCATCGAGTTTGGTCGCACCGATGTCATCCATGAATTGCTTCGTCACGACCGAGATCGAGGCGGGGACATCGCGCAACTCCGTGCGCAACCGCGTGCCGGCCAGGGTGCCGCTCGCGGCGTAGCCGTTGTCCGCGCCTGCCGCCACCTCGAACGGCGACAACACGACGGTCTCGTCTTTGGCAGGGGCGGACGGGGTGGTGGTCTGAGCGTCGACGGCAGTCGAGGCCGTCAGCCAGGCGGCGAGGGCCGCGAGCAGGGCGTGTGGGGTTTTCATGGGGGGGGCTAGGGAGGGGGCTGGACTTAACGGCGGAAACAGGCGGCCGGCTCCGCAGCTCGGCATCAGCAATGGCAACTGCAGAACCTCAGGTTTCGGTCGGCGTTGCGGCGGGGAATGAAATGGGCATGAGGAGATTTTTGCCGCGGCAATCAGACCAGGAACATCGCCTTCCGCCGGCTTCGCTGCAGACGCACGGGCCGGGGCAGCATGGGTTTCATCGGTTAACTACGATAACAGACAGCCCCAGGCCTGCACATGAGATATTCCACATTAAATCTGAGAAAAGGCGTCGCCGATTTCGTGGAAGCGGCCGACTCAGGCTTGATGCCGCGCGACTACTTCAGTGGGGCCGCGGCGCGCGCGGTTTCCGCGAAATTTCGGACGAGAAGCTATTGCGTTCGGCGGATAACCCAAAGGCACGAGGCGCGGGTCTCTATGTTTCAGGAGGAAGCCCGATGGGCCGGCGGCTCACGCCAGCTCCCAGCCCTTGCGATACGCACGACGGATGAGGGGCGCGGCCTCGGGGGCATTTTTTGCGGCGAGTTTCTTCGCGTCCCACTCCACGCGTTTGCCGAGGCGCAGGGCCAGGTTGCCCAGCAGCACCGTTTCGCTGAACGGACCTGACGACGCGAAGTTCGAGAGCGCCGGCGTGCCGGTCTTGATGGCGTTGAGCCACTCGGCGTAAGGGCCGCCGCCATCCTCGCCTTTGCCGTCCTGCGTGCCACCGGGCACGCGCGGAATGGTCTTCGGTGGCGCGGGAAAATCGGTGCCGAGCGCGTCGGGCTTGAAAACCCAGTCTTGGCGTGAGCGGCCGAAAAACATGCGGCCTTTCTCGCCGACGAGCATGAGGTCGAAGCGGCGGAAAACGTGATCCGCCGTGGGAAAATCATCCTTCCACAACGCCTCGGGCGGGGTGTTGAGATAAACGCCTTCCTTCCCCACGACGCCGTCATACCACATGAACTTCACCGGACCACCGAGGATGCTCGTGGGAAACTGATACGTGATCGTCGAACGATGCGGGGCGGCAATGGCGGTGCCGCCCTCGTGCCAGCTGTCGATGGTCGTCGGTGACGTGAGCCCGAGAGCCCAGTAGGGCATGTCCATGATGTGGCAACCCATGTCGCCCAGCGCACCGGCGCCGAAATCCCAATAGCCGCGCCAGTTGAACGGCGCGATGGTCGGGCTGTAATCACGGAACGGCGCGGGCCCGATCCATTGGTTCCAGTCGAGGCCCTTCGGCACGGGCTCGGCCTTGGGCCACTCCTTCATGCCTTGCGGCCAGATGGGACGATTGGTCCATGCATGGACCTCGGTGACGCGCCCGAGCACACCGGCGCGGATGAGTTCGACGCCGCGCCGGATGGGTTCGCCGGCGTGGGCCTGGTTGCCCATCTGCGTCTGCACCTTCGTCTGCGCGGCCACCTCGGCGAGGCGGCGCGCCTCCCAGATCGAGTGCGCGATCGGCTTCTGGCAGTAAACGTGTTTGCCCTTCCGCATCGCGAGCATCGACGCGTGGAAATGGTGATGATCGGGCGTCGAGACGGTGACGGCGTCGATGCCGTTCATCGTCGCGATCATCTCGCGGTAATCGGTGAAGAGCTTCGCGGCGGGGAAGCGATCGAGGATCGTGTCGCCGTTGGCCTTGGCTTTTTTCCGCCGGCCGAGCTCGGGATTGCGCGGGTTGGCGACGTCGCACAACGCCACGATTTCCGCGCCCGCCTCAACGGTCGCCATGATGTCGACCAGACCTTTGCCGTTGACGCCGATGGCGCCGACCTGGATGCGGCCATTTGCACCGCGCGCCGAGGCGGGAAGAATGTGAAAGCCGAGGGTCGCAACGGCGGAGGTGCGGAGAAAATCGCGGCGGGTGGGCTGGGGATGTTTCATGGAGCGGAGAGAGGAACGTGATGTTTGCGATTCGGAACACCGGGCGCAATCAGGCTTTGCTGCGAAGCACGTTTCCGCGGCGCATTCCAACCGGATGCAAATCCGCCGTGGCAGAGGCGCGCACAAGGCGCGACGCTACTCCCTGCTTTACGAGCGCAGGACCGCCGCGGGCCCGCGACTCCCCTCCAAGCGGCCGGATTGCAGCCGTTCAGCGCCCGCCCGTGATGGAGTAGTCGCGGGCGTGGTCCGCGCCGCCGAGGCCGCGGACGCGATTCGAATCCTGCACGCTGCGCACCGTGGAAATGGCGTCCGTAAAATTGCCCGCCGAGGCGGCGCCACGGCGAAGGCGGAATCCGGCCGCAGGCCGATGATTCAAGCAGCCCGGCCGAACATTGGGGCTGGATCGGAGCGGCGCTCAGAACTGGAACGTCGCCTTCAGCCGCCAATCGCGACCGGGAGTGTGGATGTATTTGAACACGTCGTAGCCGCGCGAGTAGCCGCCGGTCGGGCTCGGCACGTCGGCGAGGCGTGCGATGCTGGGGTCGGTCTTGTCGGTGAGATTCTTCACGTTCAGCTGCAGATGCAGCGTGAATTTCTCGAAGCGCTTTTTGTAGCCGAAGACGGCGTCGTAGAGCGTCATGCCGTTGAACTCCTCCGCGCCGAGCGGTGAAGCCTGAATCCACGTGGCGCCGCTCGTGTAGCGCGCGCCGCCGCCGACCGAGAAATTTTTCAAGGGTCCGCGGCTGAAGGTGTATTTCGTGAATGCGTTGGCCTTGTGGTGGCGCTGGCCGGGACTCGTTCCGCCGGCGCGCGCCTGCACGTTCGCCGCCTCGGTCTCGATCCGGCGGATGGCCTCGCCGAGCGTGATGCCCGGGTCCCACGGGCCGTCGTTCGGCAGCACGAAGGACGCGGGAAAGCGCTGGAAGAAGGCCTTGCCGGTCGCGCCCGCCCACCAGCCGCTGAACTCGGTGAACGTGTCGAGCACGACGGAGTCGATATACGAGTAGTTGGCGGTGAACCGCCAGTTGTCCGAGAGGTTGGCGGTGACCGTGAGTTCGTAGCCCTCGGCCTGGGCGGACGTGGTGCCAACCTCGGCCTGGACGTTCTGCGCGTCGTAGGTGGCCTGGGTGATGAAGGGCGCCACGCCGCGCGCCGGGTCGCCGTCGCGGAGATTGGCATACACGGTGCCGACACCGTCGAAGACGCTGAATTCGTTGAAGGTGATGAAGGAGGTGTTCTGGCTGGACAGGGTGCGGTAGTATCCGGCCTTGATGAAAAGTTTTCCCTTCAGGAGATCGAAGGTAAGCGCGGCATCACGGCTCTCGCCCTCAGGCAGCGGGGCGGTGCGGCCCTTCTCACCCGGTCCACCGAAGATTTCGCGGTCGAAGAAGTCGGAGGTGCCGGCGTTGTCGGCCCGGTTGGCGCTCACCGCGACCCACGGGGCGAGGTGGAAAACGGCGCCGTAGGTCGACGTCCGAGCCGTGGTGCTGAGCCGGCGTGCATTCGCGTAGTTCAGCTCGGTCATCTGGTTGTTCACCGTATTGCGAAACTCGAGGGGCGAGTTGATCGAGAAGTCGTCGGCACGGATGCCAAAGGTCGTGATCAGCCGGTTGCCAAACCAGAAACTCTGACCCGCGACCATGCGCGCAGCGACCTTGGTGGTGTCGGCGTTGGCGCGGTTTTGCACCCACCCCGAGGTCAGCACGACGCCGTCTGCCCGCGTGAACTTGAGACCCTCGCCGGAGAACTTCGGATCGTGGCCCACGCGCCAGTCGGCCGCGTTGTTCTGGTCGTTGATGTAGTTGCGGTAGAAGACGCGATTCGCGGCCGCGTCAGGCACGGCATTGAACGGCCCGCCGAACTGCGTGCCGCCGAGCCACGCGTTCATCTGCGAATTGCGCCCGAAGAAACTCTTCGTGCGCTCGTAGAGACCGGCCAGCCGGTGGCGGCCAAACCACTTGCCGAGCTGCAGGTCGTGCGAAGCGGTGGCGCGCAGGAAGTCGTCGCGGAAATACCGGAAGTCGCGCTCGATGGACGAATCGAAATAGAGCCGCCGTGCGTTGGGGTTGGACGCGCCGCCCGGCAGGAGCGCATTGGGATCACCCTGCAGAAAGGTCGTCGCGCCGCTGCGATGGCTGAACCGGTCGTAGTCGTAGCTGGCCCACGCGAGTTCGACGCTGGTGCGGTCGCCGATGCGCTGCTCGAGCGACGCGGAGGTGAGCCGGATGTCGCGCGTGCCGCGCATGAACCACGGACCAGTGGTCGCGGCGTGCATCGGCACCGCGACGCTTGAGTTGTTCGCGGGATCGGGGATGACGCGGTTGTTGAGGAAGAAATGATTGTTTTGCAGCCCGGCACCCGAGGCGGTGTTGGCCTGGCCCTGGAGATTGAGCGACACGCCGTCGTTTGCGATGTAGGTGACGCGCGCGGTCGTGTTGGTGCCACTTACACCCTGCGCCGCGCCGACGCCGGTCCCCCGGAGCGGGCGACCACTGCGGATCCAGAGGCTCGCGCGGTCGGCGGGGCCGAACGGGACGGTGGGTGAATCGAGGACCGTTCCGCGCTCGTGCTCCACATTGAGCGTGGTGGTCTTCGTCGGACGATAGGTGACTGCCGCGTGCCCGCGTTTGTCGCGCCGAAAGACATGGGGCCGCGAGGCGTCGCCGTTCTCGTTGTAGACGGCGTTGAGCCGCACCGCGAGGACCTTGGGGATCAGAATGTGGTTGTGATCGCCGCTGGCGCGGAAGCGGTCGGCGTCGCCCACGGTGGTCTCGAGCGTGGTGAAGGTGCGCCCGAACGCGGCGCGCTTGGTCGAGGAATTGATTACTCCGCCGGGACGGCCGATGCCGAAGAGGATGGAATTGGGGCCGCGCGATTCGTCGAGCCGCTCGATATTGAAGACATCCTGATCGAGGCGGTATTCGAAATAGTTTCGCGCCTGCGAGGCCGAAAGGCCGCGGATGCGGTAGCGCGCGTCGAAGGCCGTGAGCTGGTTGGCCCCGAAGTCGCCGTCCACGTCGGACAACTCGGGCGTCATGTTCACCGAGTATTCCATCAGGTCCTTCACAAAATCGACGCCGATGTCGCCGATGAATTCCTTCGTGAAAACCGAGATCGGCGCCGGCGTGTCCTTCAGCGCGGTGTTCATGCGCGAGCCGGAGAGCGTGTTTTGCGCGAGGTAGCCGACGTCGCCGCGCTCATCGACCTGGAACGGCGAGAGCGTCACCACGGACTCGTCGGTTGCCGCCGCCTTCCCTGTGGCCGCGGGGGCCGGGGCGGTTTGAGCATGGACAGAAGCGGCGACGAGGGAGACGCAGACGCGGAACAGGTGCAGGGGCAGGCTGGGTTTCATGGGGTGCAAGGAAGATAGCCGACCTGAACAGCGAAGGGCATGAGAAACTCCACATCAATTCTGAGAATTCACGGCGCCGGCCGGGGCCATTCCGGCGCAGAGGGCGTGATAAAGCCGAGTCTCAGGTCGACCTTGGTTTTCTCGGCGCCACGGCACGACACGGGGTGATCCGCGAAGATCGGCTGGGTGTTTGCCTCAAAAAGATGGTGGCATCCGCAGCGGACGGGGAGCCGACGGCGAGCTGCGCGCGGTGGGAAGGAGAGCCGGTCACTTTTTGGCTTCTTTCGGCTTTGGCCAACGGTCCACGGCCGCTTGCGCGGCAGCCGCGACGGCCGGATCGCTGCTTGCGGCGAGGCGCTTGGCGCAGGCGAGGCTGTCGGCGTCGCCGAAGCGGGGGAGCAGGCGCAACTGGCGCAGTTGCACGGCGGGATCGGCTTTTTCGAGGGCGGCGAGCACCACGCGGATGCCGTCGGCCGGCTTGGCCGCACGCTGGGTGATCGCGACGAGCGCGCGCTGGGCACGCGTGAGGTCCTCCTCGTCGGTCTGCTGCCAGGTCCACTCCAGGACGGCGGCCTGCTCGGAGCTGGGAGCGATGTCGGCCAGCAGGTCGAGGGCGGCGGAGCGCACGGTGGCCTCGTTGTCCTTTAGGAGTTGATACGCGAGCGGCACCGCCGGGAGCGTGTAGCGGGCGGCGAGCGCGCGGAGGCACCGCACGCGCGCCGGGGCGGCGCCCTGGCGCGCGCCGGCCAGCAGCATTTCGTCGATGCCCGGGCCCTTGAGACGGCCGAGCGCCGCCATCGCGGCCCTGGTCTCATCGCTGGCGGTGCCGGCGACGATCTCCAGCAGACGTTGCGCGACGGCGGGTGTGCCGGGCAACCGGCCGAGCGCCGTCACGGCGGCGAGGCGGACGGAGCTGTCGGCGTGTTGGGTCGCAGTGAGCGCGGCGGCAACAGCAGCCTGGTGGCCGTGGCGGCCGAGCAGAATGAGGGCGGACCGCTGGGTCGCGGCGTCCCACGACGCAAGTTGCGCGGCCACCGCGGTGGAGACGGCGCCGGCCGGCAGCTGGCCGAGCTGATGCAGCGCACGTTCCTTTTTTTCAAAGTTCGCGCCGCCCAGGTCCGCCACGAGAGCGGAAACCGATTCCGAGGGCGAAGCTGGCGCGGGTGCGGGCGGTTGGCGGCGGCTGAGGCAACCTTCCAGCAGCTGCCGCGTGGGGCCGTCGGCGCGCGGGGCGGCCTTGCGGAGCATTTGGTCGATGGCCGCGCCGGGCACGCGTTCGAGGGCGAGGAGCGCGAGCGG
>JANOCA010000241.1:0-4535 GCA_031411915.1 Opitutaceae bacterium
GACACCATCAAGCGCGTCAACGCCCTCTACGAGGTCACCGTGCGCGGCGACCCACAGTTCACCGTCATCGACACCTGGACGCTCTTCGCCGACGCCGCCGGCGATGCCACGCCCGCGTGGTTTCCCGACCTCCTCCACCTCAACGCCGCCGGCTACGATCGCTGGGCCGCCGCGCTGCGCCCGGTCTTCGCCACGCTCGGCCTCATCGACGCCGAGGCCGACACCTTCAAGCCCGAGCCCGGCTTCACCGCGCTCTTCAACGGCCGCGATCTCACCGGCTGGGGCTTCCGCCCGACGCCACCGCGCAAACAGAATCCCAACGCCAAGGCCAAGGCTGCTGATGCGCCCGTCTTCGTCGAGGTCCCCACCGCCGTGAACTTCGACGGCAAGACGTCCACGCCCGACGGCCGCTACCGCGCCATCAACGGCCGCCTCGTCGTCACCACGCCCGCCGAGGGCCGCCGCATCCAGCAACTGTGGACGACCGCCGAGTTCCCGACCGACTTCACGCTCAAGCTTGAGTTCCGCGCCACGCCCAACGCCGACAGCGGCGTCTTCATCCGCCAGCCGCAGCTCCAGTGCCGCGACTTCCTGCTCGCCGGCCCCTACAACCAGCTCAAGCAGTTCAAGCAGGGCGACTGGAACGAACTCGTCGTGACCGTGAAAGGCGGCATCGCCCACGCCACCTGCAACGGCGAGCTGCTCACCGACAACATGAAAGTCCCCGCCACCGGCCCCATCGGCCTCGAAGGCGACCGCGGCCAAATGGAATACCGCCGCATCCGGCTAAAGCCGATCAAGGAGTAGTCACGCTCCTGAGTGATCGATCACTTCGGAAGCAGAGGAGAACCACAGAGGCACAAAGACACAGAGTTCGATCAAAGGACTGCTCTGTGCCTCTGTGTCTTTGTGGTTCACTGCTTGGTCGTTCAACCTACCTCAATCGCAGCCAAATGATCTTCGCGGTGAAGTTGACCGCTCTAAGTTAGGCGCCAACCGCACACATGTTGGACCTCCTCGAAATAATCAGTGGCATCGGCGAGCTGCTCTGCTCGTGGCGATTTTATCTTTGCCTGTTTTTATCGCTGGCCGTCGTCGGCCTCATCTACTGGTTGATTCCAGACCAAGCTGTCTGTCTCGCGATTTCCATTCCTGTTGCGGTTGTCGGCATAGGCACAGGGATTGTCTGGCAGTTGCGGAAGGACTGACATGAACACGCCGCCTGACATCGCCCACCGCGCGCCAAAGTCTAAACCTGATCTATCCTCCATGCGCGCCCTCCGCTTCGGCTTGATCGTCTTCGCCGCGTTGGCGCTCGCCGGCTGCGCCAAGCCCTTGCCCCCGGAAAAATCCGCCTACGTCGGCGTGTGGACCGGGCCGGGTGTCTCGCTCGTGATCTCGCAGGAGGGCCGGGTCGCCTACCGCTACGGGCAAGGCACGTTGGTGAAGAAGATCAGCGCCCCGGTGCAGGAATTCCAAGGCGACAACTTCGTCGTCGGCGTCGGGCCGTTCAAGACCACGTTCGCCGTCTCCTCGCCCCCGCGCCAAGACGGTGCGGTCTGGAAGATGACCGTCGACGGCACCGAACTTACCCGCACGCCCTGAGCGCCAAAGGCCGCAGCCCGACCATGCACCCGATGTGTAACCCCGGCCCGTTCTCTGCCATTTTGTTTTCCCACAGATTCAGGATCCCGAAGATTACAACGCCTCAGAAATCTGCGGCTCCCTGAATCTGCGGGAATCTCCGCTGAAAAATATCCCCATCCCATGTCCTCCCCCGCCTCCCAATCCCGCCGCGAGTTCCTCACGCGCCTCTCCACCCTCGCCGCCGCGCCGCTCGCCGCGCCGCTGCTCGCGCGCGACTTCGGCCCGGCCGCCGCTCCGGTGCGCTACCCCGAGCCCGATGTCGTCGTCCTCGATCCGGCTTTTGGGAAATACAAGATCGCGATGTCGCCCATCGAGCGGCTGCACACCGGCATGTATTGGGCCGAGGGCCCGGCGTGGAGCGGCTGGGGCCGCTACCTCGTGTGGAGCGACATCCCCCACGACACGCAGCTCCGCTGGCTGCAGGATGACCGCGAGGTCACCACGCTCCGCTCGCCCGCCGGCTATAGCAACGGCAACACCTTCGACCGCGAGGGCCGGCAGGTTTCATTCGAGCACGGGAATCGCCGCGTCGTGCGCCACGAACCCGATGGCACGACCACCGTCCTCGCCGACAAGTTTGCCGGCAAGCCGCTTAACGCGCCGAACGACGGCGTCGTCCACCCCGACGGCAGCCTCTGGTTCACGGATCCCGGCTACGGCAGCCTCGTGAATTTCGAGGGCTTCAAGGGCGAACTCCACCTCAAGGAAGCCGTCTATCGCCTCGATCCCTCCGGCAAGCTGGAGAAGGTCACCGACGAAATTTTCAAGCCCAACGGCCTCTGCTTCTCGCCCGATTACAAGAAACTCTACGTCGCCGACACCGGCGCCTCGCACTACCCCGCCGCGCCGAAGAACATCAAGGTCTGGGATGTCACCGGCGCCACGCTGGCGCGCGGCCGTGAGTTTGCGTCGATGAAGATGACGCTCGCCGGCCAGGAAGTCGCGGGTTTTGCCGACGGCATCCGCTGCGATCGCGACGGCAACATCTGGGCCGGCATGGGCTGGGTCGGCGCGGGCTACGACGGCGTGCATGTCTTCTCGCCCGAGGGGAAGCGCATCGGCCAGGTGTTGCTCCCCGAGATTTGCAGCAACGTCTGCTTCGGCGGCCCGCGCCGCAACCGGCTCTTCATGACCGCGAGCCGCAGCCTCTACGCCGTCCACACGGAGGCGCTCGGCGCGCACTGGTGCTGAGCGGGCTGTTTCGCGCGCCCGCCCGACTGCATCTCCGGTAGCCCGCCTCGTGAGAGGCGGGACGGTCCACGGTTTCAACTCCCGCCCTTCCCTGCTCTCACGAGCAGGGCTACCATAAACAAGCGCACGAAATATTTCGCCCCACGTTCACTCATACCAACGTCCCTTAATTTTTAGACCTTTGTCATTGCGAGGTGCGCGAAGCGCGCCGTGGCAATCCAGCTGGATTGCTTCGTCGCTACGCTCCTCGCAATGACAGTCTAGTTTTCTAGGGACGTTGGCATCACACCCGGCCACGCGCATGTCGCCCGCCTTCGCCCGCACTCTCGCCGATCTCGTGCTCGCGCTGCACGCGGGCATCGTCGCGTTCGTCGTGCTGGGGCTGCCGCTGATTCTCGCGGGCGGCTTCCTCGGCTGGTCGTGGATTCGCAACCCGTGGTTCCGCATCGCGCACCTCGCGGCGATCGGCGTCGTCGCGTTGCAGGCGTGGCTCGGCGTGATCTGTCCGCTCACGACGCTGGAGATGCACCTGCGCGAACTGGGGGGCGACACGACCTACCGCGGCGCGTTTGTCGCCCACTGGCTGCAGCGGCTGCTCTACTACGAGGCGCCGCCTTGGGTCTTCGTCGCGGGCTACACGCTCTTCGGCGTGGCCGTCGCCGCGAGCTGGCTGCGGTTCCCGCCGCGGTCGTTTCGCCGCACGTGAGCGCGCCGCGCGCGGCGCGAGCTTGCCCGGTGGCGGGGAGTTGCTTGGCTCGGCTCGACCCCACCCCGCCATGCACCCACGCCCCCGCCCGGTTTGCGCGACCGTCTTCGCGCTCGCGTTGTCCACGTCCGCGTTTTCCCAAGCGCTCCCGCCCCCCGCCGCGCCCGCCGCCCGCACGAACGAGCCGCCCATCGAGCTCTCGCCCTTCGTGATTTCGTCCAATGCGGATGTCGGCTGGGTCGCCACCGAGACCCTCGCCGGCTCGCGCTTGCGCACGGATTTCAAGGACGTGCCCAATCAGATCGAGACGCTCACGAAGGACTTCATGCAGGACCTCGGCCTCACGTCCCTCGACCAGGCCCTCATCTACACCGCCAACGTCGAGAACTCATCGGACTATGTCCCCGCCACCGCCGGCAGCCAGGTGTCCGATCCAGGTTCGGGCGGTCGCGTGCGCGGAATCGGTTCCGGCACGCTCACCCGGAATTTTTTCAAAGTCACCAATCCCACCGACAATTTCAACATCGAGCGGGCCACGGTGGCCAGCGGTCCCAACGCCATCCTCTTTGGCCTCGGCTCCCCGGCCGGCATCCTCGATGCCTCGCCCGCGCGCGCGCAGATGCGCCACCGCTACGGTTTCGAGCTCACCTATGACTCCGAATACTCCAAGCGCGCCACCTTCGACGCCAACACCGTCCTCGTCCCCCAGAAGCTCGCGCTCCGTCTGATGGGCCTCTCGAAGCGCGAATACACCGAGAAGACGCCGAACCTCGACCGCGACGAGCGTCTCTACGGCGCACTCACGTTCAAGCCCTTCAAGCCGACCACCCTCGTGCTCCAATACGAGAAGGACTCGCGCAACTGGAACCGCGCCGGCCGCATCGTGCCCACCGACCAGTTCAGCCCATGGCTCATCGCCGACAAAGTCGCCGGGAGCGGCTACACCACCGCCAAGCCGATCTACGACAACTCCAGCCTCACCGGCATCGGC
>JANOCA010000242.1:0-8549 GCA_031411915.1 Opitutaceae bacterium
ACGGCTGGAGCTCCGCGGCGAAAAAGGCGGGTCAAGCCGCGAAGCCGGCCCTGTTCGATCTCTCCACCGACCAGGGCGAAACGATAAACCTAGCCCAGCAGAAGCCGGAAATCGCGCAACGCCTGGCTGATCTGCTTCAGAAAACCCAGTCCGCGAAGTCCACCCGCCCACCCGCGTATTGAAACTCCTGCCCCCGTGCCCGCCCTCCATTCGAGGTGACGGACTCAACAACGCGGCCTCACGACTGAGAATTCACCCAAACAGGGGGTAGCAACCTCCGGTGCGCACCGGTATGCTCAGGTTCCGGTTGCCGTTCAGTTCCCAACCCCATTACCCATGTCCATGTCACCCTTGGTCACGCCCGCCACGTTTGATTCGCCGGAGATAACCCCGCGTTCGCTCGCGCCGATGCCCGCACCGGGTTCGGATCCCGCTCGCGCCCAGCCGCGTCGGTTGCGGAGAAATTTTTCCCGGGCCGCGGTGGTCGGGTTGCTGGTGGCGGCCCAAGGGCTGGCGCAGACGGCCGCGCCCGCGCCTGATCCGAGGAAGGACGAGCCGATTGAACTCAGCCCGTTCGTCGTCGAATCAACTTTGGAAACCGGCTATCAGGCGACGAGCACCCTCGCCGGAACGCGGCTCAACACGAACCTCAAGGATGTCGGCGCGGCGGTGTCCGTTTACACGCCGGAATTCCTCGCCGACATTGGCGTCAGCAAGATCGAGGACATCCTGACCTACACGGCATCCACCGAGGGCGGCGGCCAGAACGGGAATTTTGCCGGCATCGTCGGCGAGAATTCGGCCGAGGTGCGGGACGATCCGTCGAGCGTCAACCGCGTCCGGGCCCTGGCCCAGGCAACCCGCACCCGCGACTTTTTCGCCTCGGACATTCCGAGCGATGGCTACAACTTCGAGACCGTCACGATCAGTCGCGGCCCCAATGCCATCCTCGCGGGCGTCGGGAGCGCGGGGGGCGTCATCGACGCGGCCTTGCGCAAGGCGACATTCAAGGACAACTACCGCGTCGTCTCGCGCTTCAGCTCCCACGAGTCCCACCGCGAGGAACTTCATTTCAACAAAGTCATCGTCCCGCAGCGGCTGTCGCTCCGGCTCGATTTGCTGAACGACGATACGCGCTTCCGCCAGCAACCCGCCTACGCGAAGGACCAGCGGCTTTACGCGGCGCTCAACTACCGCGTCCTCGAGCCGCAGCGGGGATCGTTCCTCGGGCGCGGTTCGTTCCGCGCGAATTTCGAAACCGGCCGGATCGAGGGCGTGCCGCCCGACCCGATCACGCCGACCTTCACCGTCGGCAACTGGTTCAACGCCGTCACTCCCAAGTGGCGATACGATGGGGCCCGGCAGTTGGTGCAAAACTCCGCCGGTGCCACGGTCACGGGCGCCGGCACGGGGATCATCCAAGGTTTCCCTCTCTACAACCAACTGGCGCTGATCTTCGCGAACGCAGGCTCCGCCAACCCCGGCGTGGGCCTCACGGGCGCCGGCCTCGCCGGCGTGCAGGGCTTTCAGGGCACCATCGCCGCGACGCTGCCGGGGAGCCCCGGGGGCGCGCTGCGCTCGACGGGGGATGCGAATCGCCTCCGCGCCGGCTATGTCCGCACGCACCTCAGCGACCCGCAGATCTTCAACTTCTACGACCGCCTGCTGACCGGGGCCTTTGACTACCGCGAACAGCGCTTCAACGCGGCGGACTTCCGCTACGAACAGCTGTTTCTCGGGGGCAAGGCCGGCCTGGAGCTGGCCTACAACGACCAGACCTTCACCCGTCGCCGAGACTTTCCGATTCCCGGCTCCGGCAACGACGAGGGCATCCTGGTCGACGTGAACGCGGTCCTCAGCGTGCGCTCGGCGGAGTTCCCGCTCGGCATCCCCAACCCGAACTTCGGCCGGCCGTTCGTCAGCACACCCGATGTTTTTCGCGATCAGATGAATCGCACCCAGCGCGAGTCGTCGCAGCTGACCGCGTTCTTCAAGCACGACTTCACCCGCAGCGACTCGCGGATCGCGCGGCAGCTCGGCCGGCACACGCTCTCGGCCCTGCTGTTCAAGACGAAGATTGAGCGCTTCAACCGCACCTATTCCAGCACTTGGGATCCCGCCGGACAGCTCAATCCCCAGTCCGTTCTGGCCGGCGCGCTGCCGGGAACTTTCGGCACGCAGGTCAATGGCTGGTTCTATCTCGGCCCGTCGCTGCTGAACGTGAACAGTCTTCAGGACGTCCGCCTCGAGCCGATCACGAGTGGCCGTCCGCAATACGGCCAGACTTACACGCTGCAAGTCTACGATCCGGTCAGCCGGTCGTTCGTCACCCGCACGTCCAGGCCGCTGCGCATTCTCAGCCGCGTCGTCGATCAACGGGAGGATCTGCGCTCCACGGCCTTGGCGCTCCAGAGCCATTGGCTCAGGGATCACATCGTCACCGTCGTCGGCTGGCGCGAGGATCGCGACGAGGCGTTCACGTCCCTCACGCCCCCGCGGCTCGCCGATGGCAATCTGGACGAATCCCGGATCGCCTTCCAACCCGCCGTCACGCAGGGCAAGCGCAGCTGGACCAAGAGCATCGTCGGCCGCCTGCCGATCAAGCTGCCCGGGGAAACCGAAGTGCGCGCCTTTTGGAACGCCTCCGGCAATTTCAATCCCGTCGGCCAGCGCCGCAATATCTGGAACGAGGAACTCGGCTCCCCCTCGGCCGACACGGAGGAGTATGGGGTCTCGTTCAACGCCTTCCACGGGAAACTTTCCCTGCGGATCAACCGGTTCAAGACGCGCATCCAGGACGATGCCATCGGCGGCGTGGGCAACCCCTACAACTACATCAGCGCGATGATCGGACGTTTGCTCGCCGCCCGGGACGCCGGCCTCAGCCCCGAGAACTTCAACTACATCCATCCGAGCTTCCGGACTTTCAGCGACGTCGCGCTCGCCCTCTACGAGACGATTCCCTCGCGCCTCAGGGCGAACATTGGCGCCGCCCAAAACTTCAATCCCCGCTTCACCGGCAGCGGCGCCTCGCTGCAGTGGGTGCCGGATAGCATCACGAATCTCTCCTCGACGAGCGACACCGAGTCCACAGGCACGGAGTTCGAGGCGATCATCAATCCCACGAGGAACTGGCGCATCTCGGCCAGCGTCGCAAAGAACGAGGCCGTGAAGGCCAACGTCGCCGCCGAGGAACTCGCCTTCGCTGACGCTTGGAAGCGCAATCTCGACACGATGTATGGCGGCGCCTTGCTGCCCGGCTCGCGCAATCCCGCCTCGAACGAACTCCTCAACTTCTATTCGCAATACGTGAACGAGACGCTCCCCTCGATCCGCACCGCCGCCGCGCTGTCCGGCGCCGCCACGCCGGAGATTCGCAAGTGGCGCGTCAATTTCGTGACCCGCTACGATTTCCGCGAAGGCCTTCTCCGGGGCGTCAACCTCGGCGGCGCGCTCCGCTGGCAGGACCGGATCGGGATCGGCTATCCTTTTGTCACGAATGCCACGGGCCAATCCGTCGCCGACATCACGCGTCCCTATTGGGGGCCGGGCAGCACCACGGTCGATCTCAGCGCGGGCTATATGCGGAAAATCCGGGTTTTTGGCCACCCGATCACGTGGAACGTCGGGCTGAACGTGCGCAATCTCAACGCCAAGGATCAGGTCATCCCGATCGCCGCGAACGCCGATGGCACCTGGGGCACCTTCCGCATCCCGCCCGAGCGCCAGTGGAGCCTGACCAACGCCTTTTCGTTCTAGTCCGCGGGCGAAGGGCCATGAAGACGCCCGGGCACTCCCCCGGGCCCGGCCGCGCGGCCATGAAGTTTTGCGGCCTCTTTTTCCTGCCCCGTGTGCCTCGGGTCCCTCAGCCAAGGGGGTAGTCCGGGCCCCGTCTACTGCGCGTCCAAATCTGATCGGGGTCCTGACCGACGTTCTCGGATACAGGGTCGACGGCTACCACGGCTGCAAGGACAACCCCACCCCGGACATCGCACGCGCTATCGCTACCGGTGAAACTCTCCCACTTCCTCGTGGCGTCGCGCTATGGATGTGGTCGTCGCTCAGAATTGTGGTTGGGCCTCGCCACGATTCATGTCCAATAGGGAACGGCTCGCGGCATTGCCTTCGCCCTGCTGCAACGCCTCCTCCGCCACATCCCATGAATCTGTTTTTCCATCGCCGGCGTCCGCTCCTCACTCTGCTTGTCACTTGGCTCGCTGCCGCCGCCGCCGTCGCGACCCGTGCCGCCGCGTCCACGCCGTCCACGCCCAACATCGTCGTCATCCTCGCCGACGACTACGGCTACGGCAGCCTCGGGTCCTACGGCGCCGACCCAGCGCTCATCCGCACGCCCCACCTCGATCGGCTCGCCCGTGAGGGCCGGCGTTTCACCGAGGCTTACACGCCGTCGTCCGTCTGCACGCCCACGCGCTACGCGCTCGTCACCGGCCGCTATTGCTGGCGCACGTCGCTCAATCACGGGGGTGTCGCGAATACGCTCGACCCGCTCCTCATCGAGACCTCGCGGCCGACCGTGGCTTCGCTGCTGAAGCGTCACGGCTACGCCACCGCGTTCGTCGGCAAATGGCATCTGGGTTACGGCACCGAAACGCGCGTCGACTACACGAAGGAACTGAAGCCCGGCCCGCTCGAGCTCGGCTTCGACTACCAGTTCGCCGTGCCGCAAAACCACAACGACATCACGCGCGTGTTCGTCGAGAACCACCGCGTCTTCGGCCTGCGCTCCGCGAAACTCACTCCCGCTCCCGGCAAGCTCGGCCTCGACGCGCCGGAGCGCGATGATCCGAAAACCACGCGGGATCTCACCGACCGCGCCGTCGCATGGCTTGAGAAACAACCGGGCGGGCGCGCCCCGTTCTTCCTCTATTTCGCGCCGATCGCCGTGCATGAACTTGTCACGCCGTCCGCCGAATCGGCCGGCACGAGCAAGGCCGGCCCCTACGGCGATTTCATCCACGATCTCGACCGGAGCGTCGGCCGCATCCTCGCCGCGCTGGAAAAACAAAACGCCCTCGACAACACGCTCATCATTTTCACCTCCGACAACGGCGGCGTCGTCAACCCCGGCAGCAAAACCGGCGCGAGCAAGACCGCGATGGATGCCGGCCTGAAGATCAACGGCAGCTTGCGCGGCGGCAAACACGACATCTGGGACGGCGGCTTCAAGGTGCCGTTCCTCGTGCGCTGGCCCGGCCGCGTCCCCGCGGGCACGACGAGCAGCGAGATGATCGGTGTCGTCGATATTTTTGCCACGCTCGCCGCCGTCGTCGGCGAAGCGAAACTTGACCGCGCGACCACCGCGCCCGACAGCGTGAATGTCCTCCCTGCATTCCTAGGCCAGCCCTCCGCGGCACCGCTCCGCCGCGACCTCATCCTCCAAAGCGCGAGCGGCGTCTACGCGATCCGCAGCGGGCCGTGGAAGTGGATCGAGGGCGTGCCGCTCGCGCCCAAGGGCAAGAAAGCCCCGACGGCCACCGGTCCGAAGGCCGATCAATATCGGCCGCGCCTCATCCATCTCGCCGACGATCCCGCCGAGACGACGGACGTTTCCGCCACGCATCCCGGAATCGCGCGCCAGCTCGCCGCCACCCTGAAGCAGCATCGGGCGCAGGGCTTCAGCCGCGACTGAGGCCCGCATTTGGCCTCCAACCCGGCTCATGGCGCGGAAACCACGCCTTTGCTCCCATCCTGTCATGGGCAGCTCGCACCCCTCAAAAAAAAGTGCCCGCCGTATACCCCTATACGGCGGGCTTTGCTTTCTTGTTACCCCATCCCTCCGCTAAGCGGAGGGTGTGATACAGACCATGCCCGCCAGCGCGCGTCGCACAACTTCAATCCCGCCTTCGCGCCCAGCCAGTAGCGCGACGCGCGGCGATCATTAGTTCGGGGGGCTTCAAGTTCGAGGATTGCAGCAGCCCGCCTCGTGAGAGGCGGGACAGACCACGCTGCGCCCCCGCCCGTCCCTGCTCTCACGAGCAGGGCTACCAAACTGCACTCAGCCCAGCATCAGTTGGTCAGCAAATCGTCCACCGCCGCGGCGAACTGCTCGAGATACTCGGCGCCACGGTCGTGGCGCGTCATCGCCACCACGATGTAGTGCCGGCCCGGTCCCGTGACGACCGCGGTGTCGTGCGACCATGTTTCCCACCAGCCGGCCTTGCGTCGAATCTCGAGGCCGCGGCCCGTGAGCCCTTTGACAAACCGATCCTCGCGGTGCGGGATGTCCGGCGAGCCGAAGATTTCGCGCATCGCGCGCGAGGCCTCCGGTGAAACCAATTTGCCCTGCTCCAGCAGCAGATAGAAACGCAGGAGCTGGCGCACGGTGGCTGCATGCGAGTGCCCGCTCACGGGATCGCCGTGGCGCTCGGTGCCTTTGCCGTAGTGCTTCCCCACCCAGAGACCACCGCCGCGCGAGGCATCGTAGAACCCATAGGAATCCAACACGGCCTGAATCGTCTTCAGCCCGAGGGCCTGCGAATGCTTCGCCGCGATCTCGTTGCTCGACTGCTTGATCATCAGGCCCAGCTCGTGCCGCGTGGCGACGTCGAGATCGGCCAGCGGATGCTCGGCAAACCACGCGAGCAAGATGCCGATCTTCGGGACGCTCGCGGCGTAGTCGATCGCATCGGGCCGCACGAGCGCGAGCCGCAGTGTGCGCAGGTCCAGCACGCCGACAGCGGTGAGATTCTCGGCGAGGCCGAGTTTGTCGCGCAACGCCGCGTCGATCGCCAGCAGCCGCGTCTGTAGGCCGGGGTCCGTCCGCGTGGCGTGGTCGAGGGTGTAATTAATCGCTTGGGCGCTCATCGTCGGCGGGGCGCAGCGGCCGGACCCAGCCAACGCCACGATTGCAGCGAGTAGGACTTGGCTTCGCGCCCTTCGATTCATTTCCCAACTTGATTCGTCTGGCCCAGCAGGGCAATCCGTCAAACCACCCCATGTCACCCCGACTCGTTTCGCTCCTCCTCCTTGGAACCGGCCTGTTCGCCCAAACTTTGCTCGCGCAAACACCCGCGCTGCCGCCGAAGGAGAAATTCCACCTTTTCCTGCTGGTCGGCCAATCCACCATGGCGGGACGCGGCAAACCCATCGCCGCGGATCGCACGCCGCAGGCGCGCGTGCTGATGCTCGACAAGGCCGGCGCCTGGGTGCACGCGATCGATCCGATGCACTTCGACAAGCCCGCGGTGATCGGCGTCGGCCCCGGACGCGCCTTCGGCCTCGCGATCGCGGAGGCGGAGCCCGGCGCGACCATCGGGCTCATCCCCTGTGCCGTCGGCGGTTCGCCGATCGATGTGTGGACGCCCGGCAGCTACTACGATCCCACGAAGAGCCACCCGTGGGACGACGCGATGCGCCGCGCCAAGATCGCGCTGCGCGACGGCACGCTCAAAGGCATCCTCTGGCACCAAGGCGAGTCGGATTCCTCTGCAGCGCTCGCGCCCGCCTACGCGGCCAAACTCAACGATCTGGTTGCACACCTCCGCACCGCGCTGGCCGCGCCGGAGGTGCCGTTCATCGCCGGGCAGCTCGGCAAATTCGCCGACGTCCCATGGGACGCATTCCGCACGCAAGTGGATCGAGCGCATCGTGAGCTGGCGCAGCATGTGCGACGCACCGCGTTTGTGAGCGCGGAGGGTCTCGTGCACAATGGCGACAAGGTTCACTTCGACGCCGACTCCGCGCGCGAACTCGGCCGCCGCTACGCCGCCGCCTACCTCAAGCTCGGGCAAAAAAACTAGCGCTCGCCCTCGGCGCTTTTCTCACATCCCGTCTCCCTCCCCCATCCTCAAACCCCGCCTCTCGTCTTCACCATGACTTCCTACACCCGTCGCGATTTCACCAAGCTCGCCCTCGCCGCTTTGCCCGCCGCCGGCTTTCTGTCGTCAGCGCCCTCGCTGCTTGCCGCCGGCGCCGCCAAGCCCAACTCCAAGGTCAAGGGCGTGCAGATCGGCCTCAACGTCCCCTACAGCTTCGGCCAGCCGACGATGAGCGGCGACGACATCCTCGCCAACTGCGTGAAGCTTGGCCTTAGCGGCGTCGAGCTGCGCGCGCAGTCCGTCGAGGTCTTCCTCGGCGCTCCGAGCGAACTGGTTTACGCCCGGGCGGCGGTCGCCACGGGTGGCAACACCCCCGGCGGCGCCGCCAAGCTCTCCGATTGGCGCAAGACCGCGCCGGTCGCCAAGGCCGCGGAGTTCCGCAAGAAATACGCCGACGCCGGCGTCGCCATCGAGATTGTCAAAGTCGACGGCATCTTTCGGATGTCCGATGCCGAGCTCGACTACGCCTTCGCGCTCGCGAGGGCCCTCGGTGTCCGCGCCATCTCCACCGAAATCTCGAAGAACGAAGCGGAGCACAAGCGCGTCGGCGCGTTTGCCGACAAGCACAAGGTTCTCGTGGGCCTGCATGGCCACCACACCTCGAACACGGAGCATTTCGAGCACGCCTTCGCCCACGCCAAATATCTCGGCGCCAATCTAGACATCGGCCACTACGTCGGCGGCGGCAACGGCTCGCCCGTGGAGTTCCTC
>JANOCA010000243.1:0-5876 GCA_031411915.1 Opitutaceae bacterium
CATCAAGGCGCAGGGCGGCGACATCGCCTACATCGACCACCCGGAAAAATTCCCGGCGGCGCGGCACATCCGCAAGCTGCCCGCCCCCAAGCGCGGCTACGTCCACACGATCAACGCCGCGTGGATCGCGCACGGCGTGCATCTGCTCGGCGCGGGCAAGAACGCCCCCGGCGACAAGGTCGACCACTCAGTCGGCGTCTCCGAAATCAAGAAGGACGGCACGCAGGAGAAGCAGGGTGAGCCGCTCATGAAGATTCACTACAACGAAGAGGCGAAGCTCGAGCAGGCGCTCGATCACTTCAAGAACGCCTACCGCCTCGCACCCAAGCGCCCCACGCCCCCGCCGCTGATCGTCGAGCGCGTGGCGTAAGCGTAGCGTGCGCCGCAATCTGGAGAGCCGATCCCGCGATGCGGGATCGGCTTTCTTGTTTTAATTTGCCGCACTTCGCCGCGCGCTTCCCAATCCTGCCGATGTCCGACGACCTTCCTCCAGAGGAGAAACCTGCCAAGGCTCCGCCGCCCTTTATCGACCGGTCGGGCTGGCCGAAGCCGTGGGCGCAGCTGAAATACTTCACGTTTCAGCCGGCGATTTTTCCGCGGCTCCTTGGGCACGTCTCGCCAGGTGCGCGGCCGGGCGACTTCGTCAATGTCTACGACAAGAACGGCAACCTCGCCGGCGGCGGGCTCTTCAACCCGCGCGCGAAAATCCCGTTGCGCGTCGTTTGCCATTCCACCGAGCCCGTCAGCGAAAATTATTTCGAGACCGCGATTCGCCGCGCGGTGGAGCTGCGGCGCACGCTCTTCAAGCTCGACGAGGTCACCGATGCCTACCGCCTCATCGGCTCCGATGGCGACGGCCTCAGCGGCCTCATGATCGATCGCTATGGCGACACGCTGCTGTGCGAAATTTATTCGCTGGGCATCGCGCAGCGCCTGCCGCAGTGGCTGCCGCTGATCCACGAGCTGGCCGGCACGAAGTTCGCGCGCGTGCACGTCGATCACGACCTCGGCAGCCTCGAAGGGATCAAGCCCTCGACCTTCAACGAGACCAACGCCGCGGCGCCGACCAAGGTGAAAATCCGCGAGCACGGCATCCGCTATGAGGTGGACTTCGCCGAGGGCCACAAGACCGGCTTCTTCTGCGACCAGCGCGACAACCGCCGCGCGATCGCGCGCTTCACCAAGGATGCGCGCGTGCTCGACCTCTGCTGCTACACCGGCGGCTTCTCGCTCAACGCCAAGATCACCGGCGGCGCCGCCGAGGTCACGAGCGTCGATCTCGACGAGGCCGCGATCGCGCAGGCCAAGCGCAACATGAATCTCAACCAGACGCGCCTGAAGTTCGTGCACGCCGACGCCTTCGCCTACGCGCGCCAGATGCAGCAGAACGGGGAGAAATGGGACGTCGTGATCCTCGACCCGCCGAAGTTCATCTTCACGCGCGACGACCATGGCAACTGGGAGGGCCGGCAGAAATACGAGGACCTCAATCTCCTCTCCATTTCGCTCGTGAAGCCGGGCGGCATCTTCGTCACGTCCTCGTGCTCCGGCCTGCTGTCGCTTGAGGATTTCGAGGCCCACGTGATCAAGGCGGCGCACCGACTGAACCGCCGCCTCCAGTTCTTCGATCGCACCGGCCCGGGGCCGGATCACCCGGTTTATTCCAACTGCCTCGAGAGCCGATACCTCAAGGTGCTTTGGGCGCGGGTGGTGTAGCGGCGGACTGGATCGCCGGGTGGGCGGGCGCGTCCCTGCGGCCGCATTTCACAGCGCACACCCTGTTGGCTCATCCGGGCGCAGGGACCTGCCCGCCCACCACGGACCGCGGCCCACCTGTCGCAACTTCCCGTTAATCCCGGATCTGTCCGTGCCGATAAGGGGCTGATCAACATGCGCTCCTTGTTTGCACCCACCCGGACTGCTTGCTGCGTCGCCGTGGGCCTGATGCTTGCGGTCGCTCGCGGCGCCGAACCGCCGCACCCGCTCATCGGCGCCACTCGCGAACAGGTCTTGGTCCGCAACGGCGAGCCCAAGGGTCAGATCGGCGTCGGCAATCGCACGGTGCTGACCTACACGCGGGAGCGAATCGTGCTCCGGGACAACGTCGTGGTGGAGGTCGAAACCATTTTTGCCGATCCTGTGCGCCGTCCGCCCGTGGTTGCGCCCGCCGAGCCGGTCGCCACCGCCACTCCGTCTACGCCGGCGATTCCAGTGGCGCCGGGCGCGAGCAACCCGGCTGCGGGTGCCGCTGCCGCGAACAACACCCCCGTCGGCACGGAAAATCCGCCGACGCCGCTGGCGGTGCCGCCTGCGCCCGCCCCGGCGCCCGCGTCGGATTCAAGGGTCGAAATCAAATTGGTGCGCGCACCCTCGGCTGGCGGTGTGGCTCAACCCGCGCCCAAGCGCGAGGTGCCGCCGCCCGTGGCGGCGACCCCCGAGCCGGAGCTCGTCGCGGCGCCCGTGTTGCCGCCCACGCCCGACCCCGCCGAAGTGCAGCGGGCCGCGGAAAAGGCCGCCCGCGCCGCGAAGGCCGCCGCCGACGCAGCCGCGCAGGAGAAGCGGCTCAAGTCGGCGCAATCCGCGCGCCGCCGCCTGGATTTTGCCGAGACGGCCGCGGACGACGAGGGCGGCATGAGCAAATCGGCCGTGCTCGCGCTCGTTGTGATCGTGGGCGGCCTCGGCGCGTTGATCTGGTGGCGCCGGCAGCAGGCGCTCGCGCTCGCCGCCACCACGGTCGCAAACACCCCGGTCAAAAAACCCGCGGCTACCGCGGCGAAGGTCGCCCCGGTCACGTCTTTCGCCATGGCCATGGCGTCACCCGCCGCGAAAGCCGGTTTCACCTTGGAATTTTTGGCGCAGCTCGACGCCGATCGGTTCGAGGAGCTGGTGGCGGCCTACTTCACCAAGACGGGTGTCGTCGCGACGCGCACCAAGACCGGCGCGGCCAGCCCGGTGCATATCCGCATCTCTTGGAAGGGTGAGCCCCGCGCCTTTGCATGCGCGCAGTGCATCGTGCAGACAACGGAGGCGATCGACGCGCGGGCCCTGCAGGGCCTCGTGGCGGCGCTGGCCGCGGAGAATCTCCGGCGCGGCTACGTCGTCAGCAACGGTGAGTTCTCGGCCGCGGCGCAGAAATTCGCCACCTCGAAGCAGCTCATCCTCCTCCCGGCCGATGTGCTGCTGGAGAAGATCAAGGGCCTGCCCGAGTCAGCGCGCAACGAGCTGATGCAGGTCCTCTCCGCCGAGAAAAAGGCGGCCTGAGTTTGCTGACGTCGGGTCGGGCGTTCGAGCGCTTCGCGAGCGTCGCGTGCGGGCAGGGATGAACCTCTCAGGAATCGGTTCATGGTGGGGGAGCCGCCGGGTCGGGCTCTTTCAGTTTCTTGGAATGCGATCAGGCGGGGAACGCCTCGTCGATCAATTCGCAGAAATGGTGGATCAAAAACAGATGCGCCTCCTGCGCGGCCGCGCCGCTCTGGCCGGGGATAATCAGATCGCAGGTGGCGAGGCCCTTGCACTTGCCGCCGCCACGGCCGAGGAACGCTACGGATTCGAGGCCGAGCTTCTTCGCCTCGTGCAGCGCCGCGACGATGTTGGAGGAGTTGCCGCTCGATGTGAGCACGACGACGAGATCGCCGGGTCGCGCGAGGCCGGAGATTTGGCGCGAGAAGATGGCGTCGTAGCCGAAGTCGTTGCCGATGCACGTGAGCAGCGAGCCGTCGGCGGAAAGCGCGATCGCGGGCAGCGAGCGGCGTGTCTTCGCGTAGCGGCCGACGAGTTCGGTGGAGAAATGCCCGGCCTCGGCCGCGCTCCCGCCATTGCCGCAGATGAGGAGCTTCCCGCCACGGCGGAGCGTCGCGAGCATCAGCTGTCCGGCGCGATCAATCTGCGGGCGGATCCCGGCGAGCGACTGGAAGGTGCGGATGGTTTCGGCGAGCGAGGCGTCGAAGGTCATGGGAGAAAGTAGCGAGTAGCGAGCAGTGGGTAGCGAGTAGAAAAGGCACCGACGGCGGTGGCAAAGTATGCTCGCTACCCGCTACCCGCTACTCACTACTTCCTGCGCCATGCGTCTGCGCAAACTCACGCTCCGCCATTTCCGCAATGCGGGCTTTGCGGCGCTTGAGTTCACCGGGCGGCAGCACTTCCTCGTCGGCGCCAACGGGCAGGGAAAGACCAACTTGCTCGAGGCCGCGGGGCTCGTGACGGCGTTGCGCTCGTTTCGCACCACGGATCAGAAGCTCCTCGTCGGCCACGGCCAGCAATGCGCCGCGCTCGCCTACGTGATCGAGCACGAGCGGCAGGGCGAGACGCACGTGACGCTCAAGCTCCGCCACGACGGCAAGGAGCTGTGGTGCGATCAGGCGCGCGTGACGAAGCTCGCGGACTACCTCGGCAAATTCCCGACGGTGGTCTTCTCCTCGCAGGATATGCAGCTCGTGCGCGGCTCGCCCGCGCTCCGCCGCCGCTGGCTCGACCTCACGCTCGCGGCGATGGACGCGGGCTACCTGCGCGCGCTGCAAACCGCCACCCGCGCGCTCGCCGAGCGCAACGCCCTGCTCAAGTCGGGCCGCGCCGGCGCCGCCGAGCTCGGGGCCTTCGAGCAGACGCTCGCGCCCGCCGCCGCCGAGCTGATCGCGCGCCGCGCCGCCGGGCTCAAGGCGCTGGAGAAAACCATGCAGGCGGCCTACGCGCGCATCGCCGACGCCGCGGAGCCGGCGAGCCTCGCCTACCAGCCTAATTTCGCCGAGCCCTCCGCCGAGGCGCTGCTCGCCCGCCTTGAGGCGGGCCGCGCGCGCGATCAGCAGTTTCGCACCACGCTCACGGGGCCGCATCGCGACGACTTTCATTTCACGGTGAAGCACACCGCGGCGAAGGACTTTGCGTCCGAGGGCCAGCAGCGCTCGCTCGTGCTCGCGCTCCGTATCGCGCAGGCCGCGTGGTTTCAGGAAAAAAGCGGCGTGCGCCCCGTGCTGCTCGCCGACGACGTGCTGGGCGAACTCGATCCTGCGCGCCGCGCGCGCTTCTGGTCCGCGCTCGACCCCGAGGCGCAAATCATCGCGACCGGCACGCACCTGCCCGACGCGGAGCTGGGCGCGTGGCAGGTGTTCGAGGTGGCGGACGGAACGTTTGCGGAGAAGGAGGTGGTGTCGTGAGGATCGTGTGCTTCCTAGCGCTGGCTATTTGCGGACTGCTTGCTGCCGATGCTCCGCAAAATCCGAGCATCGAGCAGATCATCGGCGACACGGACGTGATGCGTGCGATTCGGACCGCGCAATCCGTGCAGGTTTGGCGGCTGGCCAAGACGGAACGTCCTGCCGAGAAGCGCCCGGCGCGACCTCGGCCGAGTGCCCCCGGCGAACTGAACCGACAGTTTTTTACCGATCTTCAGACTGACTTTCTCTCCGTCGGAGACGGGGTGAAATTCTCTTCTGCAGAAACCGTGCGTCTGCGTGAGATGCTGCTTTCGCCGCTATCCTACCATCAAGCGGTCCCGGACGAGAATGGCTTCGTCGATATGAAGGTATGCGAATTCTACCCGGTTGTGCGCGTTCTCTTTTTCAGCGCGGAGACCAAGGCCGAGGTATGGATATGCTTTTTCTGCTCGGAACTTGTTTTCATGAGCGAGCAAACTGCGAGGGCCCGACGCGACATCACGCCGGTCTCTCGCGAGCTGTTAGCTCTCGTGAAATCCGTGCTGAAAGACGATCCCGTGATCGCGAAAATACCCGCGCGATGACCCTCGAACCGTGGCAATGGGCGGTCGCGGTCCTCGCGGCGTTGATCGTGGGCGTTTCCAAGTCCGGCATCGGCGGGCTGGGGATTCTCGCGGTCGTCCTTTTTGCGCTGATGATGCCGCCGAAGCAGGCGACGGGGACGGT
>JANOCA010000244.1:0-2340 GCA_031411915.1 Opitutaceae bacterium
CATCCCGCGATCGAGCACCTCCGCGAGGATGCGTTTCGATTCACGCCGCGCGAAGGGGAGATCTTCGACTGGCTGTTCTGCGACCTCGTCGAGGATCCGCACCACGTGCTCCAGCACCTCGTGACGCCCTGGCAGTCGCGGGGCTGGTGCCGCCGCTACGTGATCAACCTGAAGATCGGCCGGGTGGACCCCATCGCGTTCCTGCGCGAGCTGCGCGCGACGGGCTCGCCCCTGGCCGGCCCGGGCGCGCGCATCGTGCATCTTTACCACGACCGCGAGGAATTCACGGTGGTGGGCGAGTGCGGTTGAGCGCCGCCGAATTGTTTGGTTTTCCGCGCGGCCGCGCATCAGCTTTCCGCATGGCTAACTATTCCCAGCGCGATTCCGGTTTTCGGCCACGGCCGCGGCCGGGGTTTTCCCGCGATGAGTTTGTCGCTCCGGCTGGCGACATGCGGCCGCGCGGCTTCGTTCCGGCCCCGCGCCCCGACCCGGCGTCTGGCCGGCCCGCGACCACTCCCAAGCCCGCGGCGGCGGCCCCTCGGCGTGCCATGATGTCAGCGGCGACGGCCGAGGGCTTGGCGGAGAGCACCCGCACCCGGCCTGCTTTTGACGAACTCAAGCTGTGCGGGCTCGCCGCGGTGCGCGCGCGGTTCGACCGCGACCCGGGCTCGATCCTGCGGTTGTTCTTCGATCAGCCCACTGGCCAGCGCGTGGGCGCGATTTGCAAGGCGCTCTCCCAGTCGAAGCGCATCTATCGCCAAGTGGAGCCGGTGGAACTCGAGAAGATCGCCGGGTCGATCCACCATGGCGGGATCGTGGCGGTGGTGGCGGCCGCGAAGCTTCGCGCCGTGACGTCCGGTGACATCGCGAGCTGGGCCAAGGCCGGCGAGCCCGTGCTCGTGCTCGATCGCATCGGCAACGCGCACAACCTCGGCGCGATCGCGCGCACCACGGCGTTTTTCGGTGTGCCGCGCATCGTCATCCCCGATGTCCCCGCGGCGGCGCGACCCAGCGACTCGGCGCACCGCGTGGCCGAGGGAGGACTCGAACAAGTGGAGATGTGGCTGGCGAAGGACTTGGTGGTGCTCGCGCGCGACCTGACGGCGGCGGGCTTCGAGGTGGTGGGCGCGGCGACGCGCGGCGCGACCTCGCTGCGCACCAAGCCCAAGCGCGATCCGGCCGAGGCGCGTAAGCCTCTCGCCGTCGTGCTCGGCAACGAGGAGCAGGGCCTCGCGCCCGATTTAGCTGCGGCGTGCTCGCGGCTCGTGACGATTCCCGGCCGCGGCAAGGTCGAGTCGCTGAACGTCTCGGTCGCGACCGGCGTCCTGCTGTGGGAATTGTTCGCGCGGCGCAGTCAGTAGTCGTCGGTGACAAACCACATCACCCACGTGAACCCGAGGGTGAACACTATCAGGCCGGCGAGCGCGTAGAGTTTGATCCCGACGCTCAAGCCGGGCGCCACCAGCACGCCGGTGAAGAACAAGTCGACCGGGATCAAAATGAGCCAGTAGTCGCGTTTGCGGCGTGAACGGCGCGGAGCGGGCGGCGCCGGCTCGTCGAGGCCGGCGGCGCGGCGGCGCTCGTGGTTGGCACGGAGCAGGGCATGCACGTCGTTGGCGGCCGGCGGCTCGGGGCGCGCGGGAGTTGTCGCGCCGGGATGGTAGGCCTGCCGGTTGAGGTCGCGGACGTCGATGGGGCCGGTGCCTTCGCCGGGCAACGACTCGCCGGGGGGCTTGTTGACGCGCTCGAATTCACGCGGCTTGAGCTGGTAGTGCTTCCGCGGAGGATCGGAGTCTTCGGCCATACGGGCGACCTTGGTGGGCGCTGTGGGCGCGGTAAAGCCTCCGCTGAGACGACGACCAAGGCGTAGTTTTCCCGGCGTGGCGCGTTGACGCGGCGAGAAGGATCAGTGAGAAAAATCGCACCCCCGTGAATTACGCCATGCCCCGTCGAAGCCTCGTCTCGTCCCGTCTCCTCGGGCTGTGCTGTGCCGCCGTGGGAATCGCTCCGGCCCTGTCCGGCGCGGACGCGCTGCCGGCCAAGTCGGCGGCGTTCATCGAAAATCACTGCGCGGGCTGCCATGATTCCGTCGAAAAGAAAGGCGACCTCGATCTGACGGCGCTCGCGCTCAATCCGGGCGACCCGAAGAATTTTGCGCGATGGCTCAAGGTTCACGACCGCGTCGAGTCGGGCGAGATGCCGCCGAAGAAAAAGACGCGTTCGGCCGCGGGCGAAGTGCGGGAGTTTCTCGCGCCGCTGGCCAAATCCCTCGCGGCCGCGGAGCAAGCGCGGGCGGGCGACGAGGGGCGCGCCACGCGTCGCCGCCTCAACCGCTACGAA
>JANOCA010000245.1:0-7082 GCA_031411915.1 Opitutaceae bacterium
GACAGCCTCGCCGCCGAGCTCACGACCGTGCAGGCCGAGGTCGCCGCCGCCCGCACGCCCGTCGATCCGCTGAAGCTCCGCGTCTATGACCGCGTGGCCGTGCGCAACATGCCGGCGGTCGTCGCCATCCACGACAGCAAGTGCGGCGGCTGCCACCTGAAGGTTTCCAGCGAGGTCGAGTCCGGCGCGCGCGGCAAAGGCCTCGATCCGCTCGCCACGCTCCCCACCTGCGATCAGTGCGGACGGATCGTGTATTGGGAAGCGTAGCAGCCCGACCGCTCTCCCCGGTGCCTGTCGATTTCAAGCCTTGCGCGCGAATCGCGTGCGTTCCGCGCAGGCTGACCTCGCCGTAGACCGGCGGCCCGGCGGTGTCACTTATCACACGCGACCACGTCCTGCGCTGCGATGCCCCCTGCGCCAAACCCTTCCCATTCGCCCCCCGACGACTCGGCTTGGTGGCATGTCCTCGATCCATGGCGCAGCCTGCGGGCGCGCGCGGCGTTGCTCGTCGGCGGCACGGCGGTGGCCTTCACCGTGCTGCTGAATCTCGGCGCTGGCGTGATGTTTCGGCGCACCATCGAGGCGGAGCGGCACGCGCGGTTCGAGTCGCTGGCCTTTCAACTGGGCGACAAGCTTGACCGCGCGATCTACGAGCGCCACCGCGCCCTGCAATTCACCTCCCGCCTGCCCGCAATCCGCGGCGCGGGGACGGCCCGGACCGAGGCGAAACGCGTCCTTGAGACCCTGCAGGATGCCGCGCTCGATTTCTCCTGGGTCGGCATCGTCGATGCCTCGGGCCGCGTGCTCATCGCGACCGGCGGGCTCTTCGAAGGTTCGGACGTGGCCACGCAGCCGTGGTTTCGCGGCGCCCAGGAACGCGCGTTCATCGGCCCGCCGCGCGAGCGCCCGGACCTGGCGCGCGCCACGCCGGCCGACGATGACGGCAGCGTCGCGATCCGGTTCCTCGACCTGGCGGTGCCGATCACGGATGAGGCGGGGCGATTTGGCGGAGTCATCGCCGCTCACGTGCGGTGGAACTGGTCGCGCGACGTGCTGTTCTCGGTTGTGCCGGACACCCTGACGCGCGATCGCATCGGCGCGACCCTCTACGACTCGAACCGCGATGTATTGCTCGACTCCGGCGTCACCGGTTGGTCGCAGCCGCCCGATCCGCCCGCGATTCCCGATACCCGCGGGGTCCGCGGCGCCATGGTCGAGCAACCGGCGGGCGGCGCGCCGTTCTTCACCGGCTACGCGCGCAGCCGCGGTCATCGCGACTACCGTGGCCTCGGTTGGGTGACGGTCGTGCGCCAGCCACTCGACCTCGCCTACGCCTCCGTGAACGCGCTGCAGCGCGGCATCGCGATTTGGGGCGGCCTGCTCGCGTTCGTTGGCGCCGCGATCGCCTGGGTCGTCGCGGGCCGCACCGCGCGGCGCCTCCGCGCGATCGGCGCCTCGGCTCGGCGCATCCACGGCGGCGACGTGCTGGCCGTGCTGCCGCGCCCGCGCGGCGCCGACGAACTGGCCGGCATGAACCGCACGCTCGACAACTTGGTGGAGGATTGGCGCGCCCAGCAAACCACCCTTACCGCCGAGCGCGACCGCCTCGCCGCCCAACTCCACGCGCGCGATGCGGAAAAACGCTGACGACGCGCCCCGGCCGGCCGCCCGGCCGCTTGCCGTTTGACGCCGGGAAAGGAGCACGTTTGCTGCGCGAAACCCATGCGCCTCACCCTCCTCCTCGCGCTCGCCGGCGCGCTCGCATTCCCTCTCGCGACCGCCGCCGCACCGACCGCTTCCGCCCGCGTCTTCCCCTACGCCCACACCAGGCACACGCTGCCCAACGGCCTTACCGCGATCTTCGTGCCGATGCAGAGCCCCGGCGTCGTGACTTATTATTCCGTCGTGCGCACCGGCAGCCGCGACGAGGTCGAGGAAGGCAAGTCCGGCTTCGCGCACTTCTTCGAGCACATGATGTTTCGGGGCACGCCGAAATTCCCGCAGGCCGTCTATGACGGCATCGTCACCAAGATGGGCGCCAACACCAATGCCTACACCACCGACGACCACACCGCCTACCACCTGAAGTTCACCACCGCCGATCTTCCCAAGGTGATCGAGATCGAGGCCGACCGTTTCCAAAATCTCTCCTACTCGAAAATCGTTTTCCAGACCGAGGCGGGCGCCGTCTACGGCGAATACCGGAAAAACATCGCGAGCCCCTTCTCGCTCCTGCACGAGCGCATGCAGGATCTCGCCTACGACCGGCACACCTACAAGCACACGACCATCGGCTTCGAGCGCGACATCATGGTCATGGCGGGCCAGTTCGACTACAGCCTCTCGTTTTTCAAACGCTTCTACCGCCCGGAGAACACCGTGCTCGTGATCGCCGGGGACTTCGAGCCCAAGTCCACGCTCGCCCACATCGAGAAGCACTACGGCGGCTGGGCCCGCGGCTACGTCGCGCCCGCGATCACGCCCGAGCCCCCGCAAACCGGCGAGCGCACCGCGGAGGTTTCCTATCCCGGCAAGACGCTCCCCATTCTCGCGGTCGCCTACAAGGGCGACGCCTTCGATCCGAAAAATCGCGACTACGTCGCCGCGCTGCTGCTCGGCGAGCTGGCGTTCGGCGAAACGAGCGAGCTGCGAAAGCGCCTCCTCCTCCGCGAACAGCGCGTGCAGATGCTCGGCGCCAGCATCCCGCAGAACCGCGACCAGCCGCTCTTCTCCATCTTCGCGATGATCAAGCAGCCCGACGACCTTGCCGCCATCCGCGACGAAATCTACCAGACGATCGATCAGTTCAAGACGACGCCCGTGGACGCCTCGCGCCTCCGCGATCTCAAGCGGCGCAACAAATACGGCTTCCTCATGGGCCTCGACACGCCGGATGCCGTCGCGGCCGCCCTCGCCCGCTTCATCTCGCTCACCGGCGACATCGCCGTGATCGACCAGCTCTACGCCGCGGCCGACGCCGTGACGGCCGAGGACATCATGAGCGCCGCGAAGAAATATTTCGTCCCCGAACGCCGCAACGTGATCGTGCTGAAAGGAGGCCAGTCATGAGCGGCCGTAGTTTTCGTAGCCCTGCTCGTGAGAGCAGGGACGGTCGTCACCTTTCGCTGCGGACCATCCCGCTTCTCACGAAGCGGGCTACCAGAGTCGCCGTCCTCAGCCTCCTCACTGCTCTCATCTCCCCACTGCCCGCTGCCCAGGCTCCGATCCTCCTGCCCGTCGCCAACGACCCGACCGTTTCCTTCCGCCTATGGTTCAAGGTCGGCGCGCAAAACGATCCCGCCGGCAAGGAAGGTCTCGCCGCTCTCACCGCCTCGATGCTGACCGAGGCCGCCACGCAAAAGCACCGCTACGACGAGATCCTCGACAAGCTTTTCCCCCTCGCGTCCGGCTACGGCGCCTCGTCGTCGATGGAGATGACGGTCATCACCGGCCGCACGCACACCGACAACCTCGCCGATTTCTACCCGCTCCTGCGCGACGCCGTGCTCACGCCCGCCTTCAGGCAGGAGGACCTCGATCGCCTGCGCAGCCGCACGGTCAACCTCATCGAGAACACCCTGCGCTTCGCCAGCGACGAGGAACTCGGCAAGGCCGTGCTCTACGGCGAGATTTTCGCCGGCACACCCTACGGCCACCTCGGCGCCGGCACCGTCGCCTCGCTGAAGAGCATCACGCTCGACGACGTGCGGGCCTTCCACGCCGCGCACTACACGCGCGACAACGTCGTCATCGGCCTCGGCGGCGCCATCCCCGAGCACGCGGACAAGACCCCCGATCGCCCCGCCGCTGCGATCACGGACTCCGTCGATCAGGTGAATCCCACCACCGTCCTCGCGCGGCTGAAGACCGATCTCGCCAAACTCCCCGCGGGCACACCCGCGCGCGTGCCCGCACCGCAGCCCAAGCCGCTCTCCGGCATCAGCGTCACGCTCGTGGAGAAAAACGCCGCCTCGACCGCCATCAGCGTCGGCTTCCCGCTCGGCGTCGTGCGCGGCGCGCGCGAATGGTATGCCCTCGCCATCGCCAACTCCTGGCTCGGCGAACACCGCAACCAAAGCGGCCGGCTCTTCCAAGTCATCCGCGAGCAACGCGGCCTCAACTACGGCGACTACTCCTATATCGAGCACTATCCCAACGGCGGCTCGCGCATGACGCCGCCGCAGAACGTCGCGCGCCGTCGGCATCTCTTCGAACTCTGGATCCGCCCTGTGCCGCACGAGGCCCGGCACTTCGCCCTCCGCGCCGCGCTCCGCGAGGTCGATCTGTTGATCAAGCACGGCATGACCGCGGAGCAGTTTGAGGAGCGCCGTGAATTCCTCAAAAAATACGTGCTGCACTACGCCTCCACCACCAGCGAGCGTCTCGGCTACGCGATCGACGATGCGTTCTACGGCCTGTCCGAGCCGCACCTCACCCAATACCGCCGCTTGATGGACGAGCTCACGCTCGCCGAGGTGAACGCCGCGATCAAAAAGCACTGGCAGCTCTCCAACCTGAAGATCGTCGCCGTCACGAAGGACGCCGCGGCCTTCGCCGACGCGCTCGCCGCCGACACCCCGAGCCCCATCACCTACGCGACACCGAAGGCCGAGGCCGTGATGGAGGCCGACAAGGCCATCAGCACCTTCCCGCTGAAAATCCGCCACGAGGATGTGAAGATCGTCCCCGGGGCTGAATTGTTCGCCAAGTAGGTCGGGCTTCACGCCCGACATGTCGGGGATAAACCCCGACCCACATGGGGCGGATTCCGAGAGTTTCGTTGTCGCGCCCCGCGTGGCCGCGCAAGTTCACGGCGATGAAACGCGTCCTCGTCCCTGCGCTCGCTGCGCTGCTGCTCTCCGCCTGCACCACCATCACTCCGCCTCCTGCGCCCGATCCGGCCGCGCTCGCCGCCGCAGAGGCCGCGGCCGCCACCCGCGCGGCCGAAATCGCGCACCTCGCCGAAATCGCCAAGCGCGATCCGGCGCAGCCCCTGCCCGACGGGCTCTACGTGGAGTTCACCACCCCGCGCGGCGTGGTCACCGCGGAGCTGTTTTTTGAAAAAATGCCCCTCACGGTCGCCAACTTCACCGGCCTCGCCGAGGGCACGCTCGGCCCCGCGCCGCGGAAGCCTTACTTCGACGGCATCGTGTTTCACCGCGTCGTGCCCGGCTTCGTGATCCAAGGCGGCGATCCCACCGGCACGGGCCGCGGCGATCCGGGCTACAAGTTTCCCGACGAGTTTGCCGCGGGCCTGCGCCACGACCGGCCGGGCCTGCTCTCGATGGCCAACAGCGGGCCCGACACCAACGGCTCGCAGTTCTTCATCACGCTGGGCCCTGCGCGCTACCTCGATTTCAACCACGCGATCTTCGGCCGCGTGATCCGCGGCGCCGAGGTGTCGGAAAAAATCCAGCGCGGCGACACCATGACGACCGTGAAGATCAGCCGCGTTGGCGCGGCGGCGCAGGCGTTTCGCGCCGATGATGCCGCCTTCGCCGCGTTCGCCGCGCGCCTGCCCGCCGGCGCGCCGCCTCACTTCGAGGATCGCACGTCGGTCAGCGCCGGTGGCAACCCGCCTTTCCAAGCCCGCTACCTCACCAATCGCCTCACCAATCTCGCGCGCTTCACCGGTCGCAAGCTCTACGTCCGCCTCCTCGACGAAGTGCCATCCGAGCCTGCCGGCCAGACCGCGCAGCAAGCGGCCGACACCCTCTTCGCCCAACTCCGCCTGCCCTCCGGCGCGATCCTCGCGTGCTATTTTCACGAGGGCCAGCGGTGGGCCATCGTCGGCGCGCCGGCCGATTTCAAGCTCCCCGCCCTCGATCCCGAATCGCCGGAAAATGCCGCGCGCCCGCCGCAGGCCCGCATGTTTGCCGCGGCCGACCTCGTCGTCTCCGCCCTCATCGATCACACCGACCCCAAATGAAAACCCTGCGCCACTTCGCCGCTGCGCTCGTCCTCCTTTTTCCTTCTTCGTTCTTTCTTCACGCCGCCGAGGCGGCGCTGCCCGACGGCCTCTACGCCGAGTTCACGACCCCGCGCGGCGCGTTCACCTGCGAGCTGCTTTACCAAAAGGCCCCGCTTATGTGCGCCAACTTCACCGGCCTCGCCGAAGGCACGCTCGCGCCGAAAAACGGCAAACCGTTCTACACGGGCCTCACGTTCTACCGCGTCGTCCCAGGCTTTGTGATCCAGAGCGGCAACCCCGGCCTCAAGGACACCGACGACGAAAAGAACCCAATCCCGCACCACTTCCCCGATGAGTTCGTGCCGGGCCTCCACCATAGCGCCACCGGCATGCTCTCGATGGCCAACGCCGGCCCCGACACCAACAGCTGCGAATTCTTCCTGACCCTCGCGCCGACGAACCGCCTGAACTACCTCCACAGCGTCTTCGGCCGCACCGTGCGCGGCCTCGAGGTGCTCGCGCAGATCAAGCAGGACGACCCCGTCGCGATCAAAATCCTCCGCCTCGGCGCCGCCGCGCGCGCGTTCAAGGCCGACGCCGCCACATTCGCGGCGCTCTCCGCCAAGGCGAAGAAATACTCCGACGTGCGCTTCGCCACGAAGGAGCCGGCGCCGACCTCGCACTTCAACGATCCCGACACGGTCCTGCCCGCCGAGCCGCCGCGCGCGAAGAACTTCAACTACAAGCTCGCCAACTTCGAGCGCGCCACCGGCGTGCGACTCGTCGCGCGGGTCTTCGCCCAGGATCCGCCCGCCGCCGAGGACAACCAGCCCGGCAAATTCATGCGCGCCCTGGCGACCAAGCTCGGCACCGCGAAGGACGGCGTGCTCGCCGCGCACTTCGGCGCCGACGACTGGCGCGTCTGGATTGGCGACAACGTCACCGGAAAATTCGTCGGCCGTCCCACCGCCGCCGCCGACCTCGGCGAAGACGGGGCGCTGCACCACGTGAAGGAAAAGCTCCTCGACACCGCCCAAGCCGAAGGCGACGCCGCCTACGAGCAGCAGAAAAAATCCTCCCCGCCCGACAAGCAGCCTCCGCCCGCCCAGCGCCTCAAGCTCCAGACCGATGCCGTGCTCGACGCGCTGATCCTGAAATTCGAGCCGCGGTA
>JANOCA010000246.1:0-1668 GCA_031411915.1 Opitutaceae bacterium
ACGGTCTCGTCGGAGCAATAGACGTAGCCGAGCTCGGCATCGACGGCGATGGCCTCGATTTCCTTTTTGCCGCTGTAGGTGCCGAATTGCCGCACGAGCGTCATCGCCACGCGGCCGCTGCCATCGTCGGTGAGACGGTATTGGCCGAGGTAGCCCTGCGCGGGGCCGGACTTGCCGCCGACGATCGCAAAGAGCGCGCCGTCGCGCGGACGGCGGTAGAGCGCGACGCCCATCGGCGCGCGCGCGGCGTCGCCGCCGAAGACGCCGAGGTCGCCTTTGTCCACGCCCGTCAGGTCGGGCACGGTGAAGACGCGCAGTCGCTTCATCTCGCGCTCGGTCACCACAGCGATGTCCACCGGTCGGCCGCCGAGCGGGAAGCCGTAGGCGAGGTCCACGTTGTTGGGCCGCTTGAGGTCGCCGACACGCTGCACGATCTTGCCGTCGAGGTCATAGACGTAGAGCGCGCCGTCGGTGTCCTTGTCGGTGCCGAGGACGAGGCTCTTGGCGGGATCGGCCGCGTTGATCCAGATCGCGGGATCGTCGGTGTCGTGTCGGGTGGGCTCGGTGATGACGCGGGGCTTGAGGGCGTTGGGCGCGGCGGGGGGCTGGGGCTTTTCGCAGCCAGCGAGCAGGAACGCCGCGAGCAGAAACGGGAGCAGGAACGGGCGGATGGTTTTCATCGGGAAAATATCGGGTCCGGCGCTCAGAGGGCGGCCAGGAGTCCGCCATCGACGGTGAGCACCTGGCCGTTGACGAAATCGGAGGCGCGTGAGGCGAGGAACACCGCGGCACCCACCAGCTCGCGCGGCTCGCCCCAGCGCCCCGCTGGCGTCCGCACGCAGATGTGGCGGTCCCACACGGGATCGATCGTGAGGACACCCGTCATGTCCGTGCGCATGTAGCCGGGCGCGATCGCGTTGGCCTGCACGCCGCGCCCGGCCCACTCGACGGCCATCGCGCGCGTGAGCATCTTCAGCCCGCCCTTGGCCGCCGCGTAGTTGGCGATCGTGGGACGCGAAATCTCGGAGTTGAGCGAGCAGAGGTTGATGATCTTGCCCGCGCCGCGGCGCAGCATGCCGGGCACGACGGCGCGCGTAACGAGAAACGCGCTCGTGAGGTTGGTGTCGATGACCGCCTGCCAAGTCTCGGTCGGCATCGACTCGAGCGGCGCGCGGCGGTGGATGCCGGCGTTGTTGATCAAAATGTCGATCTCGCCGGCTAGGTCGCCGAGCGCGGCGGAGATTTCGGCGGCGCTGGTCACATCGAAGCGCCGGCCATCCACCGCGCAGCCCTCGGCCCGCAGGGAGGCGACAGCGGCGCCGAGCCGCGCGTCATCGAGATCGTTGAGCATGACTTCGGCGCCGGCCGCCGCGAGCCCACGCGCCAAGGTGAGGCCGATGCCCTGGCCCGAGCCCGTGATGAGCGCGCGCTTGCCCCGCAGTGAAAAGAAATCGGCCGCATCCACGCCGCCATCCCGAACAACACCGCACGGGTGGCGCAAGCCCGCGCCGGAAAATTCGTCTTTGCAGTCGGCGAGTTTCACCGGCGAGGATTCCCCACCCCTGCCCCGCATGAAAACCACCGTCCGCCTCAGCATGGCCGCCGCCCTCGCGCGGTTTCTCCAGCGCCAATACATCCGCCGCGACGGCGTCGAGCACCGCCTCATCC
>JANOCA010000247.1:0-2053 GCA_031411915.1 Opitutaceae bacterium
CCGCCCCCGCCTTCCACTGGCCAAGCCAGCTTCACTATCACGTTCCGCTGGCTTGGCCAGTGGTCCTACAAGAGCCAGCCCCACCTCGGAATAGTCTGCACGTTACGGGACGTAGGTATAACGACGGCGCATCTCGATCACCGGCTCGCTGGCGCTCGCTATCACGCCAGCCCCAGCTTCTTCAGCACCTCGGGCGGCGGGCCCTCGAATTTGTCGAGCACCACGTTGCCGGTGTAGCCGATGTCCTTCATGCCCTCGGGCGTCGTGTAGTAACCACCAGAGGCAAGATCGCGGAACTTGCGGAAGAACTGCGCGCCTGGGCGGAACTCCGGTTTCGCCTCCGGTGCATAGCAGATGTCGTCGCAGATCGCGTTCTTCTGACGGGCGACGAGATTGACGAAGCCGCTCTTGAACCGCTTCTGCGCCTCGGCCTCGAGCCACGCGAGACCGTCGATCACAATTTTCCGATCGGTGTCGTGGCCCGGATAGGGCGCGCTGATCCATTCGTCGATGAAGTCATGCACGCCGACCGACGACGCCGCGGGGCCCTTGGCATCGGCAGGGAGAATCACGTCGCACAGGGCGGCCGCGCTCGCGCGCTGCGCGGGCGTGAAGGTGAGCGGCCAGAGATCGCCGGGCTTGTAGGTCTTGAGCAGGTCGGGATCGCTGCCGTAGCCGGTGGCGGGCTTGGGCGCGGCGGCGCCGAAGGCAATGCGATCGGCGACAGAGGCGGCCGCGGTGGCGGCCATCATCCATTTGATGGCGTCGCGACGATCGAGGCGGGGGGCGGCGAGAGAAGTGTCGGGGGTGTTCATGTCAGAGATTTCCCTTCTTCATTTCGGCGAGGAGATAGTCGCTGGAGCGCCACGCGAGCGCCATGATGGTGAGCGTGGGATTCTTGTCGGCGTTGGAGCAGAACGGACCGCCATCGGTGATGAAGAGGTTCTTCACCTCCCAGGTCTGGCACCACTGGTTGGTCACGGATTTCTTCGGGTCCGCGCCCATGATGGTGCCGCCGACCTCGTGGATGATTTTGCCGCCGGGTGCGATGGCCGTGGCGCCGTCGGCGGCGGGGCGGGCGCTCACCTTGCCGCCGAGTTCCTCGATGATTTGCGCGAAGGTCTCCTGCATGTGCTTCGCCTGCCGGGTCTCGTGCTCGGACCATTTCCAGTGGAAACGGAGCACAGGGATGCCCCACTTGTCCTTCACGTTGGGATCAAGATCGCAGTAGGTGTCGTCGTTGGGGATCATCTCGCCGCGACCGGCGAAACCCATGAACGAGCCGTAATAGCGGCGCGCGTCCTCCTTGAACTGGCGGCCGTAGCTGCCCTTCGTCAGGGACTCGAGCGCGCCGGTGACACCCATGCCGGGCATGTGCCGGCCGCTCTGGAACTCGATGTGGTAACCGCGCGCGAAGCCGAGCTTGCCGGCGAGCTGCTCCTTGTAGAGCCACCACGGCACGTAGGTGTGGCCGCCGCCCGCGCCGTCCTCGTTGTGCAGCGGGAGATTTTCCAGCATCGGGATCTGGCCGCCGAGCGAGGCGCCGACGGTGTCCATGATGTATTTGCCGACGAGTCCGTTCGAGTTAGCGACGCCGTTGGGGAAACGCGCCGACTTCGAGTTGAGCATGATGCGCACGGACTCGGCCGAGCTGGCGGCGAGCACGATCACCTTGGCCTTCACGGCGTGCTCCATGCCCGTGGTCTTGTCGATGTAGATGACGCCGGTGGCCTTGCCGTTGGCGTCGGTCGTGACCTCGCGCGCCATGGCGTTGGACACGATATCGAGGTTGCCGCTCGCAAGCGCGGGCGGGAGATGGACCGTCGTGGACTGGTAGTTGGCCTTGATCGAGCAACCGCGGCCGCAGGGCGTGGCCCAGAAGCAGGCCTTGCGCGAACGCATGGAGTCGGCGAGCAGGCGCTGGGCCCGCGGGTTGTTGGGGTGGATTTTCTTCGGCAGCACGTCCGGGTCCTGCGGTTCGCTGAGCACGGCGCGGTGGATCGGGATGACGGGGAGGCCGAGCTTCTTGCCGCGGGCCTTCACGAGCTGCTCG
>JANOCA010000248.1:0-6418 GCA_031411915.1 Opitutaceae bacterium
GATTGAGGGCAACGGGGCGGATCTCACCATCACGGCGCGAAAGGAGCGGTTCGTCCGCACCAACTTCGCGGCCCTGCACCTCGAGGGCGTGCAGCACGACTACGGGCTGCGCCTGCGGCTCGGCACCGGCTTCGACTTCGAAGCCATGGCCGCCGAGATCACCGGAGGAATCCTGACCGTCACCGTGCCCAAGCGCGCGGGCGTCGCGAGCAGCGCCCGAGAGACCCTCGCCCACGCGGCTTAAAGAGAGATTTTTTGCCCGGCGACGGCGGAACGCGTGCCAGAGGGAAGCCGCAAGGCTTGTGCCCGCATCGCCCCCCGTCGCCGGGAAAGTTTTTCTGAGGTCACGACTCTTTCGGTGGTGGGTGGGCGCGTCCCGTGCCCGCATGGACCCTTGTGTCCGACTACGGGCGCAGGGACGCGCCCGCCCACCCGCTCGGCCCAAAGAAAAAGGCCGCGCCTGAAGGCGCGGCCTTGAAAGTGAAGGGAGTCGCGACGGACCTCAGGTGCCCTGCTCTTCGATCCGCACGGGGCGGTAGCCACCGATGGATTTGAAGTAGAGCAGGATTGCCAGGTAGATGGCCGCCATCGCAGCGGGGATGTAGGAATCCGCCTTGAGCGTGGCGCGGTCGCCGGCTTGGTCGGCGGCGACGATGGCCTTGTGGGCATCGGTCTTTTCCTTGGCTTCCTTGGCCTCAGCGAGCTTCTTGCCGTCGATCGGCGTGGCCTGCCAGATGCCGAGGAATTTGGACGGCTCGGCCGCCTTGACCTGAGCGTAGACCGCCGGATTGGAGGCGTTCAACGCCTCGGCCGCATACTTGTCCTTGCCGAAGCCGAGACCGGGGCCGCCGATCAGGCCGGCCGACAACATTCCGATGCCACCCATGATCGACATCGCAACTGCGCCGGAGCGCGGATAGCGATCTCCAACCACCGCCAGCATCGTGGGCCAGAAAAAGGTCTTGCCGACCGCGTAGATGCCGAGGGCGATGAGCGCCATCGTGAACGTCTGCATCGTGCTGGCGAGCTGGAGGCCCACGACCGCAAGGATCGAGCAAACCACGAGCAGACCGACCGGCGAGAGCTTGAGGGTGTTCTCGATCCAATGGGCGCAGAAACGCAGCGCGAACATGATGACCGAAGTCCAAAGGAAGAGCGCCTTGCCCTCGCCCGAGGTAAAGAGGTTGCCCGTGATGTTCTGAATCCAGCCGTCGGTGCCGAGTTCAACCGCGCCCACCAAGGCATGAGCGATGTAGAGGAAGAAGAGGAGGAACGACCCGATCGAGAACTTGGTCATCACGCCTACTAGAATCACCAGCACGCCGGCGATGATCCGGGCTACGGTGTCGGAAACACCGAAGGTGCCCGCGATGAAGAGCGAGAGGAGGAATCCAACCACCAGCGCGCCCAGCAGGCCGACGTCCTTGAACATGTCGGAGAAGCTCGTGCCCTTGGCCGAAGCCTCGGACTTGGGCATGTGCTGCCCCATGAACATCAGGCCGTAGACGAGCGTCGGGATGAGGTAGAGCGCCAGCTGGATTTTCCAGTGGATCTTCATGTAGTCATCGAGCCACCAGCCGAGGGCGACGCCGATGATCATGCCGAGGGGCCACGACGCATGGAGGATGTTCAGGTAATGCGTGCGGTTGCTCGGAAAGAGCGTGGCGACGAGCGGGTTGGCGACCGCCTCGAGGGTGCCGTTGGCATAGGCGAAGATAAACATGCCAATGGTCAGCATGGTGTAGGCATTGGAGCCGCCCGCCATAAACGTCACCACCGCCGAGACGACGTGCAGGAGAAAGGCCGCGATGATCAGCGGCTTGTAGCCAATCTTGTCGCAGACCACGCCGCCGAGGATGATGCCGAAGCAGAACCCGGTGAAGCCGGCGCCACCGATGGCGCCGATCTGCGTGGCGGAGAAACCGAACTCGGCCCCCCAATTGTCGAAGATACCACCACGAAGGGCAAAACCCACGCCGGCGGCGAGGATGGCCATGAAGCCGGCCCACAACAGCCGTTTGGCGTTGGGCGCGACTGCGTCGTTAGCTACTGATGCATTGCTCATTGTTGGAGGGGATAACGTGGTTGAGGAGGAGGAAAAAATCGGGCGCCGACGGCAAGGCCGGGCTGGGCGGGACCGGCCGCTGGCGCAGCGGCGCTAAGGGACGGAGAAGGGGTTAAAAATCCGGAGGGGCTGAAGCAAGCCCGGGGAAGTTGAGCGGCGCGCCCGCACTCGGCAAGGGCACATTTCATTCAATCGCGTCCACCTCGTGCCGATAACCGCCATCTACCCCGCTCGTCGCCACGATGAATCCGCCCGCAAGCCACGCCACGACCGACTCAGTCGCCCGTCCCGCGATCGTGAGCGTGCATGCGACAACGAGCCGATCCGAAGAAGCGCCCGCCCATCCTCATTTTCATTTTCGTCCGCCGGAGCTGGCCAACCCGCGCCAAATCCACAGCGAGCTGCCGTTCACCGCGCATCTTGGCCCGCGTCTCCGCTCCCGGCCCTGAATCGGCGGAGGAAACGGGATTTTGACGCATCCCCGCGGCACAAACACGCAGGCCCCGGGTCATCTCCACTGCCACACCGAATGCATCTTCCCGTCCCCGATCTCCCACCGCATGCGCCCTCGCCGCCCGCCATCGTGCGCGTGCTGGCGCAATACGACGTGCTGTGGAATCGCCCGGTGTTCAAGGCTCCGCCGCTCGACGTCCAGCTGCCCGCGATCGACACCATGCGTCTCGCCCAGGATATGCAGCGCATCGGGCTTATCCGCCGCTGAGTGCGGTGGCGGTCGGCGGGCGCGTTCCGTGCCCGCCTTTTTTTTGGACTTTCGCCTGCGGCACGCGTGCGCGCGTTTCCTCGAGGGGGCCCGGATGCGGCCGGCCGCCCAACGCAGGTGGACCGAGTCGGAACATTGCGGGACACGGTCTGTCCGGGCGTGAACAACTCGGCGCACTCCGCGCTTTCAATTCGCGGCCCTGCCTGCCTACATTCCCGCCCTTCCGTCCTCCCGCATCGCCATGAAGAAATTCCTGACCCTCTCCCTTGTCGCGCTTGTTGGCGCCGTCGTCGCCCGCGCCGAGCCCGCCCCGTCGCGCGCCGATCTCGTGACCCGCATCGAGTCGTGCGAAGCCGTGCTGGAGTCGCTCCAAGCCAAACCCTCCAAGGAAGCCTGGCAGCGCGCCAAGGCCCTGCTCATCCTCAACCAGTTCAAGGCCGGCCTGCTCATCGGCGTGAAGGATGGCTACGGCGTCCTCATGGTGAAGAAGCCTGACGGCAAGTGGAGCCTGCCCGTGCTCGTGAATGCCGGCGAGGCCAGCTTCGGCCTTCAAGTCGGCGCCAGCTCGCTCGAGAGCGTCTTCATCATCACCGATGATCAGGTGCCGCGCCGCCTCTTCAACAGCCGCTTCAACGTCGGCGTCGACGCCAAGGCCGTCGCCGGCCCGCACGCCTCCCAAAAGGAGCGCACCAACGCCGAAATCCTGAAAACACCCCTGCTCGCCTACACCAAGTCGGTCGGCCTCTTCGCCGGCGCGACGTTCAAGGCCGGCCACATCTCGCGCAACGACAGCGCCAACTTCACGCTCTACGACACCCGCTACACCCTGCCCGAGCTGCTTTACAGCGACTGGGTCACGCCCCCGAAGGAAGTGGTGCCGCTGATGAACCTGGTGACCAAGCTCACGCAGTGAGGCGCGGCGCGCGGGCGCCCCGCGCACTTGAAAGATGAGACTTGAAGGAGGAAAGAACCGGCGCGAGTTCGGCCTTTCAACTTTCACCCTTCAACTTTCAACTCCGCGCACATGAGCGCGCTGATCTCCGGCTTCCACCACGTCTGCCTCAAGACCCGCGATTGGGAACGCACGATGGCGTTCTACCGCGACACCCTCGGCTTCACCGAGAAGATCGCGTGGAATCTCCGCGGCACCGGGCGCCGCGCCGTGATGCTCGACACCGGCGACGGCAACTACGTCGAGGTCTTCGAAGACCCGGACTACACACCCTCGCCCCACGGCACCGTGATCCACTTCGCCCTGCGCACCGACCGGCTCGACGAAGTCGCCGCCCGCGTGCGCGCGACCGGCGCGACCATCACCATCGAGCCCAAGGACGTCGTCCTCGCCTCCACCAATGGCGCAGGCCCCGTGCCCATCCGGATATTTTTCTGCGAGGGTCCCAGCGGCGAAGTGATCGAGTTTTTCCAAAACACGATCACGTGAGGCCCGTGGGTCTGGTGCCGCTGGGGACGCGGCGCCGTCGTCGCGTGGATTGCCGGCATTTCGTAGCGGAAGCCGTGAGGCTTTCGACGAAACACGAAACGCTGACGCGTTCCGCTACGACCGCGGCCCGCCAGCCACCCGCGCATTGAACTGCGCGATCAACTCGGTGTGCTCGCGCGCCTCCGCGCCTCCGACGTGCACGAGGCCGCCGGCGAATGGCGGCTGCTCGCCCGGCTCGTCCGCCCAACGCGCCCACGCGTAGCCCACCACCGCGGGATGCCGCTCGAGCCGGGCCAGCCCCGCGCGTGCGCGCCGCAGCATCCGCTCCAACGTCGTCAGCCGCCCCACCCGCCCGCCGGCCAAGGGTCGCAGGAACTCCGCGCCCACCCAGCTCACCTCGCCGGCGATCACGGGGTGCGCGGGATTCGCCACCGCGGCGGGCAGCTCGCTCCACCCCGGCATCGCCACATCGACGGCGGGAAAAACGCACTCCGCCAGCACCTGCGGCCCCGCGCGCCCGAGGCTCCTCGCGCCGAACACCAGATGGTTCGGATCGGCGGCGCGCACGGCGGCGGCCGTCGTGGCGAAATAGCGGCGGGCAAACTCCCGCGTCCACCGCGCGTCGTCGCGCAGATAGCCGCGCGTCGCGAGCGCCTGCTCCCCGCGCGTCATCGCGCGCACGACTTCCTTGTTCGAGATGGCCTCGCCCCACGCTTGCGCCAGCGCATCGAGGCGGCCGCCGTGCAGCGCGAGCGCGAATTCCCACGCCGCGTGATACGCCGCGAAGCTCGGCTCCAGGCTCAGGCAGCACTGCAGCAGCGACGGCCGGCCCGAGGCCAAGGGCAGCGCCCACTCCAGCGCCGCATCGGGCACCCAGCCAATCAGCGCCGGCTCACCGGCCTCCGGCGAGCACACCGCGCCGGCCCGTTCCAAGGCCCGACGCGGCCACTCCGGATCGAACACATCGGGCAGCCGTAATCCCGCGCCCGTGATCAGATGGCTCGCCGACACGAAATCCACGGCGGCCAGCCAGGGCAGCCCGTCGTCGCGACCCGCGCCGTCGAGGTTGCCGAGCCCGACGGCATTGAATCCCCACGCCCGCAGTCGCGCCGCCGGATCCGCCGGCAAATCGCCGTCGCCGTTCGCGGGCGTCGCGCGCACGCCATGGACCGCGCGCAGAAAAAGTGGCGTCCCCTCCGGCGCGCAGAGCCACCAGCGGCCGTCGATCGCCTGCGCGACATGGAAATATCCCTCGGCGCCGCGCCGCGTTCCCGGGCGCCATTCCCTGACTGGCTCGTCCGCGGGCGGCATCACTCGCGCCTACTTGGAACCGCCGCCGCTTTTCCTGCCGCCCTTGCCGGTGCCCACGGCCAGCACGGTGCCGCCGATGAGCCCGACCGCAAAGATCCCGAAGTAGATCAGCGCCGCCGAGGTGCGCACGGGCGCTTTGTCGGTGAAGCCCGCGACCGGAAACCGGAAGTCGATCGTGTGGGTGTTGTTCATGCCGACGTAGAGCATGACGAACAGGATAGCGGCAAACACGACGGTCTTGATGACGGCTTTAATCATGGCGGGGGAAACAGGAGCGAGCTAAGGCCCGCCCTTGCGCGCCGCAAATGGAAACGCGGAGGACATCGCCCTCGACTGGCTTTTGTTCGTAGCCCCGGCTTCAGCCGGAATCCGAAACCCTTCCGGCTAAAGCCGGGGCCACGAACAAATGGCCGCTCACGGCAGCTCGTAGGCCTCGATCAGGCCGACGCCGGTCGTGCCACCCACGCCGGAGAGCTGCACCGTGTAGGCGCCGGGCGTGAGCGTGAGCAGCAGCACGGCGTCGCGGCTCCCGGCCGCGAGCGCGAAGCCGCCGGCCTGCTGCGTGGCCGGCGCGATGTCCGCCGCATTGGGCTGGGCGGACCAGTTGTCGTTGCTCGCGACCGTCGCCCCGCCGCTCAGAAGCGTCAGCTGCGGGTCGGCCAGCGCGCCGGCGACGCCGAAGCCCGTGAGCGCCGGGCCGATGCCGCGGATGAGCACGCGCTTGCTGTCCGGGCCCGATATGACGAGGCCGGCGATCATGACGTCGCCGCCGGTGCCCACCTGGCCGCGCGTGGAGAGATTGAACAACCGCCGGCCCGCGGCGTCGGCATCGGCGGCCGAATCCGCATCGTAGACCTCCACCAGCGCCACGCCCGCGCCC
>JANOCA010000249.1:0-1985 GCA_031411915.1 Opitutaceae bacterium
ATACGGCGAGCCCATGACATGGATAAACTGCGTGTCGAGCGACCAGCCGCCGCGCGCGCGGAAATTCTCGGCCTCGACGAGGAGGCGATCGGCGGCGGTCGCGGTGGCCGGGAGAGCGCTGAGCGCGAGGGCGAGGAGGGTGAGGGCACCCCGCCTACAACGGCATCGCCATGGCACGCCTACCGGCTCCCGAAATCCAGCCACAGCTACGACGGCGCTCACGGCTGGAACACCGAGTGGCCCCGCATCCGCGACATCGGCGAAAAGGATCTGCTGATGACGATGCACGGCGCGTTCTGGCGCTTCCCGAAGAATTTCGACTCCACCCACTCCGCGGGCATCACGCCGCGCTCGAACTACCTCAAGGTCGTCGGCGACTTCACGCGCTGGGGCGACAAGCTCGTGCTCGGCTGTGACGACACCGCGCAAAGCGAGTTCCTCAACAAGCGCCGCGTGAAGGGCGAGGTCGCCAGCCCCGGCCAATCGCAGTCCAACCTCTGGTTCATCGATCCCGCACAGCTCGATCGACTCGGCCCCGTGATCGGCCGCGGCGCCGTTTGGCTCGATGAGCCCGTGAAGAAGGACGCACCCTCCGATGCATTTCTGTTTTCCGGCTACGACGAGCGCGCCCTCCACCTCACGCACGACGCGACCGAGCCCGTCACGTTCACGCTCGAGGTGGATCGCGCCGGCAACGGCACATGGTCGGAGCTGCGCCGCACCGAAGTCCCCGCGCGTGGCTACGCGTGGCTCACGTTTCCCGACACCGAAAAAGCCACGTGGATCCGGGTGCGCGCCGCCCGCGACCTCTCTCGTGCCACAGCCAGCTTCTCCTACCGCAACCGCGACCCGCGCACGACTACGCCTGATCCCCGCTTCGCCGGCCTCACCTCCCATCAATCGCATTCCTCCGCTCCTTCCCCTTCTGGCACCAGCGGCCTCCTCCACGCCCGCGGCGCCGACAAGCGCACCTTGGCCGTCGCCGTCGGCGACGCCTTCTACGAACTCGGCGCCGATCTCCAGCTCCGCCGCACCGACGAGCCCGGCGCCGCCGCGTGGATGCGCGACAAAGTCTCCCCGCCGCGCGACGCCCTCGCCTACGACGCCGCCTCCGTGATCTACACGGATGAGCAGGGCAAACGCTGGCGACTGCCGCGCGGCCGATCGGATTTTTCCGCGGCTTCCCCGCACGGCGTCGAGCGCACCGCGCGCGAGGTCGTCACCGAGCGCGACGTGCTCAACGCCGGCGGCACGTTCTTCGAACTCCCCGCCGAAAACGCCGGCGGCATCGCCAAGGTCCGCCCCATCGCCACGCACAACCGCCGCATCCACGACTTCGCGAGCTGGCGCGGGCTCATGGTGATGTCCGGCGTCGCAGCCGATTCCCCCGCTTCGAATCCGCACATCATCCGCTCGGCCGACGGCCGCGCCGCCGTCTGGCTCGGCGTCATCGATGATCTCTGGAGCTTCGGCAAACCTGTCGGCATCGGCGGGCCATGGAAGGACACCGTCGTCACCGCCGGCACGCCCTCCGATCCTTATCTCTTCACGGGCTACGACCGCAAAAAACTCACGCTCTCGCACACCGCCACCACACCCGTGGCCTTCCGCGTCGAGGTCGATCTCAGCGGCTCCGGGCATTGGGTGACCTACGCGACGTTTCCCGTCCCGGCGGGAAAACCATTCGCTCACACGTTTCCCGCCGCCTACCAAGCCTACTGGCTCCGCGTCTCGGTCGGCTCGCCCACTTCCGCCACCGCCCAGCTTATCTACGACTGATATTTCCCACTCTCACCCTCCCCATCTCTCCGTCTCTCCGTCTCCCCAACTCTCGTTCTTCACAAAATGAAATTCAGACTCCCCCTCCCCCTCCTCGCCCTCGCACTCAGCGCGCTCCCGACCACCGCCACCGCCGCCGACCGCCTTCTGGTCGAGGCCGAGAGCTTTGCCTCGCCCGGCGGCTGGTCGCTCGACACCCAGTTCAT
>JANOCA010000250.1:0-6574 GCA_031411915.1 Opitutaceae bacterium
GAGACCAAGGGACAAAAGGACTGTTCGAGCCGTGCGCATGACAAAGCAGTCCGTTGGTCTTTTGGTCCCTTGGTCCTTTGGTCTCTCGTTCACGGCATGCCTTTCCAGCGGCGCAGGCCCCACTCGGCGAGCAGGCAAGCGAGTGCAAAGGCAAACATCACCGGCGTGTGCCACGCGGGATACGACCACGTCTCCATGACCGGCGCGCGCAGCTCAGGCAGGCGACCCACAAATTTCTCCAGCTCATCCGCGGCCACGACCTGCCCGCCGGTCTTGCGCGCGATGTCCTCCAGCAGCGCGAGGTTGGGCACGAGCGAGCGGAATTCCTCCGCCGCGAGGTCCGTGCTCCAGCCGGCCTCGGCCCGGCCGAGGTCCGCGCCTTGGTTGTTCTTGACCGTGGCGATGGCCTTGAAGCCGCCAGTCTGCCGCGGGACGTAGGTGACCTGATAAAGCCCGGGCTCGCTGAGCGCCGGCTCAGCCTCGAGCTTGATCGCCGCGCCAGCCGCGCCCTCGGTGCCGGCGAAGACCACGGGCTCGATCTCCACGGCCACGGCGGCGTCGTCCACGGGTTGAAATTTCTCATCGCGCACGCGCACTTGCACGCGCACCGCGCCGTTGGCATCCGCGGCGATCGGCTCGACGGTGGCCTGCACGCGCAACGGCACATCGGAGATCAGCCAGCGCACCATCTGCCGCCACGCGCGATCCATGTCGGCGTGCTTCACGGCGTCGCGCATGCCCCAGCGCCAGATGTCGCCGACCATCAGCGCGGCGGTGCGGCCCCGGCCGAAGCGCTGCACGGCCAGCGCGGGGTGCTCGCCCCCGCGCGCATCGCGCACGGTTGCGATCGCGCTCGCGCCGGGCTTGAGGCCGCGCACGCGGTTGACGACCTCGAAGGCGCCCATGCCCTCGATGCGCGTGCGCTCGTCGGCTTCGGTTTCGTTGAGCCGCGCCCACGCCTGCAGCCAGCCCTCGCGGGCAAGCTGGTAGTTGACCGGGCCCGTCGGCTCGCCGGCGGCGACGCCTTCGGGCGTGTCGAGATAGACCGGCAGAGTCTCGCCGATGGGCGTGCGCTGGTAGTTGCCCTCGCGGAAGCTCTCCATGCCGCCGAGCATGAGGAGGCCGCCGCCGCGCTCGGAGACGAACTTGTTGAGCAATTGCGCCTGATCCGGGGTGAAGAACTCCGCTTCCAAGTCGTCTAGGATCACCGCGTGGTAGCCATAAAGATCCTCCGCGGTGCGGGGGAAGCGGTTGCCGCCGGTGTTGAGCTCGTGCTCGTCGCGCACGTTGAGCCGCATGATCACGGGCTGATCGTAGCGCTGCACATCCTCGGGCGCCTGCTGGCCGAAGCCGCGGAAGAGCGGGTTGCTCGTCTCGCCAGCGCGGCCGCGGAACTCGAATTTCGGCTCGCGCTTCGCGATGCGGATCAGGGCCACGAGTTGCACCTGCTCGTCCTCGGCGATGGCGCGGTTGAGGAACTTGAATTCCCAGTTGGGCCGGCCCGACACGTAGAGCACGCGATACGGCCCCTGCCCGCGATCGACGGCGAAGACACGATTGTTGTTGGCCAGCGTTGCCTCTTCGCTCGGTGGCGGCGGCGCACCAGGGGCCGGCACCGGGCCGGGGGTGCCGGCGCGGACTTGGTAGAACGAGAGGCCGTGCTTCTCAGGCTTGAGCTGGAAGCGGAACGCAATCGCCTCGCCGTCGCCGCGCGCATCGGCGGTCTGCTCCTGCACCGTGCGGCCCTCGCGATCGACGAGCCGCGCGGTAATCGGCCTGCCGCGGAAGCCCGCCGTCGTCACATCCGCCTGCACCGACACCGGCGCATCCTCGAACGAGGTCTGGCTCACCGCCACCTGCTGCACCGCGATGTCCTGCACGGCGCCGACGCGCCCGACCACGACCGGATAAATGGGCGGCAGCCCCTTCAGATCCGGCAGCGCACCCAGCGCGAGATCCGTGGCGTTGCCATCGGTGAAAAGCAGCACGCCCGCGAGCGGCCGGCCTTGGAAACGCTCGCCCAGCGTCTTCAGTGATGACGCGATCGCGCTGGAGCGACCCTCGAAGTTCAGCTCGGAAAAATCCTTGGTCGCCTGCAACCGGGCGTCGAATTGGTAACGACGCACGTCGAAGGTCGCCGCGAGCGCGCCCTGCCAGGGCGAAACCTCCGCGTTGAGCAGCTTGCGCAGGCCCTCCCCGCGATTCGCGGTCTCGCCCCGATCACGGACCTGGAGGCCCTGGCTGTTGTCGGCGACGACCGCGAAAAGATTGGCGCCGGGTCGCGCGCGCTGGCCGAGCCAGAGCGGCTCGAGCAGGCAAAGCGCCAGCGCCGCGAGGCCGATGGCCTTGAGCGCGAGGCACACCCAGCGCAGCGGATGGCCGGCCGCCGCGCGATAGCTCCAAAAGAGCACCGCCGCAGCCACCACGCCGAAGATCAGCACGGGCAGCAGCCAGTGGGTGGCGGAAAAAGTGAGCGAGGGGGTCACGGGGGAAAATTCCAAACGCCAATTCTCAAACACCAAAGAAAATCCAAAGATGAAAATCCCAAATCAAAGGCGAACGCGCAGGAGCGAGCCCCCGGTTGGAATTTTTTTGGCGTTTGGCGTTTGGCATTTGCGATTTGCCGCGCAGCGGCGGCGGTCATTTGTCCTTCCCCAGTTCCTCGTAATAGCGGCGCACGGGCTCCGCGAAGCGGGTCGGCACAGGATCGCGATCGATGGGGGTGAGCGTCTGCTTCGAGTCGCGCCGCGCGAGTTCCTCGGCCACGCGATTCCGCACCTCGACGAGCGGCTTCACGATTTCCATCTGCACGACGGTCCAGTCGGGCTTCTTCTGATCCTGCCGGAAATCGCGACGGAGCGTGCGCGCCCGCTCGCGTGCGGCGGCGAGGGCGTTGCGCATCTCGGGCGTCTCGACGAGGTCCTCGACGTCGCGCAGGCGCTCGGCCCAACGCGCGAAATCCTCACCCGTGAGCGGACCGGCGTTCACGCGCCCACCTTCCCAGCCTCCGAAGCCGCCGCCAGCGTCGGCGCCGGGGTTGAAGGCGTTGTCGAAATTGAGTCCTCCGCGGTTGTTGCCGTTGCGCGCATCGCGCGGGTCGCTCGGATCGCCCAGCTGGCGCCGGCCACGGTTGTCAGCGACTTGGCGCTGACCGTCACGGTTGCCCGCTTGGTTGCCTCCGGCTTGATCGCCGCCACCACCCTGCTGGCCGCCGCCTTGCTGGCCCTGCTGGCCCTCCGCCTGCGCGGTCTGCTCGCCGGGTTGTTGACCGGGTTGCTGACCCTGGCCTTGACCGCCGCCCGGCTGGCCTTGTCCCGGTTGCTGGCCAGGTTGTTCGCCTTGGCCGGGTTGTTGCCCCGGTTGATTTCCACCGGGCTGGTTGCCCGCCATCTTCTGCTGCGAACGTTCGCCGCGCTGGCCGGGCTGCTGCCCTTGACCTTCGCGCTGGCCCTGGCCTTCGCCGGGCTGCTCGCCCTGACCGGGTTGTGAGGGATCGCTTTGTCCTGGCTGCTGCGCGCCGGCCTGGCGTTGGTCGCCTCTGCCACTACGTTGGCCGGGCTGCTTGCCATTCTTATCCGCGCCCGGTTGCTCATTTCCCGGCCGCTGGCCCGCACCCGCCTGCGAAATCTCGCGGCGGAGCTGATCGGTGAGTGAATCCAGCTCGGACTGCGCAAGCTTGAGCTGCTCGGCGTCGTCACCGAGGACGTTGTCCGCGGCGCGCTCGATGCCACGGCGCAGATCGTTGATTTCGTTGCGCGCACCTTGGGCCGCCTGGCGGGCCTGCGGGAGATAGCCGTCCTTCAGCAGCTCGCGCGTGAGGTCGAGAGCTTTGCCGCCCTGCTCGCTCTCGGCGGTCTTCTGGAGGCGGTCGTAAAGATCGCGGGTCATGCGGCCGCTGTTGAGGAGTTCGTTGCGCGTCTGCTTCACGATGGCGGCATCGTCGCCCGACACCTTGCGCACGCTGTCGTAGAGCTGGCGGGAGAGCAGCGGCTCGGTGTTCTCGGCCTGCTCGGAAACCTGCGTCGCCTTGTCGACGAGCTTGTTCATGCGGTCCTTCTGCTCGGTCAGCTTGTCGCCCAGCTCCTTGCGCTCGTCGGTATCGCCAAGGGATTTGCGGCGGTTCTTCTCGCCGCCATTGGCGAGCGCCTCGAGTTTCTGCGCCATCTCGTCCTGCTCGCGCGAGAGTTCGCGCGCTTCGTTGCGCATCTCGCGCAGCTCTTCCGCGAACTGGTTGGAATTCTGTTTCCGCAGGTCATCGCGCATCTGCTGGATTTGGCGCTGGGCGCGCGTGCCCGAGGCGAGCGCCTGCGCGACGGAGCCCTCGGCCGCGGCTTCGGCGGCCTTCTGCAAATCCTCGCGCGTCTGATCAAGCTCCTGCCGCTGCTGCGACATGCTCGACTGATTCTCGGCGCGGTCCATGCGCTGCTTCACCTCGTCGGCGTCGGCGAGCATCTGGCGCTGCTCCTCCTCGAGGCGCTTGAGACGGCGCTTGATGTCCTCCTTCTGCTGCTCGGTCTGCGACTCCTGAAGCGCGGTCTGAAGTTCCTTGAGGCGCTCGTTGATGTCCTGCTGCCGGCGCGCGAGTTCGGCCAGGCGGTTCATCACCGCCTGCTGCTCGCGGCGTTCCTGGCTCTGCGGGGCCTTCGCTTGCCGCTGGGTCTCGTAACGTTTGTCCGCCTGCTTGAGATCGAGCTGATCGATTTGGCGCTGGTTGCCCTGCTTGCCCCCGCCGCCGCCGCCTTTCTTTTTGTTGCGGGTGACGTTGGTCTCGCGCGCCTGGAGCTTGAGCAGCGACTGGTAGGCGGCCTGCTCGGCGGGCAAGGCCTGCGCGAGCGGCGCGGGATCCTTGGCGGCGTCCTTCAGCTTCTCTATGGCCTTCTCCATGTCCGCGGTGACGGTCTTCCAGATCGCCTGCTGGCGCGGGGAACGCGCCTCCGCGGCGGCTTCGCCCGCCTGCTCAAGCGCCTGCTCCTGGCTTTCGCGCACGATCTTGGCGTCGGCCTCGTAGCTCGGGCTCTTCCCGTCACGCTGGAGGCGCCACGTGGCGCTTATGATCTGTTTCTGGAGTTCCGTGAGCTTGCGCGTCTCGGCGCCGCCACCTCCGCCGCCCTCTTCCTCGCCGGAATCCTGATTCTGGCTCTCGCGGAAAATCTCGTCGAAGGGCCGCACCTCGCCGAAATAAAGATCACCCTGCGTGCGGCGCACCTTGCCGTCGGGCCCGGTGTCGTCGGCCCACACGAACCACGAGACCAAATCGTCGGGCTTGGCGCCCAGTTCCTCGAGCTTGAGCAAGTGGGCGAAGGATTTCTTTTCCTTCGCGGCGCCGTTCTGGCCGAGTTCGACGAACTTCGGCTCGCCCCCGCCGATCGCGTAGGCGAGGCCGTAGGCCCCGGTGCCGAAGTCATCCAGCACCGTGCCCTCGAACGCCACCTCCTCCAGCGCCGACGGCCGCACATCGCCGCGCGGCGAGGCGAGACGGATTTCCGGCGCCCGGTTCGGCAGCACGTCGATCACGAAGGGCGACTGGATTTTGTTCACGCGGCCCTCGGCATCGACGAGCTGGAGATCGTAGGTGAGGCTTTTCGCGGGCGAGAGTTCGCGCAACGTGGCCACGGCGTTGCCGGGCGAGACCGTGAGCGGGATTTCCGTCTTCTTCCCGTCGCGCGCGACGAGCTTGGCGGACTTCACCGGCTTGTTGAGCTGGAGCGAGAGATCGATCTTGGTGCCCTCGACGGCGCTCACGCGGCGCGTGTCCTCGATGTGCTTGGGCGCGAGCTTCGTGTAGCCGGGATAAGCGAGATCGACATCGGAGCGCACGAGCTTCGGGTGCTCGAAGACCGTGACCTTGAAGTCGCGCGTCTTCTCGCCGCGATACTCGAGGTGGTAGGTGAACTCCTTGCCGACCTCCGCGATGCTGCCGCCGAAGACCGGATCGCCGAGGCTCTTCACCAGCGGCACCGCACGCGGGGCCGAGCCGCTCTCGCGCACGACCATGCTGACATTCGGCGGCAGCGCGCCGCCGAAGCGCGCGAGCACCACGAAGCTGTCGCCTTTCTCAACGCTCGCGTCGCCGGGCGTGACCGCCACGCCATCCGAGCCGACCCAGCTCGGCGCCACGCCGTGGATCTTGGTCACGCGGAGATGCGAAAGGGCATAGACAAACCCGCCGAGCGCCAGCACCTGCACCATCACGCCGAAAAAGAGCCGCGACGCCGGGACCACGCCGCGCCAGTCGGCCTGCTGGCTGCGCGAGGTCGCTTCCTGCAACACGCGGTATTGCAGGTAGCCCTGCTCCTGCCCGGGCGCGGCCTGCTGCTGCTGCACCGCGGTGAGCAGCACGCCGTTCAGCTCGGGATGCTTCTTTTCAATCTTCTGGGCGACCCAGCGGAGATCGACCGGCTGGCTGAACTGTTAAATCACCGCGCCCAGCGCGACCGCCACCGCCACCGCGGCGAGAATCGGCAGCGCGTGCGCCGACAGTCCGCCCATCGCGCCCTGCGTCCACACGAGGACCACGGTGATGAGGGCGGCGAGCGCCCAGCACGTCGCGAGGGCGCGCCACACCCCGACCCAG
>JANOCA010000251.1:0-2092 GCA_031411915.1 Opitutaceae bacterium
CAGGCTGGCGACGACGATCTCGGCTTTGTCGCGCGGATCGCGGCGGACGAGGCCCTCGAAACTCGCGCTCGCGCCGTGGCGGACGCGGTAGCGCACATCGGCGGAGGCGTCCCACTTCTCGACGCGGAAGTGCGCGCTCCAGCCGGGATAGAGGACGGGGGTGCGCAGCGCCTCGCGCCATTGGCCGTCGCGAAAAAATTCAAGGCGGGCCTCGCGCGGCTCGCCGGTCTTGAGCGGGAAGAGCTGCGCCGTGAGTTTCAGCACGCCGGCATCCGCGGTGTAGAGCGCGAAGGCCACGACCTGATCGCGCGGGACGTCCATCGCGGGCGGGGCGGGCTGGCCCTGTTTCTTTTTCGGCTGGGCTTTCGCGGCGGCGGCAGCCGCGGCGGGCTTGGCCCACCATTGGCCGGTGGCGAGGCCGTCGAGCGTGGGATACTCGGGGCCGAAGGGCTGGGGGTTGTCGGCGGCGGTGAGCGGCAGGGCGGGGAGGAGGAGCGCGAGCAGTGCGTGACCGGCGAGGGCGAGGCGAAGTCTCATGGTGGGGGCGGAGACGATTTGGGAAACGCGCGTCGCGGGCAAGCCGGGGATTGAAGTAGGGCGGGTCTGTGACCCGCGCTCGGTGCGAACACTCAGCGCGCAACAGGGCGGGTCGCAGACCCCGCCCTACTGGCTAGCCCCGCGATGGACAACGCCGCAAATGTCGCTTTCGTCTGCGCAACTCTCCTTTCCATGCGCGCGACCCTGGCTGCCATTTTGTTTTTGTGTGCGTTGATCTTTTCCGGCCTCGCCGCACGCGCGGCCGACGATGGCCGCCCGCCCGAAGCGCGCTACGACACGAGCGCGAAGGCGAGCCGCGACGGCATCGGAAAAAGATATTTCGGCCGCGAGATCGCGCACTTCATGGGGCACCAAGGCGCGGGCTGGCTGGAGCGGCCCGAGCGCCAGGAGGAGGAGCGCACGGACTTGTTGCTCAAGGAACTCGCGCTGCGCCCCGGCGAGCACGTGGCCGACATTGGCGCGGGCAGCGGGTATTTCTCGTGGCGCATGGCGAAGATCGTGGGCGAGACGGGGCGCGTCTATGCGACCGACATCCAGCAGGAGATGCTCGACATCCTGATGCGCCAGATGCGCAAGCAGGGCGCGGAAAATGTCGTGCAGCCGATCCTCGGGACGGTGCAGGACTGCGGCGTGCCCGCGGCGTCGGTGGACACGGTGATCCTCGTCGATGTCTATCATGAGCTGGATTTCCCCTACGAGATGGCGCGCTCGATGATCGCGGCGCTCAAGCCCGGCGGGCGGCTCGTGCTCGTCGAGTATCGCGGCGAGGATCCCAGCGTGCCCATCAAGCCGCTGCACAAGATGACGGCGGCGCAGGTGAAAAAGGAGATGGCCGTGCATCCCGTGACCTTCGAGCGCAACATCGCCACACTGCCGCGCCAGCACATTTTGGTTTTCAGGAAAAACGCCCGTTAGCCGGACGCCTGCGCTTTCACCTCATCCCCACCATGACCCCTCCCCGCCGCCTGACCGCGGCGGCGCTCGCCGTGCTCCTCGCACCCGGCGCCGCACTCGCACAATCCGCCCCGAAGCCCGCCTCGCCCGCGACCGGCGAGCCGACGGAGCGCATCACGCTCTCCGTCTTTGAAGTCACGGACGAAAAGGACCTCGGCTACGCCGCGTCCACCGCGCTCTCCGGCACGCGCACCAACGAGAAACTCGAGAACCTCCCCAACTCGATCTCGGTGATGACGCAGGAGTTTCTCCAGGACCTCGCGCTCAACAGCTATTTCGACGCCGTGGACTTCGCGATGAACGCCGAGAACATCGCCAACGATCTCGGCACCGTCGGCGCCGCCGTCGGCAACCGCGGTGGCAACCAGGTCAACATCCGCGGCCTCGCCAGCGTGCGCCAGCTGCGCGACGGCTTCCCGTGGTATCTCTCGACCGACTCGTTCAACACGGAGCGCATCGAGTTCGGCCGCGGCCCGGGCGGCCTCGCCTACGGCGACGTCGATGCGGGCGGCAGCATCAACATCGCGAGCAAGCGCGCGACCTTCCAGCGCCGCGGCAGCGTGCAGATCCGCTACGACAA
>JANOCA010000252.1:0-2916 GCA_031411915.1 Opitutaceae bacterium
GGGTCCCATTTCAGCGGGCGGCCGAGCTCCATCGCGAGCGCGCCGAGGTGCAGCGTGGTGCTCAGGCGATGAAGCGCCTCGGCGGTATACATCGGCGGCTGGCCGTTTTTCAGGCAGTCGAGGAAGTCGCGCTGCTCGCGCGGGCGGCGCGGCCAGAGCTTCGTGGTCTTGGGATCGTATTTGCGGCGCAGGATCGTGTCGTCGCTGGCCTCGAGGCGGCCGAGCCAGCCCTTGTTGCCGATCCAGCCGTCGCTGCCCTCGAAACGGATCGACGGGACGCCGGCCGTTACCTCCATCGTGACGCCGTTGGCGAAGGTGTAGTCGATTTTGAAAGTGCGCGGCACGTCGTTCATCGAGTCGGGCGGAATGTCGCCGCGGCCGGTGACGGCGACGGGGCCGGAGTCCTCGGAGAAGTTGCCCACCAGCGCGGTGTCGACGAGGTGCGCGCCCCAGTCGGTGAGCGTGCCGCCGGAGAAATCGCGGATCTGCCGCCAGACCTGCGGGTCGAGCAACGAGGGCGAATACGGACGGAACGGCGCGGGGCCGAGCCACAGCTCGTAGTTTACGCCCGGCGGCACGGGCGCGGGCGCCTCGCGCTTCACCGGCGGCTTGATCTGGAGGCCGCAGGTGATGTGGCGCAGGCGGCCGATGGCGCCGTTGCGGACGTGCTCGGCCATCATGTGATATTGGATGACCGAGCGATCCTCGAGGCCGGTGGCGAAGACGCGGCCGCTCTTCTTGACGGCAGTGGCGAGGCGGCGGCCCTCCTCGATGGTGAGCGTGGGTTTCTCGCAGAAGACGTGCTTGCCCGCCTCAAGCGCCATGAGCGCCATCGTGACGTGCCAGTGATCGGGCGTGGAGATGACGATCGCGTCCAGATCGCGGCGCGCGAGGACCTCGCGAAAGTCGGCGTGCGCCGTGCAATCACGGTTACCGTAGTGCTTATGCACCTCGGCGAGCGCGACCTCGCGCTTGCGCGGCTGCACGTCGCAGAGGGCGCGCGCGACGCAATCATCCTCCTGCAAAAACGAGCGCAGGTTAACCCCGAGCCCGTGCGCGCCGAGGCCGATGAAGCCGAGCGTGACGCGCTTCGAAGGGGCGTTTTGCCCGAGGAGCCGCGCCGGGAGGAAACGCGGCGCGACGGCGGCGGCGAAAATACCGGCAAGGCCGGAACGGAGAAAACGACGGCGGGGGTGAGCGGCGGTCATGGGGAGCATGATTCCAAAAACATACGGAGCGGCCGAAAGCGAGATCGGGCTCCGCGCGCCGTCGCGGGACGGGGCGATTTGGGCGTGTTTTATAAATGCCAATTTCACGTAAGCGGATTTGCGTAGGCCAGCTCGCTTGCGAGCGCGGATGGGGCGCGCGCAAGCGCGCTGGCCTACCCAAACGCCAGTTGGAAAACAGACCCTACTTCGCCGCGGCGCGGCGGCCGGCAGGGCGGATATTGGCGCGGAGTTCGTCGTGGAATGTCTGCGCGGCGGCAGCCAGACGCGTGGCGACCTCGGGATGTTGTTTCACGCGGTCGAACTTTTCGCCAAGGTCGGCGCCGAGATCGTAGAGTTCCGCGGGGGCGACCTTGTGATCGGCGCTGACGGTCACGGTGAGTTTCCAGCGTTCGTCGCGGATGGCGCGATATTGGACGGCGGTCGGCTGGGCACTGCCGCCGAGGTAATGGAAATGCGCGTGCGGGCCTTTGTCGGTCGCGCCGCTGAGGAGTGGCCACAGGTTGCGGCCGTCGATCGGACGATCGGAGGGCGGCGTCGCGCCGGCGAGATGCGCGACGGTCGGGAGCAGATCGAAGTTCGCGGCGATGGCATCGGTGCGGCGCGCGGCGGGGATTTTCCCGGGCCAGCGGAAGATCCCCGGCACGCGCACGCCGCCTTCCCACGTCGTGCCCTTGCCGTCGCGGAGCGGGCCGGCGGAGCCGCCGTCGATCCCGTATTGGAGCCACGGGCCGTTGTCGCTCGTGAAGACGACGAGCGTGCGCTCGTCGAGGCCGAGTCTTTTCAACTGGGCGAGGATCTGCCCGACGCTCCAGTCGATCTCCATCATCACGTCGCCGTAGAGCCCGCGCTTGGATTTGCCGGCGAATTTCTCCGACACGAAGAGCGGCACGTGCGGCATGTTGTGCGCGAGATAGAGGAAGAACGGCTTCTCCTTCTGCGCGGCGATGAACGCGAGCGCGGCCTCGGTGTAGCGCGTGGTGAGCTGGCGCTGATCGGGATTGGCTTCGATGACCTTATCGTCGCGCATCAGCGGGAGATCGTTGGGGAAACCGCCGCCGGGTGGGTAAGGCCGCCCCTGCCCCGCGAAGCCGGTGTAGGCGGCGCGCTCGCGTGTCGCGCGCATGAGGGCGTCCTCGTTCTCGCGCACCGGCATGTTGGGATGGTAGCGCCACATGTCGTTGGAGAACGGCAGGCCGAAGTAGCTGTCGAAACCCTGGCGCACCGGGAGCAGCTCGGGCGCATCGCCGAGGTGCCATTTGCCGATCATCATGGTCGCGTAGCCGGCGCCCTTGAGGACCTCCGCGATCGTGACCTCGCCGGGATTGAGGCCGAAGTTGGAATTGGGCGCGGGGTTGCGCGCATGGTTCACGCGCGTGGCATAGCAACCGGTCATGAGCTGCGCGCGGGAAGGACCGCAGAACGTCGCGGCGTAGAAACTGGTGAAGCGAATCCCCTCGGCCGCGAGGCGATCGATGTGCGGCGTCTCGATGCTGGGCGAGCCGTAGCAGCCGAGATCGCCGTAGCCTTGGTCGTCCGTGAAGATGACGATGACGTTGGGCTTGGGCGGCGTGGCGGCGAAAAGCGGAGTGGCGAGGAGGAAAAGGAGGCCAAAGGTGCGAAGAAGGAATGAGTGAGTTTTCATACAGTCTGAGGTAGCCGCGAGCGCCAGCGAGTGGACACCAACATC
>JANOCA010000253.1:0-5367 GCA_031411915.1 Opitutaceae bacterium
GATCCGACCAGGACGCGTCGCACATTGGGCGGGTCCTACAAATCGATTTCGCAGGTGAGGATGAACTGCCGCGGGATCGTCCTGATCGTGACCAGCGAAGCGCCCGTGAAGAAGTCACGATTGCGCGGGACGTAGTCATCGGACGGGAAGGCGTTCCGGATGTTGAGGCCCAGATTATATTTCCGGTCTCCCAGCCATTTCGATTTGCCGCTGTAGCCAAAGGAGAAGTCGAACGCGGTTTCCGCTTTCCCCTTCTGGATGATGTCCGTGTCCGGCACCTTCTGGCCGTTGACCGTCTGAACTCCGAAGCCGATCGCGGCCGGAGCGCGCCAGCGATAGCCGGCACCCACCCGCAGGCCCCGCAGCCGGCCTTCGCTGAAACGATACATGGTATTCAGGTTCCACCGGTTGTCGCGGGTGAAGTCGTTCACCCGCCCTTCGTAGGCCTCCAGCACGGGGATGCCGGCGTTTCCATTCCAGACGTTCGCGATCCAATTTTCTTTCATCGTCAGGGCCGTCCAGCCGCCGGCGACCGCGCCGTCGTGCCGACCCCAGGGCGTGTTGGCGGCGCCGACTGTCGTCGGGTTGACCTGGCCCGCGCCGTTTCCGACCGGAATGTCAGCCCAGGTAAAGCGCTCGATCACTCCGTTGCCGTTCATGTCAAAGCCGGCGGGATTCTGATAAATCGTCTCCGAGTCACCCGGGACGTAGCCTTCGGTGAAGAACGTCTTGTCCATGATCGCCTCGAACTGCTTGGCGAACGCGATCCAATCCTTGGCGATGTTCGTCTGGGTCACCTTCTGCGCATTCCAAGTGAAGCGGACGTCGATGTTGCGCGTGGGCTTCCACTGCAGCGTGATCTCTTTGCCGGACGCGGCGGTGTCGGCGGTCACGCCGTAAGGATCGAGGTAGTTGAAGAAATTCATCGCCGCAAAGCCGGAGCCCGAGGCGAAGGGATACGCGAATTGCGGCGCGCCGCCCGAGCGGTCCTGCAGCGGCCAGACGGGAAACTTTTCGCGAAACTCCGTCTGATTCTTCACCAAGGCGCCGAAGATGTCCTTGATGACCGGGCGCATGGCACCGCGAAACCCGCGGAATCGCGCGTCCAGCTGGGACGGACCCGACTCAACCTCATACTCGTTGTAGCGGACGTTGAAGTCGCCGCCGAAGAGGCCCAGCCGGAATCCCTTGTCGGTGCCTGATCCCTTCTCGCCGGGATGGAGCCGGCCATCGGGGCTTCGGCTGGTGGTGTTCGGCGCGTAGGTGTCCGACTCGGTGTAGAGCAGCGAGACCTCCGCGCCCAGCGGCAGCTTCCAGCGCCAGTTGCGGAAGGGATGAACGACGATTCCGCGGAGCTGCGTCGTGCCGCTCTGCTCGTTCGCCGAATTGAAATCCGGGAAGGTCCAATAGCGGCGGTGCGCCTGGTAGCCGGCGGTTCCGGCCGGCATCACCACGCCCGTCTCCGGGTGCCGCCAGAAAACGTCCGGCGCCATTTCCCGGACGGTATTGGCCGTGTCGGTGCGGCGCCCATAGGTCGCGACGATGCGGTCGCCGAAGAAATAGCCCTGATAGGAAAACAGCTTGGACCCGAACTCGGTCTTGTTGCCGCCGGTGTTGCGCCCGGTGATGAGCTGCTCGCCGTTGGTGCCGGTGGCGGCACGCATCGGATCCACCGTCCACGTTTCGCCCCGGGCGTCCGTGATTTTCCAAGGCTGGCCGATCTCGTAGCCGTCGGCGCGCGGGATCAACCCGAGGGAGTCGCTGACGTAGGCGCGGTAGTTGACCACGCGGTTGTTGGCCTGGCCGCTGAAGCCGGCGCCCAGCGGGCTCAGGGCCAGGCGTCCGAAGGCGTCGGGCGCGCCGTAGTTGATGCCCGTGAAGACGGGATCGCGGAAGCGGCCGTTCTCCACGATGGGCTGCAACCGGTAACGGTATTCCTGATTCATGCCTTCCTGCTTGATCCCGGAGACGACGCCGGCGACGCGATGCTCGCCGAACCAGCGGAGAAACCGGTTCTTGAAGCGCTCCTTGAAATCGAACCGATACGAAACCGTGGCGCGCCACTCGCTGTCGTCGTCGTCGCGGTGATTGAAACCGGTGTCGCCGCTGAAGAAGAGGGTTCCCGCGTAGGGATTAGGCCGCCCATCGGGCAGCAACTGGTTGGGATCGACCTTCAGCTCGATGCCGCCGTTTCCGGCCAACATCATGCTGCCGCCAAAACCGGCCCGCGACTCGGTCTGATACCCGGCCTCAAAGTGCAGGTCGCGGACGATCTCCTGATTGAAGAACAGATTCACGATGCTCGCTTTGCTCGTGCCGTAATCCGTGAAGTAGTGGTAGCTGGCATCGCGCGGGTAGATGCGATCGTCGATCAGAGCCACGCCGTTGTTGCCCGCGTTGACCGAGTCGACGACGTTGGGCCACCGCCCTTGGTCGTCGATGCCTTGGACGCCGACGGATCCGTAGTTGCCCATCACGGGGACGCCGCCCGGGTTGTTCCCGCCGGTCACCGTGATGCCATCGCCGCCCAGACTGAATACCCGGTTGTCGATCGTGTTGCGCCCGGCGGCCAACCAAGCCGGGGAATTCGGGAAGAGGAACTTGTTGCCCACGGAAGCGCCCAGATCGCCGGCGTAATACCAAACCCGGGCGTCATCATAAACCACGGTGCGCGCGGGGCGCCGGCTGTGGATATTGACCTTCTCAAAATGGGCGCTGATGCGCGTCTTCTTGAACGGCGTGTAGAGCAGCGCGCCGTAGAGCCGGCGATCCCGCTCGATGGAGGGCCGCGGGTCGAACTTCTTGTTGTCCGCCAGCAGGGCGCCGCGAAAGGCCAGCTTGTCCTTGGAAAGGGTCCGGTTGAATTGCAGCTCCCCGCGCGTCCCGCCCCAGCTGTCGGTCTGCAGTTTCAACGTGCCAAACTGCTTGTTCATGATCGGCCGCGCCAGGCTCGCATCGACCGCTCCCGTCGGTGCGCCGATGCCGAACATCATCGGGTTGGGGCCCGAGGCGACGGTGACGCGCTCGAGGTTGTAGTTGTCCGCCGCCGTCGAGACGCCGAAGAATTCGCGTGTCCTCCTGGCCTGACCGATGCCGCGCACGCGCAGGTCGCCGCCGCCGCCGCCCTTCGATGCGATGTCCCGCACGAATTCGTCATTGTTCTCCACGTTGAGGGAATAGACGGCCGCCTGCTCGATGCTGGTGAACCCGAATTCGCCCATGAAATCCATGGTGAACACGTCCATCTGCGTCGCCAAATCGGCGAGGTTGGTGCGGAAGCGGGTGCCGGCGAGGGTTTGGGAGGGTGTCCAACCCGTGCTGTCGCCCGCCTGCACCTGAAAGGGCGGCAGCTCGACGACGTCACCGATCTGTTTGCTGCGCGCTGGATCCATCGGCGGAGAAGCCACGGTCTGGGCCGAAGCGCCTGAGCCGAGCGCGAGCCAGGCGGCGACGGCGGCAAGGAGGGTGCAGGGGGATTTCATGGGTTGGGTCGACGAGACCGCGGCAGCGCAAGCGCGGCGGAAAATCACTCCTCCTCGACCACGTAATGGCAGCCCTTGCTTCGTGGGTTGAGCGAGGCAGCGTGCACGACGAGCAGCGCCGTCTGGATGGCGTTGCGCAGCTCGATGAGCTCACGCGTCAGCCGGCAGCCGCGGTAGAAACTTTGGATCTCCTCGCGCAGTTCGATCAGGATCCGCCTCGCACGCGTCAGGCGCTTCGGCGAACGCACCACGCCGGCGTAGTTCCACATCGTGTGCTGGATCTGCAGCATGTCCTGCCGGATGAGCACCGGATCGGCCTCGCGGGTCGGGCTCTCCCACTCGCGCGGCACGGGCAGGCGGAATTTTTCCCGCACGATGTCCGTGCCGTCGGCCAGCGCGGCGAACTTCGCGCTGACGAGGCACTCGAGCAGCGAGGTGCTCGCAAGGCGGTTCGCCCCGTGCAGGCCGGTGCATCCCGTCTCGCCGATGGCGCTGAGATGCCGCACGCTCGTGCGCCCCTGCAAATCGGCATGCACGCCCCCGCAAGCGAAATGCGCCGCCGGCACCACCGGGATCGGCTCGCGCGTGATATCCACGCCGTGCGAGAGGCAGCGCTCGAAAATCGTCGGGAACCGATCGCGGATGAAGTCCGGCGTCATCGCCGAAAGATCCAGGAGGACGTTGGGCTCCCCGCTCGCCGCCAGCTCCTGCTTGATCGCGCGCGCCACCACATCGCGCGACGCCAGCGACGCGCGGGGATCAACCTTGTCCATGAAGCGCTCGCCGCGGGCATTGAGCAGCACGCCGCCCTCGCCGCGCAGCGCCTCGGTCACGAGGAAGCGCGGCGCGTTTTTCTTCGCGAAGACCGTCGGGTGGAACTGCACATACTCGAGGTCGATGAGGCGCGCGCCCACGCGATACGCCATCGCCACGCCGTGGCCCACGCTGCCGGGCACGTTGGTCGTGTGCAGGAAAATCTGCCCGAGCCCGCCCGTCGCGAGGATCGTCTTCTTCGCGACGATGGCGACGGTCTCGCCTGTCGCCGTGTCGAGCACGTAGGCGCCGAAACACGTGAGCGGCTCGTAGCGGTCCGCGAGGCCGTCCGAGTTGTGCGAGAGCGTCAGCAGATCGATCGCGACCCAGCCGGCGCGCCGCGTGATCTTCGGCGTGGCATCGACGCGCGCCGCCACCGCCGAGAGAATCGCGTGGCCCGTGGCATCCTTGGCGTGGATGATGCGGCGCGCGCTGTGGCCGCCCTCGCGCGTGTAGTCGAGCGCGCCCGCGGCGTCGCGGTCGAAGCCGACGTCCAGCGCCTCGATGAGAAATTCCTCCACCGCGCGCGGGCCCTCGCGCACCAGATGCTCGACGGCGACGGGATTGGCGGTGCCGTCGCTGGCGTCGGTGATGTCGCGCGCCAGCGCCGCGGGATCGCGCGTGGTGTCGTAGATGATTCCACCCTGCGCCCAGTCGCTGTTGGCGACCAGCGGCTCGGCGAGCGAAAGCAGCTCAACCGAGAGCCCGAGCTTCGCGGCCTGCAGCGCATACGCCGAGCCCGCGAGCCCGGCGCCAATCACGAGGCAGTCGGTGTGGAGGGTTTTCACGCAGTCAGCGGCGGGTGGGTTGCAGGTCCAGACTCAAGTCCACCGCCGTCGCCGAGTGAGTCAGCGCACCGATGCTGATCACGTCGACGCCGGGCAGCGCATAGTCGCGGATCGTCTCGAGGCGCACGCCGCCGGAGACCTCCACCAGCGCGACACCGGCGATGAGAGCGACCGCGCGGCGGATCGAGTCGGGCGGCATGTTGTCGAGGAGGATGATTTCGGCGCGGGCGCGGAGCGCCTGCTTCACCTCGGCGAGCGTCTTGGCCTCGACCTCGATCTTGGCG
>JANOCA010000254.1:0-1554 GCA_031411915.1 Opitutaceae bacterium
GGTCGAAGCGGAAAAGCTCTGCTTCGCGGCTGCTGCCCTCGCACACGAGATCGCGGATGATCTCGGCCGCGATGACGCTGAAGGTGATGCCGTTCCCCCCGTAGCCGAGCGCGAAGAAGGTGTGCGGCACGCGCGGGTGCCGCCCGATGTAAGGCAACCCGTCGGGCGTCTCCGCAAACATTCCACCCCACGAGCAGGCGACTTCACACGGCGCGTCCGGCAGCAACTGGCGAAAGCGACGGGCCAGCAGCGCCGTCTTGCGCGGCAGCAGCGCGGCGCGCCGGCGCGGGTCACCGGTGGGTTCGTCGTAACCGCCGATAATCGCGCGGCCATCATCGGTGCGCCTCAGATACACATAGGGCCGCGCCGTTTCCCAGATAAGCCGATCCCCCGGCCAGCCGGGAAACGCGGGGCTCGGCTCCGTGACGAGCGCAAATGTGCCCATCAGCGTGGTCAGCGGGTCCGCGAGGTAGGGCGCGGTCTCGTAGCCCGTCGCGACAACGAGGTGCCGCGCGCGAACCGCATGCCCCCGGTCCGTGCGCAGCGTGATCCCGCGCGAGGTGGTTTTGCGCCCCGTGATGGGCGTGCGGTCAAAGATGCGCACGCCCTTTGCCATGGCGCCGCGCAGCAGGGAGTGCGTGAAGCGGTGCGCGTCGATCTGCGCTGCATCGCGCGCGAGCAGCGCACCCGCGTAGGGCAGCGTGCTGAGGCGGGCGATTTGCTCGCGTGACCACCATTCGACGTCAAAGCCGTGCCGCCGGCGCAGCGTGACTTCCCTCCGCAGGCCGGGCAGGTGCGCGGCGCGGCTCGCCCCTTGGAGACTTTCCGTGCGCTTGAAGCCGTGTCCTCCGCCGAGGAGCCGGTCGAGGCGGGCGATTTTATTCAGGCCGGCATGGCACGCGCGGTAGGCGCGCACGGCATGATCCTCGCCCACGAGTTTCGCCAGCCGGTGCAGCGGGGTGTCGACCTCGTATTGCAGGAGGGATGTGCTGGCGGAGGTGCTGCCGGTGGCCACATCGCGCTTGTCGACGACGACCACGTCGACGCCCGCCTGGGCCAGATGCCACGCCACAAGCGCTCCGGTGATGCCCGCGCCCAGGACGGCGACCTGGCATTCGGTGGATTCGTCGAGCACGGGATAGCTCGCGATGAGACCGTTGCGCAACGGCCAGAAGGGAGTTCCGGATACAAGCTCCACGGCAGGGCGGACACTCCTCGAATGAAGGGGCAAAAAAAATCAGGGGAACGTCCGTTCCCCTGATTGTTATGGCCGCAATCCGGCTCAGGCTTCCGACGGATAGTTCACGGCTGACTTGGCCTTGGCCGGCTCCGGGACATTCCGCACCCGGTGCGTCGATTCCGCCGACGGCACGGACGAGTCGCCGGTGACGCAGATATCCTCGGCCTTGGCCCGCTCGAAGATCTTCTTGGCCCGGTCGATTTCATCCGAGTTCTCGGTGTGCACGGAGATCAGAAGATTGCCCTTCTGAATTTTCCCCTCGTAGCGCTTGGCCTCGATTTCCGGGATGCCGAGGCCGATCAGGCCGCCGGCAA
>JANOCA010000255.1:0-2442 GCA_031411915.1 Opitutaceae bacterium
GGCGTTGGAGCCCGTCTGGTAAACGATGGAGGCTTGGTCCTGCTCCTTGACGGTGGAGCGGAATTTGGCGCCGGCCTTGAGCGAGCCGGCGAGGCGGTCGCCGACGAACTTGCGCTCGACATCGAGGCGCGCGCTAGAGGCCTTCTCGGCGGCGTCGCGCGGCGAGTAAGTGAGATCACCGCGGTTGATCGAAGTGACGTCGTAGGGATCCTTGCCGTTGAGGATCGTGTAGACGGGATTCCAGCGGATGGTCTGGTCGTAGCCGAACTGGTAGCCTTGGTTGCGGACGACGTAGGCGAGGGACTTGTCGCGGTTGGAGTCGTTGTTGGAGCGGAAGAGATCGAAGGAGATCGTGGTGCGGTCGAGTTCATGGCGGCCGCCGAAGGAGGCGCCGTAGACATCGTTGTCAGAGACGCTGAGATCGTTTTGGTAGCGGAGCTCGGTGAGCGTGGTGGCGAGGCTGCGGCCGGTGTTGTAGGTGGCCTCGGCGATGCTCTTGGTGCCCGTGGCCGAGTTGAAGTTGTGGTTCGCGTTCACGTAGTAGCGGGCGCGGGGCTTCTCGCCGAAGACATCGTTGTGGCGGTAGAAGGGCCGGAGATAGAGGGAGGTGGCGGGGCCGACGCGGTAGTCGAGCGCGACGTTGATGCTCTCGGAGGTGGTCTCGCGGTAGTTGGTCTGCGGGGCGGCGTTGGTGTGGAAATAGAGCGGCGCGGTGAGGCGGAGCGCGGGCTCGAACTCGGGGCGGAGAACGGCGTAGTCCTTGTCGAGGTTGTCGTAGTCGCGGGAAGTCTCGGCCCACGCGACGTTGACGCCGAGGCCGAGGTTCTTCGTGCCCCCGGCGACGGAGAAGATGTCGAGGTAGTTGAGCGAGGCGTTGTAGTTCCACTTCTCGCGCTTGTCGTAGTAGAGGCCGCCGGCGGCGAACTCGACCGTGCGGCCCTCGCGCTGGAAGGCGGAGCGCGAGATCACGTTGATGATGCCGCCGAGGGCGTCGCCGTCGCGGTCCGGGGTGGCGGCCTTGACGACCTCGATGTTGGCGACCGCGTCGGCGTTGAGTTGGCCGACGGAGAAGGCGCGGGAGTTGCCGGACGAGGGCATGCGGTTGCCATCGACCTGCACGGAATTGTATTTCGCCTCGAGGCCGCGGATGTTGACGCCGGAGGGCTCGCCGTCCTCGCCCTCGTTGACGCTGAGGCCGGGGAGCTGCTGGAGCGTGAAGCCGATGTTGCCGCCAAGGTTGGTGTTGAAGGTCTCCTCGGACACGATGTTCACGAGGCCGCTGGCGGTCTTCTGCTGGTTGATGGCGAGAGCCTGGCCGCGGACGGATTCGGCGACGGTGAAGGCCTCCATCTTCAGCGTCTTGCTCTCGAGCACCGCGTCGAGGGAAGCGGTGGAGCCGGCGACGACGACGAACTCGCGGATCGAGGAATCGAGGCCGACGTAGTCGACCTCGATCCGCTGCGGACCCGCGGGAAGGGCGGAGAGCACGAAGCGGCCGTCGGCGTTGGTGTAGGCCGTGGCGGATGTGCCGAGGACGCGGACGACGGCACCTTGGAGCGAACGGCCGGTGGCGGCGTCGGAGACGCGGCCGGCGACGGAGCCGGTGGCTTGGGCAAACAGCGCGGCGGGCAGCAGCGCGAGGAAGGCAAGGAGCAGACGAGGAAGGGGACGGGTGTGGTGCATGGCGAAAGACCGCCATGTTGCGCGCCGCATATGTCGGGCCGGCGACGGTGTAGCGACGATCCGGTGACATCCGAATTCAATGACAGGGGAGGCAAAGTTCGCGCGATTGTAACCGCGGCGCCATGAGTTCGCCACGCGGGTCGGCTCTAATGGGGGGAAAGGAAAACACCGCACCACGCGCCGACGCACCACGTGAAACTCGCCCTCGTCACCGAAACCTTCCCGCCGGAGATCAACGGCGTGGCGATGACCTTCGGCACGATCGCGCGGGAACTAGGGCGGCGCGGCCACGCGGTGAGCGTCTATCGCCCGCGGCGCGACGATTTGCCGGCGGGCGATCCGCATCCGGAATTCGCGGAGGTGCCGATGCCGGGTTTTCCGATTCCCCGCTACCCGATGCTGCGGATGGGCCTGCCCGCGGGCCGCGCGCTGCGGCGGTTTTGGGCGGAGGAGCGGCCGGACCTCGTGCATGTGGCGACGGAGGGACCGCTCGGCGCCTCGGCGGTGAGCGCGGCGCGCGCACTGGGGATTCCGGTCACGTCGAGCTTCCACACCAACTTCCACGCCTACACTCGGCACTACGGGTTCGGGCTATTCCACCGGCCCGTGCTCGCGTGGCTGCGGCATGTGCACAACCGGACGCGCCGCACCTTTGCGCCGACGGTCGAGCTGTGCCGCGAGCTGGAGGCGCTCGGCTTCCGCGACACGGCGCTGCTCTCGCGCGGCGTGGACACCTGGCAGTTTCACCCGGTGCGCCGC
>JANOCA010000256.1:0-1764 GCA_031411915.1 Opitutaceae bacterium
CCAGGTGCGGCGCGTGCTCTACATGGCCGCGGTGGCCGCCAGCCAGCACAACCCCGTGCTCAAGCCGTTCTACCAGCGCCTGCGCGCCCGCGGCAAACCCGCCAAGGTCGCCCTCGTCGCCGTCGCCCGCCGCCTCATCGAACTGCTCAACCTCCTCCTCAAAAATCCAAACTTTGTCCTAGCCGGCTGACACCGTTGCTACCCGCGCTACCCCGCCAGCCCGAGATCCTCGTAGATCGCCGCCGCGATTTCGCGCACGCGCGCCGCGTGATCGGCCTGCTTGGGCCGGCCGTTGCAGACGAAGGCGGCGACGACGCGCTTTTCCGGATCGCAGAATGCCAGCGACGATAGCGAGCCGCCGTGGCCGAAGGTCCGGTCCGAGCAATGCACGCCGCCCACCGCGCGCTGCCGGCTGATGCCGAGGCCCCACGCCGCCGCGTTGCCCTTGGCCTTGAAATTCGGCGCGTCCGGCCTGTGCACCTTCGTGAACTCCGCCACCGTTTTCGTCGCCAGCACGCGCTTCCCCGCCCATTCGCCGCTGCCGAGCATCATCTCGTAGAAACGCGCCAGCTCGCGCATCGGGCCGTGGCCGTTGCCGCCGGGCACGCACTGCGTCGCCCAGCCTTGCACGCCGATGCCCTTGTAGTGCTCCGCCGCCTCGGGCTTCGCGCCGTCGGTGTTCATCATTGTGCCCATCCGCTCTTCGTAGGCGCGGAACGTCTCCGCCGTCATGCCGACCCAGCTGTCTTTCATCCCGATCGGCTCGAACAATTCCTTCCGGATGTAGCGCTCGAACGGCATCCCGCTGACCCGCGCCACGACTTCGCCGAGCACATACATGCCCGAGGTCGCGTGATACTGCGCGTGCCGCCCGACCTCCCAGCCGTCCTCGAGCTTCGCGTCGCAGATCGCCGCGATCACGGCGGGCCACGGCTGCTTGAATCGCACCGCGAGGTCCGCATTGGGGAAACCGCTCGTGTGCGTGAGCACGTGCCGCAGCGTGATCTTGCCCTTCCCGTGCTGGGCAAACTCCGGGAGGTAGGTCGCCACCGGCGCGTCGAGTTCCACGCGGCCGCGCTCCCAGCACTGGCCGACGCACATCGACGTGAGCGGCTTCGTCGAGGAATACCACGTCATCAGCGTGTCGGCCGTCATCGGCACGCCGGGCTTGGCCTCGCCCAGGCCGAAATCCGCCACCGTGCGGCCATCGCGCGACACGTAGAGCTGCGCGCCGAGATGCAATCCGCGCTCCATGCCGCGCAGCAGGACGACGCGGGTCTTGGGCAACGGGTCAGCCGACGCCGCGCGCAGCGTTCGCGGCGCCACGGCGAGGGCGGCCGCACTGACCGCCGAAAGAGTGATAAAACGCCGACGCGAAACCGGGGCAGGGGTGGTCATGGCGCCCCGAGTTGGCCGGACCCCGCGCGCGCCGGCAACTCACTTCGCGATCGTCCGCGCGTCGATGCCCTTGCCCAACTCGAAGGTCTGCCCGACCGCGCCCACCACGCACCGCGCACGATCCAGCGCGAGATCCGCACGGAAGCGCCAGACAGTCTCGATGCCCGTGCAGTGCGCGCCGATGAAATGATCCAGGCCGAACTCACGCAGCTTTGCCGTCGTCCACTTCAGCGTTTCCTCGCTGGCACGAAACAGATGGATGCCGCCGATGAGCCCGTGCACGCGCGCCGGTCGCACGACGCTGCGCGCGTGCTCGATGATGTTCACTACCCCCGCGTGCCCGCAGCCGGTCACGATCACGAGGCC
>JANOCA010000257.1:0-3319 GCA_031411915.1 Opitutaceae bacterium
GGCCGTCGCTCGCGTGCAGCTTCGCGTAGCGCGGCGTCACGTTCACGACCTTGCTCGCATCGAGGCTCACGGTCTTGGCGATGACCGCGCCCCAGCCTTCGCGAAAGGCGCGCGTGATGACGTTGAGATTGGTGCCCGGCGGCCCGGAGCCGATGATGAAAGGGTTCGGCAGTTTCAAGCCGTCAACGGTCGTGGCGAGCGTGGGCATGGGTGAATGTAGTTATCTGTTCGCGATCCACGCCAGCGCTTTGTCGGCGAGCTTGTCGAATGCCGTGACAGCGAGCGCGAGGTGGTCTTCGCGGGTGTCTTCGATCTTGTTGTGGCTGATGCCGTGCAGGCTTTGGACAAACATCATCACGGTCGGAACACCCGCGCGCGCCACTTCCGCCGCGTCGTGCAGCGGGCCGGAGGGTAGGCGATGGCTGGTGCCGCAAGTTTCGGTGATCGCCTCGTCGCAGAGCGCGATCAGTTCCTCGTGGAAAGGGCGCGGCGCGATCTGCCAGATGCGCTCCCAGTTGACGGAGACATTTCCCGCCGCGGCGAAGCGCTCGCTGGCTTCACGCGCCTCAGCGAGCATCCGCGCGAGCGCCGCGGTATCGAGATGGCGCTGATCGAGTGTGATCCGGCACTCCTCCACGACGCTCGTGACGATGCCCGGCTTCGTCGTGCACGAGCCGATCGTGCACACGCCGCCGCGGCTGCGCTCGGCGATGCGGTAGATCTCCTCGCCCATGCGGCCGGCGACGAGGAAGGCGTCCTTGCGGCGATTCATCGGCGTGCTGCCGGAATGCGCGGCCTGCCCGTGAAAAATGATCGCGTGCCGCTCCACGCCGAAGGTGCCGAGCACCGCGCCGAGCGGGAGGTCGAGATCGAGCAGCACCGGGCCTTGCTCGATGTGCAGCTCGAGATACGCGGCGGCATTCGCCAGTTCGTGGCCGCTCTCCTTCACGTTTTCAAAATCGATCCCGTGCTCGCGCAGCGCGATCGGCAGGCCCACGCCCGCCCGGTCCACCAGCCCGCGCGCTTCATCCATATCCAGATTGCCCGAGCACGCGGACGAACCGAAGAGGCTCTTCCCAAAACGCGCGCCTTCTTCATCGGCCCACTCCACGAGCCGCACTGTGAAGGGCGGCCGCCCCTCGTATTGCGTCGCGAGCCGCCGCAGGATCTCCAGACCCGCGAGCACGTTCAGGCAGCCGTCGAGCCAGCCGCCATTCGGCACGGAGTCGATGTGCCCGCCGATGAGCAGCGCCCGCTCCGATTCACCGGCGAGGGTCGCCCAGAGGTTCCCCGCTTCGTCGGTGTGGACCTCGACCGGCAGCGCGGCCAGCTTCTCCCGCAGCCACGCCCGCGCCTTCGCCCAAGTGGGCGTAAAGGCCACGCGTTGCGCGCCGTTTTCATCGCCCGTGAGTGCGCGCAGCTCCTTTAGCTCGGCGATGGTGCGTTGCGGATTCACGGCGGCGCTCATGGCATCGGTGTAGGCCACGCGACGCAGCGCGGCAAAAGGAATGTCGCTCCGGCTTGTCAGTTGGCGGGTCCCGGACAATCTTCCGGACCTGCGCCGAAGCCGCGCCTTTATGAGTTCCGACAAACCCACGCTTGACGGTCTGCGCATTGAACGCCGCGCCCCGGCTTCGCGCCCCCAGCCTTCGTGGGTGGTGCCGGGGTTGATCGCCGTCGTCGTCTTTGGCGCGGGCTTCCTGTGGTGGCTGAATCGCCCGAAAGCTCTGCCGGTGCAGACCGCCGTGGCGAGGGCGCAGACGGCGACGAGCGGCGGGTCCGTCAAGACTCTGCTCAACGCTTCCGGTTACGTCACAGCGCGGCGGGCGGCGACGGTGTCATCGAAAGTGACGGGCAAAGTCATGGAGGTGCTCGTCGAGGAGGGGAAGAAAGTCGAGGAAGGCCAGGTGCTGGCGCGGCTCGATGCGTCGAATATCGAAGCGGGCCTGCGGCTGGCGCAGGCGCAGCTCGATGCGTCGCGGACCTTCCTCGAGGAAACCAAGCCGAACGTTGTCTTTGCCCAGCGTGAACTGAAACGCTTCACCGACCTCGCCGCGACCAAGATCGTCAGCGACTCCGATCTGCGCAAAGCGGAGATGGAATCGCGGGCACTGGAGGCGCGGCTCGTGCGGCAGACTTCGGAGATCACCATTCGCGAACGCGAAGTCGAGCAGTGGAAGCAGCAGCTCGACGACATGATCATCCGCGCGCCGTTCGCCGGCGTAGTTACAGCCAAGAACGCCCAGCCCGGCGAGATGATCTCGACGATGTCCGCCGGCGGGTTCACGCGCACGGGCATCTGCACGATCGTCGATATGAGTTCGCTCGAGATCGAGGTGGATGTGAACGAGAGCTTCATCAATCGCATCCAACCGAAGCAGCCCGTGGAGGCGACGCTCGATGCTTATCCCGATTGGAAAATTCCCGGCAAAGTCATCGCCATCATCCCGACCGCCGACCGGCAGAAAGCCACGGTTAAAGTGCGCGTCGGCTTTGATCAACTCGACGACCGCATCCTGCCGGACATGGGCGTGAAGGTGGCCTTCCGCGCCACCGACGCCGGAAAAATCGCGCCGGCGAGCGGCAGCGTGATCGTCCCCAAATCCGCGATCCAAAACCGCGATGGCCGCGATGTCGTCTGGGTCGTGCGCGATGGCCGCGTTGAGCGCCGGGCGATCACCATCGCGCAAACCAACGGCGATGAATCGACGATTTCCGCGGGCCTCAGCGGCGGCGAAAGGGTCGTGGTCAATCTGCCGGCCGGCCTCGCCGATGGCGCGAAAATTTCCGAAAAGAACCCATGAGCACCGAAGCCTCGCCCCTCATTCAGATCAAAAACGTCAGCCGCAATTTCCGTCGCGGTTCGGAGGAAATTCACGTCCTCTCGGACTTGGATCTCGAGGTGAAGTCCGGCGAATTCCTCGCGCTCATGGGCCCGTCCGGCTCCGGCAAATCCACACTGCTCAATCTTATCGGCGGCCTCGACCGCGCGAACAGCGGATCCGTGCAGATCGGCGAAGATCGTGTCGATCAGCTCAACGATCGCCAGCTCGCCGCGTGGCGCGCGCGACACGTCGGCTTCGTCTTCCAGTTCTACAATCTCATGCCGGCTCTGAACGCCGCACGCAACGTCGAGCTACCGCTGCTTCTCACGCATCTGTCGAAAAGCGATCGCAAGAAACACGTCGAGACCGCGCTCGGCATCGTCGGCCTTTCGCACCGGCTTACGCATTACCCGCGCACGCTCTCCGGCGGCGAGCAACAGCGCGTCGGCATCGCCCGCGCCATCGTCTCCGATCCCACGCTGCTTCTCTGCGAC
>JANOCA010000258.1:0-14958 GCA_031411915.1 Opitutaceae bacterium
GAGCGGGGAAATTTTCATTGGGTTTGGGGTCTGCGAGCAAAACTCTACGCCGGCATATCCGTATCTTTGGTCTCAGGCAGAAACAACAGGACGACGAGCCCGAGGAGAAAAAATGCCCCGAGCGCGGAAATTGCAATCGGGAGCGGAAACGCCGCCTTCATTCCCGCCGAGAGCCAGATAAGCACGGGCGCGGCGAGGATCCGGCCAGTGTTGAAACAAAACCCTGCGCCCGTCGCGCGCAGGTGAGTGGGAAAAAGTTCGGGAAAATACACCGCGTAACCCGCGTGGATGCCCTGCGCAAAAAAACCGAACACCGGCAGCAGGCAGAGCAGCAACGTGTAGCTCGAAAAATATCCCGGCACCCAGCACACGACGAGCGTCATCACCAGCGCGCCCACGTGCATGACCGCAAACGTCCGCCGCCGGCCGAACCGCGCCATCAGCGGTCCGATCATGAGCATGCCCACGCCGGCCCCCGTCGTCTGGACGAACCCGAACGCGATCTTGCCGCGGCTCGCCGCCTCGCCCGCGGGGGTGCCGAGCCGCCGCAGCAAATCCTCCGCGAGATTCTGCCCCGCCACGACCACGCCCCAGAACGTAGCGAGGCCCACCATCGCGAGCAGCGCCCCGAAGATCGCGCGCGAGCGCCACCGCGGCTCGCCGAGCAATTCGCGGAAGCTGCCCATGCGCTCGCCCTTCGTCGCCTTCGCCTCCTTCCACGAGTCCGGTTCCTTCACGCTGACACGCACCCAGAGGACCAGCAGCGCGGGAATGACGCCGATGAGATACGCGGTTCGCCACTCGCTGCCGACCCAGAGCCCGACGCCCGCCGCGAGCCAAAGACCGGCGACACTCGTCGCGTGGAAAATCCCGCCCGCCCGCTCGCGCGCCCGCGCCGGAAACACCTCCGCCACGAGCGCCGCGCCCACGGCCCACTCGCCGCCCACTCCCATCGCCACCAGGAAACGCAGTGCGCCCACCTGCCAGAGTTCACTCACAAAATACGTCAGTCCCGAGAAAATGCTGTAGAAGAGAATTGTCAGGGCCATCACCGGCATCCGGCCCCACCGATCCGCGAGCGAGCTGAAAATCCACCCGCCGAGCGTGCCGCCGATGAGGAAGATGCCGAGGAACCGCTCGCCCCACGCCTTGGTGAGCGTGGCCACGGCGTCGGCGGAGAGACTCGGGGCGCTCGTGCGCAACAGGTCCGGCAGCATCTCCCCGCGCGTGATGTTGTAGAGCTGCCCCTCGAACGCATCGAACACCCAGCCGAGCGACGCGATGATGAGCACGAGCCACTGGTAGCGCGTGACGCCGGCATACCACTTCTCCGTCGTGGACGAGGTGTCCCGCCTCGTTTCCGCCGCGCCGCTCATTCCTCAAACTCCTTCCCAATCCGCACCGGCCGCCCCTCGCGGATCGATTGCTCCGCCAGCAGGCACAACCCCGCCGACCACAACCCGTCGCGCCCGTCCGCGATCGGCTCGGCTTCGCCACGCGCCATCCGCACGCACTGCGCAATCTCCTCGCGCAACTCGAAGACCTCGCCGCTGTGCCGCGCGAGCGCCACGTTTTCCAGTTTCTCGCCGTCGAACACTTTCAAGAATGCCGTCGGCTCCAGCGTGCGATCCAGCGCCCCGCTCCAGCCCGCCCACAGCGCGCCGCGCGATCCCGCCACCTTCACGGTCTGGTGATGCTCAAAGGCCGCGAGCGTCTGCGACACGACCGCATACGCACCGTTGGCGTAGCTGAACATCGCGGAAAAGTTGTCGAACAGCTCCGGCCGGGCCGCATCGCGCGACTTCCCCTTCGCGTAGAGTTCCACCGGCTCGCCCGCGCCCGCGAGATACCATCGCGCCAGATCGAAGAAATGGATCGGCTCCTCCAGCACCCAGCTGCCGACGCGCGCCGCATCGTAGCGCCAGCCGTCCGCGCCGAGGCGGTAGGGTTTGCGCGACAGCTCCACGAGCACGTAGTGCGGCTCGCCGATCACGCCGCGCTCGATCACGCGCTTGATCTCGCCCCACTGCGACGAGAGGCGCAGCTCATGCCCGACGGCGAGCTTGCACCCGCGCTCGCGCGCCAACCGCACGATCGCGCGGCAATCCTCCACGGTCAGCGCCATCGGCTTTTCCAGCAGGAGATGGCAGCCCGCCTCGAGTGCATCCGTCGCGATCGCGCGGTGCGTGTGGCTCGGCGTCACAACATCGACGACATCGAGTTTCACTTCCGCCAGCATCGCGCGATGATCCGCAAACACGCGCGCCTCCGGATAGGCCTTCGCCGCCGCCGCGCGCGAAGCCGCCGAGGGCGCGACAATCGCCGCGAGCTGCGCCTCAGGATGTTCGGCGGTCGACTTGGCGTGGAACTGGCCCCAAGCGCCGAAACCGACGAGGCCGAAACGAACGGAAGGATGGGACATGATTTTCAGGGTGTAGCCCTGCTCGTGAGAGCAGGGAACGACGTGAGTTGCACCGCGGGCAAATCCCGCCTCTTCCGAGGCGGGCTACGAAGAAAATATACCCGGGCTTTCATCGCCGCACCCCCGTCGTCAGCGGCGTCACTGGATTCTCGACCCGCCGACGCTGCACTTCGTTGAGCTTGCACGTCGGCAATCGTGGCAGCACGTGCTTCGCGAACAGCTCGCACTCCTCCGCGTGCGGGTAGCCGCTGAGCACAAATGCCCGCATGCCCATGTCGACGTAGCGGTTCAGCTTCGCCAGCACTTGATCCGGATCGCCCACGATCGCGCTCGCGCAGCCGCTGCGCGCGAGGCCGATGCCCGACCACAGGCGATCCTCGATGAACAAATCCGGCCCGGCCTTGGCGCGCAGCTCATCCTGCCGCAACACGCCCGCGCTCTGCGCATCCATTGAGCGAGCGCGGATCTCGCGGCCCTTCGCTGGATCGAGCTTCGAGATCAGGCGGTTCGCGGCGGCGCGCGCCTCGGCCTCCGTCTCGCGCACGATCACATGCACACGCAAGCCGTAGTCGATCACGCGGCCATGTTTCGCCGCGAGTGTGCTCATGTCGCGCATCGTGGCCGCGAGGCGTTCCTCGGTCTCCGGCCACATCAGGAAGACATCGCAGTGCTTCGCGCAGAGCTCCTGCGCCAGCGGCGAGATGCCACCGAAGTAGAGCAGCGGCCCGCCGTTCTGCTGAAACGGTTTCGCCGGCTCGCAGCTCGGCAGATCAAAATTGTAGAAACGCCCGCGCCATTCCAGCGGTCCGTCGGTCGCCCAGAGTTTCTGCAGAATCTGGATGACCTCGCTGCTGCGCGCGTAGCGATCCTCGTTCGTTTCTTTCCGGCCCGGCAGGTCGGACGAGATGATGTTCAGCGTGAGCCGGCCCTGCGCGAGGTGGTCGAGCGTGGCGATGGCGCGCGCGAGCATCGGCGGCCACACCTCGCCCATGCGCAGCGCGACGAGCTGGTTCATCTGCCGGGTCTGCGGCGCCATCGCCGCGGCGAAGGTGAGCGCGTCCTGCCCCGCGATCCAGCCGGAGGGAAGCAGGACGTTCTGGTAGCCGAGCGCATCCGCGCGCCGCACGATCTCGCCGCAGTGCGCGTAGCTGCTGCGGAGCGCGCCGTCGGGCACACCGAGAAACTCGTAGTCGTCGCCGCAGAGCGCGCCGAACCAAGCGACTTCAACTTGGCGCTCGGGCGTGCGAATCGGCGGCGGCATGCGGGGGAAAGCCCCATCACTGCAACGGCTGCGCCGCAGAGCGCAATTCCTTACGCGGCACGTCCGGCGGGCCGTCGCAGCGCCATGACGGCCCGCTCACCCGCTCAATACGACCACGTCGTGGTGAAGCGCCACTCGCGCGGCACCACCAAGTCGTAGCGGCTGTAGCCAACGCCGCGGCCGCCGGGGACGATGAAGCCGTCGGGAGCGTTGTCGCTCGACGCAATCCGCGCCGGGATGATGTCCGTCTCGTTCAGCACGTTGGTGACGTTGATCTGGAAGCGGAACCGGCCGGGGATGCGCTCGAATTTCCGCGAGTAGCCGAGCATCAGGTCGGTCGCCGTCAGCGCCCGGCCGGTGATCTCGGCCCCGCGGGAATTGCGCCCGATGATGTTGGCGCTGCGCCACCGCCAGCCGCCGCCGATGGTGAACCCGCGCAATCGTCCTTCCTTGAAATCATACGCGGAGAAGAGACTGATCTTGTGCGGGCGCACGCCCCAGCGCTGCTCGTTCTCCTCCTTGGCGTCGTTGAGCGCGTCCACCACGTCGAAGATCTCCTGGGCGACGGCGAGGCCGTTCGAGGCGGTGAGCGTGCTCACGTTGGCGTCCGGGTGCCGGGCCGCGAGTTCCAGCCACCGCGCAACAGTCCCGTTCGCCGCATAGGCCGACGGATCTACGACGAATCGACCGGTCGCATCCTGCCGCACGCCCTGCACGAGGCGGTTGCCGTCGCGCTTGAGCCCATACCAATCGATGATCTCGTTGCTGAGGTTGGTGCGCAGCGTGTCGGTGTAGGAGTAGTTGGCCACGAGCCGCCAGTTGCGCGTGAGGTTGGCGGTGACGCGCGCCTCGTAGCCGTCGGACTCGTAGTCGGAGGAAGCGGCGGTGGCCGGGGGATTGAGCGCCCGGTCGATCTCCGTCCACGCGGCGGCCGTGAAAGGGCGGCCCGCTCCGACCAACGCGCTCGCGAGCGCGTCGGTCACGCGCCGGTTGCGTCCCGCCGCGCCGGCGAAGCCCACGGTCGTGATCTTTCCCTGCTCGACCGAAGTGAAGTAGACGACCTTCGCGTTCAGGCGCCCGCCCAGCAGATCGAAGCTGAGGCCGTAGTCCGAGCCCACTCCTTCCGACGGCGCCGCGAGCGCGCCGTTCGGAAAGGTCTTCCGCACAAACGACGGCACGCCTTGGTTGGTCGAGTAGTTGGCCACGACGGAAACCCACGGAAACACGTGGTAAACCAGACCCGCCGTGCCCGTGTGACCGGTCGCGCTCGTCGTCTGGGATTTACTCCGGTCGCGATCCACAATGTCGCCGATGAGCGGGTCGTTGTAGTAGCCCAGCTCGATCACATCGACCTTGTCCTGCCGGTAACCGAGGGTCGTCACAACCTTGCCATCCCAGAAATAGCTTTGCGCCACGCCGAGCGTGGAAAACGCCTCCTGCTCGCCACCGCTGTTGTTGGCGCCGGCAACCTCGTTGGCGAAGACGAGGCCGAACGAACGGCCGTCGAAGTTCACCGCGGTCGGCAAACGCCGGTAGTCGCCCACGCGGTAGGTGCCATAGTCGCGCTCGGTGAGATAATTCCGCACCGTGATCCGGTTGTTGGCGTTGTTCGGCGTGGCATTGTAGGGCCGGCCGGCGAAAGCCAGCCACGAGTTGGCGCGCACGTCGAACTGGTCCTGGGTCGAGAGCATTGCCGCGAGGCGGTGACGGCCGAGCCATTTCCATTTCGGCTCGAGCGTGTAGGAGGCCGAGAGGCGCGTCTCGCGCACCTCGCCGGTATGCACGTCGCGGCGCCAGTTGCCGTCGAAGTAGAGCCGGCCGGCGTAGGGGTTGGCCGGGCCGCCCACTCCCAGCGTGCGGTTGGCGTCGCCGCGCAGCGTCGGGTCCGCCCCGGTCATCAGCGTAACGCGCGCCGTCGTGCGCTGGAAATTGTGCGCGAGGTTGAGCGCGAAATTGCGCGACACCTGCCAGTCGGCGGTGAAGGTCCAGTTCCGCAGGTTCTGCGTGCGCTCCATGCCGGGGCCGGCGCCGTTGATGTGCCGGGGGAAGATCCGCGGATCATTTATGCGGAGGCCGCCGGTCGTCACGCCGGGCGTCCCGTCCGGGGCGCGCACCGCGGCGTTGTTGTAGCTGCCGGTCAGGAACGTGCCGCGCGCGTCGAACACCGTGCCGTCGTTCTCGATGAAGATGGCGCGGCGGTTCTGGCCGGTCGCCGCGACCTCGCGCGCCGTCACGCCCAGGGCCTGCATCGCGGCCGTCGGCGTGGTGTTGTTGGGCGTGAAGGTCACCGCGGTCGCGCCGCGCGCCTCGCGGTTGTCATACCACGCCAGCACTTGATCCGAATCGACCGTCGCCCGGATCACCGCGCCGATGTCCCGGCCGGTTTCGCCCATCGCGGTCAGGGTCAGGCGGCGGTGCGGCCGGATCACGACCGAGCCGAAGATCCGCTCCTTGTCCTGAAAATCCCAGTCGCGCCAGCCGCCGCTCTCCTGGTTCAGCGCCGCAACCGACACGGCGAACCGGTCCTTCATCAACACGTGGTTGGCATCGATCTCGGTCCGGTTGCGATCCCACGAGCCGGTGCTGTGCCGCACGGTCGCGCTGTTGCGGCCGAACAGCGCGACCTTCGACGACTGGTTGATGATGCCACCGGGTGAGCCGATGCCAAAGAGGATGCTGTTGGGCCCGCGGTTGTCCTCGTAGCGCCCGGCCCGGTAGGGATCGGTCGGGATGATGCTCGTGAAATAGTCCATGCCGATGCTGGCCGTGAGGCCGCGCACGAGGATCGTGGGCGTGAGGCTCTGCGCGTTCACCACGGGGTTCTGCTCGGAGCCGGCCTGGTTCTCGTTGGTGTTCATCTCGCCGTTCACCGTGTAGCGCATCAGCTCGGTGAGATCGGTGATCGCGAGATCGTCCAGAAACTCCTTCGTGAACACCGACAGCGAACTGGCCGTGTCGCGCAACGCGGTGTTGAGCCGGCTGCCAGCGAGCGTGTTCTCCGCCTGGTAGCCGAGGTCGCGATCGGTGTTCACGGTAAACGGACTCAACTCGACGACGTCGCCGCCGCGGGGCGACGCCGGCGCAGTTGCGGGCGGCGCGGGCGGGACCGCCTGCGCACGCAGCGCAGCCGGGAGGCAAAGCAGGAGGCCAAACGCGCGAGCGGTAAACGTCTTCATGGGCGGAGGGGTTAGGGGCTGGCAGTCGGCGGACGGCGGTGCCGACTTCGCGCCCAAAAGGCCAACGCACCACCCGCCCGGCGACAAGCCCGGATGCAGGCGGATGCCGCCGCGTGATCTTTGGGGTTTCTCATTCGCCCGAATGCGGCTCAGATGAAAGGCCGAGATACGAGACACCGCCCCTTTTCCCCATGCATGTCCCCGCCCGCCTGAGTTCGCTGCTGTGGGCGCTGACCACCGCCGTCCGCGCCGCCGTGCCGATCGATTCGTCCGGCCTCGCCCCCGGCAGCGAAATCACCGTCGCGCGCCTCGACACGGCCGATCTCGTCAGCGTCGAATGGCCGGCCGGCAACGGCGCGCGCGCCTCGCTCACGCTCAACCTCGCCCCGGACCGCCCGCTCTTCAGCGTGCTGGGTTGGAAAAAATCAGGCGACACTTCGCTCCAAAAAATCGCCGAGAACCTCACGCCCCTCACCGTGCTGACCGTCGGCGAGCGTGATCTCGCGCGCAACGGCTGGATGGTCTTCTTCGACAAGGTCCACCTGCGCCCCTCGCAACGTTTTCCCGCCAAGCTCAAGCCTGCCGCGCTCAAGGTCACGTCGCTCTCCGCCTCGCGCGCGCGCCTCTCCATCGAAGGCCTGAGCGCGGGGAGTTTTTCCGGCCGCTTCGAGATCACGATCTTCGCTGGCAGCGCACTCGTGATGACCGAGGCCGTGCTCACGACGCGCGAGGACAAGCGCGCGATCCTCTACGACGCGGGCCTCGTCGCGCCCGAACGCCGCGCCACCGGCTACGCCTGGATGGATCCGCGCACGGGCGCGCAGACGGCGCCGGCCGACACGCCGGGCGGCGTGCGCGCGGCGCGGTTTCGCAGCGCGGCGCTGGAGTTCGCGGGCGGGAGCGTCGCGGTGTTTCCTCCGCCGCACCGTTACCTCTACCCGCTGGATTTCGCCGACAACTACGGCTTCAACTGGCTCGGCCGAAACTACGAGGCCGCCGCGCCCGGCGACGGCATCGGTGTGCGCCAGCCGCCCGCGGGCGACAACCGCTACGTCCCGTGGGTCAACGCCCCGCCCGGCACCGAGCAGCGCCTGCCGCTCTTCTTCCGCTTCGGCCCAGAGGACGCCGCCGCGTCGCTCGCCGCCGTGCAAACCTACACGCGTAGTGATCGCTTCGCGGACTTGCCCGGCTACATAAAATTCACGAGCCACTACCACGTCGAGCACACGACCGACCTGATGAACGAGCAGAAGGCCGCGGGTAGCGACGTGATTCCCGAGCGTCTGCGCGAGCCGGGCTTCGTGAAGGCGTTTCGCGACATGGGCGTTGATATCGTGCACCTCGGGGAATTTCATTTCGGCACGACGCCGCGGCTCGGCGCCGAAGAACGGTTGAGGCAATTGCGCCTCATGCACGCCGAGTGCGCGCGGCTCTCGGACGAAAAATTCCTCCTGCTCCCCGGCGAGGAGCCCAACGTCCATCTCGGCGGACACTGGATCAGTTTCTTCCCGAAGCCCGTGCTCTGGGTGCTCAACCGCCCCGCGGGCACGCCGTTCGCGGAGACAAATGCTGCGGGCGAGACCGTTTACCGCGTCGGCAGCCCGGCCGATGTGCTCGAGCTCATGCAGCGCGAGCGCGGCCTCATGTGGACGGCGCACGCGCGCATCAAGGGCTCGATTCCGTTTCCCGACGGCCAGCGCGACACGGCGTTCTTCAAGTGGCCACAGTTTCTCGGCGCCGCTTGGAAAGCCATGCCCGCCGACTACTCGCGCGACACCCTCGGCTGGCGCGTGCTCGACCTGCTCGACGACATGAACAACTGGGGCGCCGACAAACGCGCGCTCGGCGAAGTCGACGTCTTTAAAATCGAGCCGCACTCGGAACTCTACGGCCACATGAACGTGAACTACCTGAAGCTCGACGCGATCCCGCGCTTCGCCGACGGCTGGCAGCCCGTGCTGGACGTGCTGAGGAGCGGGGAGTTTTTCGTCACGACCGGCGAAATCCTTGCGAGCGATTTCCGCGTCGCGCGCGCTGTCACAGGTGCGGCACCGACCTTGAGCGCGAAGTTGGCGTGGACCCTCCCCCTCGCCTTCGCCGAACTCATCGGCGGCGACGGCACACGCGTGGTGCGGCACCGCGTCGATCTCGGCGAGACACCGGCGTTCGGCGAAAAGGATTTCTCCGCGGAGTTCCCCGCCACGCCCGGCCTGCGCTGGGTCCGCCTCGCCGTGTGGGACGTGGCCGGCAACGGCGCGTTCACGCAGCCTTTTGCTCTCACAAACACGCTCGCGAACTGAGCGGAGCACCCGATTCGATTCCTTGCTCGATCCGCCGCCAAATCACCCAAACATCCCGCCAAACCCTATCCCACCCATGCGCCGCATCCTCCCGCTCCTTGCCCTCGTTGCTCTCGCCCTTGGAATCGCATCGCACTTTGTGCTCGCCCAGACGCAACCGAAGCAAAAGCAACCAGGCCGCCCGCCGCTCGGCACCGAGAAGATCGCCGACGATCTCTTCGTGATCATCGGCAACGGCGGCAACGTCGCCGCGCTCGTGACCGACGAGGGCGTCGTGCTCGTCGACGACAAGTTCGAGCAGGACTACGAGGGCATCATGGCGCAGGTGAAGACGTTCACGGACAAGCCCGTGAAATACGTCATCAACACGCACCACCACTCCGACCACAGCGGCGGCAACACCCGCTTCATCGAGGTCGCCGAAATAATCTCCCACAAGAACGCCCGCGCCAACATCGTCGCTGGCAAGCAGCCCAACGCCGGGAGCACGAAGCCCGCGCGCATCACGTTCACGGACGAGACCTCGGTCTTCCTCGGCGGCAAGGAGGTGCGCGCGCGCCATTTCGGCCGCGGCCACACCAACGGCGACGTGATCGTCTATTTCCCCGCGCACCGCGTGATTCACACCGGCGATCTGATGGCCGGCGTGACCCCGCTCATCGACTACCCCGGCGGCGGCAGCATTGTGGAATGGATCAAGACGATCGACGCCGCGATGGCCGCGCTCGACTTCGACAAAGTGATCCCCGGCCACGGCGCCGTCACCAACCGCGCCGGCCTGCAAACCTACCGCGACAACGTGGTGAAGCTGCGCGACGTCATCGCCGCCATGGTCAAGCAGGGCAAATCGCAGGAGGAAGTCCGCGCCCACCTCGCGACCCTCTACCCCGGCAGCTACGCCAACGCGAGCAGCCTGAACAACCAGTGGTCGCTGCCGGGTTTCATGCGTGAGCTGAAGTGAAGGAGCGCACGGCCCACCTTTCAACCGCCTACTTCGCCAGCTTCCGCAGCCGCAGCGCCGCGTCGACACCCTTCTTCGCCGGGTGCCGCACCGCGTGGCGGATGAGCCACTTTCGCTCCGCCGACGCGCCCTCGACCCAGCGCCCGCAAATCTCGAACACCAGCGCCGGATGATCCTTGGCGATGTCGCCGAGATGGTTCGCCACGCTGCGCCGCACGTAGATATCGGAATCGTCCTTGAGCACCTCCAGGATCGGCAGCGCGGGCCGCGGGTCGCGCACGAAGGCCGCGATGCGTTGCGCCCACGGCAGGCGGGGCCGCGTGCCCTCGGAGCAGAGCCGCCGCACATGTGGGTCCCGGTCGCGCGTCCATTCCATCAGCCGCGCCAGTGTGCGCTCCGGCGAGCGGATCAAAAACGGCCGGATGGAAAACTCCGCGCTGAAGCGCCGCGTGATCTCGTATTGCGCGCGCATCGAGACCTCAAACGGATCGCGCCCGCCGTTGTGCGCGGCCTCAAGCCCGTAGGTCGCGACGAAGCAGACGTGCGGCAGGTAAAAAAACACGCCGAGCCCGAGATCATCCGTCGCCGTCAGCGGTGGCGTGAGCGAGCGCAGCAGGATCTCGATCGCGTCCTCGTAGCGCGCCGGCAAGTGGGCGCGCAGCGCCGCCGCGAGATGCGCGCCGCGCTGCATGATGCCGAGCGGCGCGAGTCCGTTGAGCGCCGTGCGGCGGAAGGCCGTGGCGTCGAATCCGCGCTCCACCTGCGCAAGGTTGTGCGCGAGGCACTCGACCGCCTCCGGCCCGAGCAGCGCCGCGAGCGAGCTGCCCTTGGCGATTGAGCGCGGCGCCGCCGGCAAGCGAAGATCGAGCGCCGCAGCGGCGGCGGACGCGGGACGGGGCTTGGCTTTCTTCGAGATCATGGCGGCTCGATTCTGCCATGGCGCACTGACAGCCCGTTGTCAGGAGCGAAGCGCATCCAGTCGTGGACGAGGCGTCTCGCCTCGTGGTTTGCGTCCCATCACCCCCACGACTGAGGCGGGACGCCTCAGCCACGACTCACGTTCTCGCGCCTTGCGGGCCAGCCGCGTGCGCCGCAAGTTCGCCCCGAATGCAACTCACCAAGCACTGGGCCGCCCAGCTCGACGACTACGCGATCGATCTCGCCTGGTCGCCCGATGGCACTCTTCTCGCCGCCGCGAGCGCGGCCGGGCCGGTGTCGTTGTTTGCGGCCGCCGATGGCGCGCGCCGCCACCAGCTGCCCGGTCACGCCAACGGCACCAACTGCCTCGCGTGGGCGCCGCCCAGCCAGAAGTCAGAAGCCAGAAATCAGAAGTCAGATTCTGAATCCGCTTCGCTGACCTCTGGCCTCTCGCCTCTGACCTCTGTCCTCGCCACCGGCGGTCAGGACGGCGCGGTGAAACTCTGGGATGCCGCCGCCGGCCAGCACACGGCCACCGCCGCGCTCAGCCGCGAATGGGTCGAGCATCTGGCGTGGGTCGGGCCGATGCTGTTCGCCGCCGCGGGGAAAAATCTCTTCGCCGTGCGCGCCGATGCCTCGCTCGCGCACACCTTCAAGCCCGCGGCGAAAACCATCACCGCCCTCGCCGCGCCGCGCGCGGGCGGCTGCGTCGCGTCGGCCTGCTACGGCGGCGTCACGCTCTGGGACACGGATGATTTCCTCGCGCAGAAGGAACTCGTCTACGCCAACGGCCTCCACGCCCTCGTGTGGTCGCCCGACGCCAAGTGGCTCGTCTCCGGCAACCAGGACCCGAGCGTGCACCTCTGGATTCCCGAGCAGGACATCGAGCTGCACATGAGCGGCTACGAGACGAAGGTGAAGCACCTCTCCTACGACTATACCTCGCGTTGGCTCGCCACGAGCGGAGGACGCGACTGCTGCGTGTGGGATTGCAGCGGCGCCGGACCCGAGGGCCGCGAGCCCGCGATGCTCCCGCACGACGCGCCGCTTTGCGCCGTGAGCTTTCAAAACACCCACGGCACCCTCGCCACCGCGAGCGCCGATGGGACCGTCCGCCTCTGGAGCGTGGACCGCCGCACGCCGCTGCGCGCGACCGTGAAAATGCCCGCACCCGCGACGAAGCTCGCTTGGTCCCCCGACGACCGCCAGCTCGCCATCGGCTCCGAAAAAGGCGCCGTCTACGTGCTGAAGTGCGAGGTGTGAGCGCGCTCGCCACCACCGCCGCTTTCGTTTTCATCCGACCACTCCTCCCCGCCATGATTCCCCGATTCCTCCGCACCGCCCTCGCGTTTCTCGCCGTTTCCACCGCCGCCTTCGCCGCAGCGGATAAGATCAAAGTCCTGATCGTCGACGGGCAGAACAACCACCAGTGGGCCGTCACCACGCCGCTGCTGAAGAAAATCCTCGAGGACACGGGGCGTTTCACCGTCGACGTCTCCACCACCCCCGCCGCGAAGCCCAACGCGCCCAAGATGGCGAAGGACGCCACCGCCGCACAGAAGGCCGCGCACGAGGAAGCGTTGAAAAAACACTCCGCCACCGAGGCCGCGCACACGGCCGCCGCGCCCGCCAAGTGGTCCGCGTGGCGCCCGAAATTTTCCGCCTACGCCGTCGTCGTCTCCAACTACAACGGTGAGAGCTGGCCGGCCGAGGTGCGCGAGGCATTCACGGCGTTTGTGCGCGGCGGCGGCGGCTTCGTCTCCTACCACGCGGCGAACAACGCCTTTCCCGAGTGGCCCGACTACAACGCCATGATCGGCCTCGGCGGCTGGGGCGGGCGCAACGAGAAATCGGGGCCGTATCTGCGCCTGCGCCAGGGCGCGTGGACCAAGGACACGACCGCCGGCCGCGGTGGCAGCCACGGCGCGCAGCACGAGTTTCTCGTCGAGGCCAGCGTGCCCGACCACCCGATCCTCCGCGGCCTCCCGGCCAAATGGATGCACGCCAAGGACGAACTCTACGACAGCCTCCGCGGCCCGGCGGAAAACGTCACCGTGCTCGCCTCCGCGCTCTCCGACAAAACCAAGGAGCAGGAGCCCATGCTGATGGTGATCCCGTTTGGGCAAGGCCGCGTCTTCCACACCGCCCTCGGTCACGCTGTGGATGCGGTGCAGGGCCTCGGCTTCCAACTCACGTTCGCGCGGGGCACCGAGTGGGCCGCGACCGGCAAGGTCACGCTGCCCGCGCCCGCGGCCGGCGCCCTCGCGACCAGCGGCGCGGCGACGGTGCGCGCGGTGAAGCCGTAACGTTTCCGATGTAGGGCGTCTGCCTTGCAGACGCCTTCCTCCGCGAGCGGAAGCCTTCGGCGTCAGCACGACTGACGCCCTACGAAACTAAAGGAGCGCGCTCAGCAACAGGACAAAGCCGAGCCCGCTGACGCCGATCACCGTCTCCGCCACGCTCCACGTGCGCAGCGTCTGGCCAACCGTGAGACCGAGGCAGTCCTTCACGATCCAGAAGCCGCCGTCGTTGAGGTGCGAGAGGAAGAGCGAGCCGAAGCCCAGCGACAGCACGAGCAGCTCGCGGTTCACCTCCGGGTGCGCCGCGAGCATCGGCGCGAGCAGCCCGGCCGCCGTGGTGATGCCCACGGTCGCCGATCCCGTCGCCACGCGCACAAACGCCGCGAGCAGCCATCCGTAGACGAGCGGCGGCAGGAGCAGCTCGCCCGCCAGCGCGCCGAGGGCATTCGCCACGCCCGCCTCGCGCAACACCCGCGCGAAACCCCCACCCGCGCCCACGACGAGCAGCGTCATCCCGATGGCGGCCACGCTCTGCTCGGTGAACGCGAGCAACTGCGGGCGCGTGAACCGCGCCGCGCGGCCCAGCACCGCCAGCGCCACCAGCACGGCGGCCGCCAGCGCCGTCACCGGATGCCCGGCAAACGCGAGCGCCGCGCGCGCCTCATGCTTCGGCGGAAAGATCAGCTCCGCCGCCGAGGCCGCGAGCATCAGCGCCACCGGCAGCGCGATCACGAGGACCGTCGCCGCGAAGCCGGGCCGCGGGCGCGCATCAGCGGCGGGCGCGGCGAGCGCCGGCGGCGCGATCGCGAGACGGGGGGCCAGCCAGCGCGCGAGCACCGGGCCGCCGAGCCACGCCGCCGGAAGGCCGACGACAAACGCGAGCACGAGCACCTTGCCCGGGTTGGCGCCGAGCGCATCGATGGCGACGACCGGCCCCGGGTGCGGCGGCGTCAGGCCGTGCATCACGGAGAGAAAGGCCACGAGCGGCAACGCGAGGGTGAGAAACGGCCGCCGCGTCTCGTGCGCGAGCGAGATCAGCACCGGCAGCAGCAGCAGCAGGCCGACGGAAAACCACGTCACGAGCCCGACCACAATGGCGAGCGCGACGATGCACGCGACCGCGCGCTGCGGACCGAGCAGCGCCATGAACCGCGCCGCCAGCACCTGCGCCCCGCCCGACTCCGCGAGCAATTTCCCCAGCATCGCGCCCAGCGCGATCACCGCGGCGATGCCGCCGAGCGTGGCGCCGAGGCCGTCGGCAAACGCCTTGAGCACCGCGGCCGCCGGCAGGCGCGCGCCGAAACCCACGATGCCCGCCGCGAGCAGCAGCGCGAGAAACGCGTTGAGGCGCAGCCACGTCACCAGCACGACCAGCACGGCGATGGCCGCCAGCGCCAGCAGCAGCAGCGAGGTCGGCGACGCCGCGTTCATCAGAAAGTCAGCCGGCGCGCGCGCGCCACCACCGGCCACTCCTCGGCAACCCGCCCGTCGCGCACCACCAGCACGCGATCATGCAGCGCGACCGTCGGGCAGATGTGCCACGGGATGCCAAGGAGCGCGGTGCCCACCGGAAAATCCCCCGCGCGCGCCGTCTCGATCACGAGGTGCTCCTCGCTGTGC
>JANOCA010000259.1:0-4690 GCA_031411915.1 Opitutaceae bacterium
AGCATCGCGAGCGGGATGACGGCGGCGGTGATGAGCGCGGCGCGGATGTTGCCGAGCAGGAGGAACAGCACGACGACGACGAGAATCGCGCCCTCGACGAGGTTGTTGCGCACCGTGGCGATGGTGCGATCCACGAGCGCGGTGCGGTCGTAGACGGCGGTGGCGACGACGCCCTCGGGCAGGCTGCGGTTAACGGCTATGAGCTTTTGCGCGACGCGCGTGGAGACCTCGCGGGAATTTTCGCCGATGAGCATGAAGACGGTGCCGAGCACGACCTCGCGGCCGTTTTCCGTGGCGGCGCCGGTGCGGAGTTCCTCGCCGAGGCGGACCTCGGCCACGTCGCGCACGCGCACGGGCTGACCGCCGCGCTGGGCGACGACGATGGCCTCGATCTCGGGGATGCCGCTGACCTGGCCGGGCACGCGGATGAGGTATTGTTCGCCGGCGCGCTCGATGTAGCCGGCGCCGACACTGGCGTTGTTGCGCGCGAGGGCGTCCATCACGTCGCGGAGCGTGAGTCCATGCGCGAGCAGGCGCCCGGGATGCGGCGTCACGTGAAACTGCTTCACGAAACCACCGATGGTGTTGACCTCGGTGACGCCCGGCAGATGGCGGAGCTGCGGCCGCACGACCCAGTCCTGCAGCTCGCGGAGATCGGTGGGCGTCCACGCGGTGCCGTCGGGCCTGCGCGCCTGCGCGTCGCGCGGCTCGACGGTGAACATGAAAATCTCGCCGAGTCCGGTCGCGATCGGGCCCATCCTGGGCTCGAGGCCGGGCGGGAGCTGCGACTTTATTTCCTGGAGCCGCTCAGTGATGAGCTGGCGGGCGAAATAGATGTCGGTGCCGTCGCGAAACACGACGGTCACCTGCGAGAGCCCGTAGCGCGACAGCGAGCGCGTGGTCTCGAGACGCGGCAGGCCGGCGAGGGCGGTCTCGATGGGAAACGTAACGCGCTGCTCGGCCTCGAGCGGGGTGAAGCCGGGGGCCTCGGTGTTGATCTGCACCTGGACGTTGGTGATGTCGGGCACCGCGTCGATGGGCAGGCGGCGGAAGTTCAGGACGCCGAGCGCGGCGACGCCGAGCGTGAGCACGAGGACGAGCCAGCGCTGGCGGATGGAGAAACGCAGGAGATTTTCGAGCATGGCGAGTGGCGCGGGCGGCTCAGTGATCGTGCGAGGCGCCGGACTTCCCGATGTCGGCCTTGAGGAGGAAACTGTTTTCGACGACGTAACGTTCCCCGGCCGCGAGGCCCTTGAGCACCTCGACAAAGCCGCCGCTGCGGCGCCCGAGCGTGAGCGGGCGCGCTTGGTAGACGTCGCCGTGCTGGGAAAACACGACCGTGAAATCGAAGAGCGTCTGCAGTCCGGCTTCCTTCACGGCCACGGGCACGACGCTCTCGGCGAGCGCGATCTCAGCCTGCACGAAAAGGCCGGGGCGCCAGCGGCCGTCGGCGTTGGGCTGAATCACGCGGGCGGTGAGTGTCTGCGTCTCAGGGTCGGCGACGGGTGCGAGCCACGCGACTTTTCCGGTGACGGCCGGGCCGCCGTCGTTGGGTTGAAGTGCGACGGTTTGGCCGACCCGCACCCGCGCGGCGTCGCGCGGCGAGAGGTTGAGATCGATCCAGACGGAGGAGTAGTCGGCGAGCGTGTAGAGCACGGCGCCCTCGGCGGCGGCTTCGCCAGTCGTGATGGTGCGCTCGATCACGATACCCGCGATCGGCCCTTTCACTTCGAAGGACGCGAGCGATTGGTTGGCCTCGATGATGGCGACGACCTCGCCGGCCGAGACGGTGTCGCCGACGGATTTCCGCGCCTCGCGCACGAGGCCCGCGAAACGCGGGGTCACGCGGGCGACGCGGTTGGCGTCGAGCTTGACGCGCCCGTAGACGGCGAGCGTCTCGGCGAGTGTCGCGGGGCCGGCGGCCTCGACGGTCACGCCGGCGCGCTGCGCGGCGGCGGCGGGAATCGTCGTCTGCATCTCGGGCGCGTCGAATTCCCAGCGGTGCAGCCGGTCGCCGTGGCGGGCGAGGATTTTGTAGGCGAAGGAATGGGGCTCAAAAACTTCGTCGGGGCTGCGCGCGTAATCGCCCTCGGGAGCGAAGCGATGCTCATTCACCACGCCGCCCACGCGCGTGAGCGTGACGGTGAGCTGCACCGCGGAGGGCGCGAGCGGTTTGCCGTCGAGGGTGAACCATGCGCGGAACTCGGGCGGCACGCCCTTTTCGAAGATGGCGAGTTCAAGCGTGAACGCGCCGTTGCGCTGCAGGCGACCGCCGTGGGGGCCCTTGGCCGGCTCCTCCGCCGCGTGAGCGCCGTGGCCATGCGCGCCGTGCGCGTGGCCGTGATCATCGTGCCCCGCGGCGGCGTGAGCGGGGCCTTTTTCGAGGAGATAGTAGGCGCCGGCGCCGCCAAGGGCGAGGACGACGACGAGGGAGAGAGGGAGTTTCCAGTTCATGGGAGAAATTGAGGAAAGGGCGTTTTAAGATGATGCGGGTGCGGCGAGCAGGTGCTCGATCTCGACGAGGGTGGCGTGGTATTCGGCGGCGGCCTGAATCTGGCGGCGGCGGGCGGCGAGGAGCGCGGTCTGGGCCTCGAGCTGATCGCGCGGGCCGTAGCGGCCGGCGGCGAGGCCGTTGTCGATGGCGCCGAGCCACTCGGTGGCGGCGGGGATGAGATCCTCGCGCGCGGTGTCGTGCGCGCGTCGCGCGTGCCCGAGTTCCTGATGCAGCGAAAACAGCGTCGCGCGCACCGTGAGGAGCGCGGCCTCGCCCTCGGCGACGCTGCGCTCGCGCTCGGCGCGGGCCTCGGCGGCGGCGGCGTCACCCGTGGCGCGATTGGGCAGCGCGTAGCCGAAGCCGAGGACGAATCCGAAATCATCGGTCGTCTCGACGCGTCGCAGGCCGGCGGACCAGCGGGCGTCGCCACGAGCGGATTCACGGCGGGCGAGACGTTCCTGCGCGGAGCGCCAGCGCGCGAGCGCGGCGTGGCGCGCTTGGGCGGGCGTGGCGGCGAGGCGGGCGACGAGCGTCTCGTAGGAGGCGATGCCCGGCAGCGCGGCGAGATCGGCAACCGCCGTGTCGAAGTCCGGCGTGGCGGCGCCCCACAGCGAGGCGAGGGCGTGTCGCGCGGAGAGGAGGAGATGCTCGGCGTGCTCAGCCTCGAGCGCGGCATCGGCGACCGCGAGCCGTGTGCGGGCCACCTCCGCCGGGTGCGCGACGGCGGTGCGAGCCTGATGGGCAACGGCGTCGGCCGCGCGACGCGCGAGCGCGGCGGATTCGCGCAGGGCGGCGAGGTCCGCCTGGGCGGCGACGACGCGGATGAAGCGGCACGCCGCCTCGGCGGGGAGTTCGCGCCGGCGTTCCTCCCACGCGAGCCAATCGGCCTCGCTGCGCGCCGCGGCGACCGACCCGCGCGCGGCGCGAAGATCGGCGCGGTCGAGGGCGCGGCTGAGCTGGAGCGTGGTCTCGAGGCTGCGGGCGGCACGGAGTTCGCCGGTGCCGAGGGCGTTCTCGAGTTGGAGCGAAACCTCGGCGGGCGGCCGGGCCGCCGCCTGCGCGGCGCGGGCCGCGGCAAGGCGCGATTCGGCGTCGCGCGTGCGCAGCGACGGATGGCCGGCCTCGACGCGGGCGAGGGCGGCGGAAAGGGTGAGCGGCCGCTCGGCGGCGATGGCCGAAGGCGCGGCGGCGAGGACGAGAAGGACGAAAAACGAGAGGGATTTCATGAAGCCAAGAATCGGTTGAGACGCATGTTTCCCGGCGTGCGCGCAGGCACGGGGAAGAAAGGCGGGCCGCGCGGAGACGCGGACCCGAGCGAGCGGCCTCGCTAGGCGAGACGCTTAGACAGTCGCGGACGGAGCCCGCGCCGGCGGGGCCGCGCGCGTGCTGAACTGCCAGCTTCGCTGCAGCTCTCGCGGGACGTCCGTGCGCTCGGGGCGCACGCCATCCGCAGGAAGCTCAAGCGGCTCCGGCAGCAGGGCCACGACCGAAAGCGTGGCTGTGCCCACCAGCTTGGTGAGCGAGAAAACGGTGAACGACGCGCCCTCGATCGCGTGGCAGGAATCGTCGGCGCAGTGATTCTCGGAAGCCGCCTGCGTCTCGTGATCGTGGCACACAAACTCGATGTGGATTCCGGCCGCCTCCAGCGCGCAGTGCAGCGTCGCCGGGAGCCAGAGGCTCAGGAGCAGGACGGCGACGAGGCGGCGCAGGGCAGGCACGCGGGGAATGAGTCCGGCGGGGGGGGTGATGTCAACCCGCCTGCCGGCGTGTTCGGGGTTTTTCGCTGGGCAATCACACCTGGGAAACGCCAGTCTGCCGCACCCCTCCCCATGCGTTGTTCCGCCATGCTCGCCCTTGCCGCCACGGTTGTGGCGAGCGCCCTCGCGTCGGCCGCCGCGGAACCCGCGCGTTTCGTCCGCGCGATCAATCTCAATGGCCCGGCGCTCAGCCTCGACGGCCGCATGTGGGAAGCGGGTGCGGCGGCGGCGGATTTCAAGACGACGGGCAAGTTGTTCGCGAACCAACGCGTGACCCTGAAGCCGCCGACCGACGCCGCGCGCGCCGAGATGATCCGCAGCAGTGTCTGGGGCGCCAAAGTGGACCTGGAGGTGGGCGGTCTCGCCGCGGGGCCGCATCAGGTCGTGCTTTACGTGTGGGAGGACAACCACGACGAGCAGTTCGATCTGCTGGTCAACG
>JANOCA010000260.1:0-2690 GCA_031411915.1 Opitutaceae bacterium
CGGCCGCGAGCAAAAGGCCTGGCTCCTCGACGAGATGCGCCGCAGCTCGTCGGACTTCTTCTTCCTCGCCTCGTCCGTCAACTTCATGATCCCGCACGACGGCGCCGGCGGCCACGAATTCACCGCAGGCAAAGACGAAGCCTGGACCGCGCTCATCGACGAGCGCGAGGAGCTGATCGCCGCCTTCGAGGCACTCGGCAAACCCGTCTTCATCCTCACCGCCGATCTGCACAATAGCTTCGCGATCAAAATCACTGATCGCGTGTGGGAGTTCGCCTCCGGCCCGCTCAACTCCGTCAACCACGTCCCGCGTCACGACGAGGGCAACCGCCCCGCCACCGGCCTCTACCAGTCCGGCCCGCGCGTGTGCGACATCCGCTGGTCGAGCTACATCCAGCCCGACCTCGAGCGCTCACAACGGCACTACCCCTACTACTGCGTCGTGCAGGTGAACAACGTCTACAACATGCCGCAAAAGCTCGGCGACACTCGCTGGGTCGCCTACCCGCACCCGCAGGTGGTCTTCTCCTACTACGACGGCCGCACCGGCGATTTCCAATACGCCGAGGCCATCAGCACGGCGCGGGGCGCGAAGCCATGAGCGTCTTCACTCGGTCGCTCCTGCGGCCGCTGTTATTTTTGTGGGTGATTCCGCTCGCCTTCGCGGCCTCGACCGCCGCCGTCGCTCCGCGTCCGCCCAACCTCATTCTCATCCTCGCTGACGATCTCGGCTGGGCCGACCTCGGTTGCTACGGCAACACGTTCAACGAGACGCCCCACCTCGATCGGCTCGCCCGGGAAGGCCTGCGCTTCACGCAATTCTACGCCGGCCCTGTCTGCTCGCCCACGCGCACCAATCTCCAGAGCGGCCAGGACCAGGCGCGCTTTGGCATCACGCAACACATCCCCGGCCACCGCCGCCCCTACGCGCGCCTCACCGATCCGGCCGTGCCGCTGCAACTCCCGCTCGAGGTCGAGACCTTTGCCGAGCGCCTCGGCGCCGCCGGCTACGCGACGGGCTACTTCGGCAAATGGCATCTCGGTGGCGCCGGTTTCAGCCCCGTGCAGCAAGGCTGGAAAACCGCGCACGAAACCCAAGGCCACACCCAGCCTGCCTCCCCGGCCGACCGACCCGCGCCCCAGCGCACCGCCGAATATCTCACCGACCGCGCCGTCGCCTTCATCGCCGAAAACCGCACGCAGCCCTTCCTTCTCCAAGTTTCCCACTACGCGGTCCACATCCCGCTCTCCACCACGCCCGCACTCGAAAAGAAGTTTTCCGCCAAATCCCCGCAGGCCGGCTACCCGAGCAACCCGCTCTACGCCGGTCTCCTCGCCGAACTCGACACCTCCGTCGGCCGCATCGCCGCCGCAGTCGATGCCGCGGGCCTCGCCGAAAACACGCTCATCCTCTTCCTCTCCGACAACGGCGGCATCGAGCACGAGCAGAGCGGCCGCGTCGTCACGTCGAACCGGCCGCTGCGCGGGGAGAAGGGCACGCTCTACGAAGGCGGCGTGCGCATCCCTGCCATCGCGCGCTGGCCCGGCGTCATCCCCGCCGGGCGCGAAGTGTCGACGCCTGCGATCACCCACGACGTCTACCCGACGTTCCTGGCGCTCGCCGGCGTGCCCGTGCCTGATCCTGCGCGCCAACCGCTCGACGGCGTGAGCCTCGCCGCCCTCTTGCGCAACCCCGCTGCATCCCTGCCGCGCGACACGCTCCACTGGCATCTGCCGCACTACCACCACAGCACGCCCGCGAGTTCTCTCCGCCGCGGCGACTGGAAGCTCATCGAGTTTTTCGAGGACGGTGCCCTCGAACTCTACAACCTCGCCGCCGATCCCGCCGAGTCCGTCAACCTCGCCACGCGCGAGCCCGCCCGCGCGCAGGATCTCCGCGCCGCGCTCGCTGCCTGGCGCACCCGGGTGGGCGCGCGCCTGCCGGTGCCGAACCCCCAGCACGATCCCGCGCGGGCGGCCGAGCTCGGGAGAAATCGGCCCGCCGGCAAGAAGCAGCGTTGACGGAACGGATTTCCGGTCTGGCCTGCTGGGGCGCGCCTCGTGCGCGCCCTGATACCCGTGTCCCTTGAAGTTTGGACTGTAGAAGGGTGGGGCCGCTTCTCCGCAAGCGGCCTGGGTTCCAGCCGGCGAATCGCCCTGCCACCCAGGCCGGCTCGGAGAGCCAGCCCCACCTCGGAATAGTCTAATCGTTACGGGACGTTTGTATGAGGCGTGGACGAGCCAAGCCCCTACGGAAGCCGGAAAGCCGGCCCGCCGACCGCGTTTATTTCCCGACAAACAAAATGCAGATCGGCGCGGGCACGTGGATCACGCCCTTGGTCTGGTAGGTGAGCAGACCGGTCTGGGGATCAACCTTGTGAACCGAGACGGTGTGCGAGTCCGCGCCGGCGGTGAGGAGCCAGCCGCCGTCGGGCGACAGGTTGATGTTGCGCGGGAACGCGCCGCGGATCGGCTGCACTTGGATCACGCTGAGCGCGGCCGTCGCGGGATCGGCGCGGAAAGCGGTGACGGTGTCGTGGCCGCGGTTCGAGGCGTAGACGAAACGCCCGCTCGAATGGACGACGATCTCGGCGGCGGCGTTCATCATCTCGCGGCCCTTGGCTTCGGCGCTCAAGTTGGGGGTGTCGGCGAGTTTCTTGGCGGTGCCGCTGGCGGCGTCCCACGCGAAG
>JANOCA010000261.1:0-6499 GCA_031411915.1 Opitutaceae bacterium
TTGGGGGGGGGGCTTGGTGGGGGGGGGGGGCGGGGCCCCCGGCCCGCGTGGGTCGGCTGCTCCCCCCCCCGCGGGGGGCCCCCCCCCCCCGCCGCTACGCGGAGGCCGGCGCATGAACGCGCCGCAAAAAGAGGTCCGCGAGGTCGGCCTCATTCGTCGCGTGCGCGACGACGATGACGAGGAGATCATCCAAAAACCGCTCGAGTGGTCGCTCATCCGGCGGCTCTTCATCTACACGGCGCCGGTGAAGGGCAAACTCACCGCGCTCAGCGTGACGAGCCTCGTGCGCGCGGCGCAGTTGCCGGCGTTCGTCTGGCTCGCGACCCTGATCATCAAGGGCCCGATCACGACGGGCGACACGGTGATGCTTGCGTGGGGCGTGGGCGCGTATGCGCTGCTGGCGATTTGGACGGACGGGATGTTCCACTTCCGGCAACGGTGGGCGCTCGAGATCGGCGAGACGGTCGTCAACGGCCTGCGCGCGGATATCTTCGCCAAGGTGCAGCGACAGCCGATGAGTTTCTTCCATCGCGTGAAGGTCGGCCGCATCATCGGCCGCCTGACGAGCGACGTGGAGGCGCTGCGCGTGGGCATCCAGGATGTGCTGTTCGTGAGCGTGATCCAGTTTGGCCAGATGATTTTCACGGCGGTGGTTATGGCGTGGTCGGACTGGGTTTTGTTTCTGGTGGTGCTCGGCCTCGTCCCCGTGCTGTGGGTGATCAACCGGCACTTCCGGGTGAAGCTGAGCCACTACTCGCGCGCGGCGACGGACAGCTTCAGCCGCGTGACGGCGACGCTCGCGGAATCGGTCAACGGCATCCGCGTGACGCAGGGCTTCGTGCGGCAGGAGACCAACGCCGGGCTCTTCCGCCATTTGCTCGCCGACCATTCCCGCTTCAGCATCGCGCTCGCGCGCACCTCGGCGATCCTCACGCCGCTGCTTGAGCTGAACAGCCAGTTCTTCGTCTCGATTCTCCTGATGTTCGGCGGCTGGCGCGTGTTTCACGGCTACATGGGCGTGGGCGAGCTGATCACGTTTTTCCTGCTGGCGAACCAGTTCTTCGCGCCGATCGCGATCATCGGGAATCAATACAACCAGGCCCTCGTGGCGATGGCCGGCGCCGAGCGCGTCTTCAAGCTGATCGACACGAAGCCGGATTGGGAAGACGCTCCGGACGCAACGCCGCTGCCCGATCCGCGCGCCTGTGGGTCGGGCTTTATGCCCGACATCTCGGGGGTAAACCCCGACCTGCAGGGCATCAGGGTCGAATTCCGGTCCGTCTCCTTCGGCTACGATCCTGCGCGACTCGTGTTGCACGATGTTTCATTCACGGCCGAGCCCGGCCAGACGATCGCGCTCGTGGGTCACACGGGCAGCGGCAAGAGCTCGATCGTCAATCTCGTCGCGAAATTCTACCTGCCCACCACGGGCGAGCTGCGGCTCGACGGCCGCGAGATCCGCACGATCACGAGCCAGTCGCTGCACCGGCAGATGGGCACGGTGCAGCAGCAGAATTTCCTCTTCAGTGGCACGGTGCTCGACAACATCCGTGTGGCGAAGCCGGAGGCGAGCGACGCCGACGTGCGCGCCGCCGCCGCGCAGCTCGACTGCCTCGATGTGCTCGAGGCGCTGCCGCACGGCCTGCTCACCGAGGTGGGCGAGCGCGGCGCCGCGCTCTCGGTGGGCCAGCGCCAGCTCGTGTGCTTCACGCGCGCCATGCTCGCGGATCCGCGCCTCGTGATTCTCGACGAAGCAACCAGCGCGATCGATGCGCTCACCGAGGCGCGATTGCAGCACGCGCTCACGGCGCTGCTGCGCGGGCGCACGAGCTTCGTGGTGGCGCACCGGCTGAGCACGATCCGCCACGCGGACTGCGTCCTCGTGCTCGATGAAGGGCGCATCGTCGAGCGCGGCACGCATGCGGAATTGCTCGCCCAGGGCGGCCGCTACGCGGCGCTTTACCGGCAGTTCGTGCAGGTCGACGAGCGCGCCTGAGAGCTGGAAACCGGGTTTTCTCCTCTGAACTCCCTCTAGAAATTTGCAGATTTGTCTAGGCAGGTGCGGGTTTTCCCCTCTAGAAGTGCCTCCGGTTCAGTAAAACTGTCAGTCACACAAACCCAAAAATCATCATGGCCAAGAAAGCTGCCCGTAAACCGAACGCCGCGTTCATGAAACCCGTTACGCCGAACGACAAGCTTGCCGCTGTCGTGGGCGCCGCGCCGCTCCCCCGCACCGAGCTCACCAAGAAGCTCTGGGTCTACATCAAGAAGCACAAGCTGCAGGACGCGAAGGTCCGCACGCAGATCAACGCCGATGCCGCCCTCAAGGCCGTCTTCGGTGGCAAGTCGAAGGTCTCGATGTTCGAGATGACGAAGCTCGTCTCCAACAACCTGAACTAAGTCCGGCCCTATTTTGCGAGAGCCGCCGCGACGCGAGTCACGGCGGCTTTTTTTCGTCCACCTTCCACGCGCGCCGCGCGTCTTGCCCCGTTGCCGCCATGTTTTCACTTCCGCGATTCCTTTCCCTCGTCTCCCTGCTGTTCGCCCCGGTTTTCGCCCAACGCGGCGATCGCGCCGGCGAGGTCCAGGCGCCGCCGCCCGCGCATCTCAAGATTCCGCCCGCGCCCATCCTCACCGCGGAGCAGGCGCTGAAGACCTTCGCCGTCGCCAAGGGCTTCCGCATCGAGCTCGTCGCCGGCGACCCGCTCGTCGGCGATCCGATCGCGATGCAGTTCGGGCCCGACGGGCGCCTGTGGGTGCTCGAGATGCGCGGCTACATGCAGGACGTCGATGGCAAGGGCGAGGACCAGCCCGTCGGCACCATCGCGGTGCTCGCCGACACCGATGGCGACGGCCGCATGGACAAGCGCACCGTCTTCGCGAAAGGCCTCGTGATGCCGCGCGCGATCTCGCTCGTGGGCGACGGGCTGCTCGTCGCCGAGCCTCCGCGCCTGTGGTTCATGCGCGACACCGATGGCGACGGCGTGGCCGACGACAAAAAGGAAATCGCGGCCGATTACGGCAACACCACCAATCCCGAGCACAACGCCAACGGCCTGCTCTGGGCGCTCGACAACTGGATCTACTCGGCGAACCACACCACGCGCTTCCGCTACGAGGGCGCGGGGAAGTTCACGCGGGAGCCCACGGTCACACGCGGCCAGTGGGGCATCACGCAGGACGACACCGGCCGGCTCTACTACAACAGCAACAGCGACCCGCTGCGCTTCGACGCCGTGCCCTCGGCCTACCTGCGCCGCAACCCGAACGTCACCGCCACCGGCACCAATATCCAGCTCGCCCCGGCGCGGCTCCCCCTCTTTCCGAGCCGGGTGACACCGGGCGTGAACCGGGGTTACCAGAACCTCGACAAGGACGGCAAACTCACCTCCGTCACCGCCACCTGCGGCCCCGTGATCTACCGCGGCGCGCTCTTCCCCGCGGAGTTTCGCGGCGACGCCTTCATCGCCGAGCCCTCCGCCAACTTGATCAAGCGCATCAGGCTCACGGAGAAGGACGGCGTGCTCACCGGGACCAACGCCTACGAAGGCACGGAGTTTCTCACCTCGACCGACGAGCGCTTCCGGCCGGTGAACCTCTTCAACGGTCCCGACGGCGCGCTCTACGTCGTCGATCTCTACCGCGGCATCTTGCAGCACAAGACCTACGTCACGAGTTTCCTGCGCAAACAAATCGAGGAGCGTGGGCTGGCCGACGGCATCGGCCTCGGCCGGATCTGGCGGATCGTGCCGGACAACGCGCCCAAGGCGAAGTTCGACGCCGGCCTGGCGCGCGCGACCGCCGCGCAGCTCGTGGAAAAACTCTCGGACGCCAACGGCTGGGTGCGCGACACCGCGCAGCGACTGCTCGTGGAACAGCGCGATCCGGCGGCGGCCCCCTTGCTCGCCGGCGTCGCGCGCACCGCCCGCGATCCGTTGGCCCGTCTCCACGCACTCTGGACGCTCGATGGACTCGGCGCGCTCGACAAGCCGACCGTCCTCCGCGGACTCGCCGACAAGGATGCGCGCGTGGTGGCTGCGGCGGTGCGCCTCTCCGAGAAGTTTCTCAAGCCCTCCGTTGATGCGGAAGTTTTCGCGAAACTCACTGCGCTGGCGACCCGCCCCGAGCCCGCGGTGCGGCTGCAGCTCGCGTTTTCCCTCGGCGAGGCGAAGACCCCCGCCGCTGATGCGGCGCTGCGCGCCCTCCTCCTCCCGGCCGGATCGCAGCCCTATCTCGTCGACGCGGTCCTGAGCGGGCTTGCGCGCCGCGAGGCGGATTTCATCGAGGCGATCGCGCGCGAAGCGAAGGACGGCGGACCGGGGGTGACCCAAGCCGTCATCGCCGCGACCGGCGCGTTGGTGAAGGCCAACGACGCGCCGCGCCTCGCCCGTGCGCTCGCGCTCGCCGCCGATGCGGCCGCGCCCGCGTGGGTCCGCACCGCGGTGCTCGACGGTGTGGAGCGCTCTTTTCCGCGGCTTTTCGACGGCAAGGCCATCCCGCTCAATCTCACCGCTGAACCCAAGCCGCTCGTCGCGCTCGCCCAGGCGGGCGGCACGCCTGAGTCCGCCCGCGCGGAGAAGCTCCTCGCCTCGCTGCGGTGGCCCGGCAAGCCCGGCATGGCGGCGGCCGCCGCCGTGGTGCTTACGCCCGCCGAGCAAAAGCTCTTCGATCAGGGCAAGGTGCAGTATGCCACGCTCTGCGCCGCGTGCCACCAGCCGGAGGGGCAGGGTCTCGCCGGCCTCGCGCCCCCGCTGGTATTTTCGCGCTGGGTGCTCGGCGACGAACGCGTGCTGGCGAGCATCATTCTCTGCGGAAAAGCGCAGGATAACCTCGTCATGCCCACGCTGCGCGCCGCGCTCGACGACGAGGCCGTCGCCAGTGTGCTCACCTACATCCGCAACACGTGGGAACACACCGCCGGCGCCGTGACGCCCGCGACCGTCGCGCGGATGAGGACCGCGACGGCGTCGCGCGAGCAACCGTGGACCGACGAGGATCTCGCGGAGTTCGTGCGCACGCTGGGTGGCCCCCGTGGCGCGCGCGGCGCCGGCGGCGGTGGCGGGCGCGGCCCCGGTGGGCCTAGGGGCGGCCGCGGACCGGGTGAACCGGGCGAGACGAAGAAAGGGAATTGAGGCAGCAGGGCCTGAGCGTGCTCAGGCCTTTGGCGGAATCGGCCGCAGCGAGCTGCGGCCCTGCGCGCTTAACGCGCCTCGATCTTTGCCGCCGCCGGATTGGCATAGCCCTGCCAATAAGCGTCGAGCAGCGCGCGGTCCGGCGCGCCATCGGCGACGACGAAGCGGAAACGCGCGACATAAGGCTTGCCCGGCTCGATGCGGAACTCGCCGAGCTGCTGCGGCACGAGGCTGAAATACGGCATGTTGGGGTGCAGGCGCACCGGCTGCGGCGCGCGGAAATTGCCCGGGTGCCCGAGCGTCGCCGTGCCCGCCAGCTCGCCGCCCTCGACCGCGCCCCCGAGGTAGCACCAACGCACGCGGGTGTTGTTGCCCTTGATGCGATCCGTCTCGCCCTCCGAGGTGAGGAAGTTGGCGACCGTGCCCGGGCCGTTCCACCCGGCCGCTCCGCGGAAGCCGAAACCGCCGTAGTGATACTCCGGCAACACGACCGGATCGGCGGTGGCGCACGCGTGGGTGAGCGTGAGCTCAAACATCCGCGCCGCCGGCGCCGCGCCCGCGAGGTCGTAGGCGGTGAGCAGCCACGTCGTGTCGAGCGCCTTCACGGGCGCGGCTCCGGTGAGATCGGTTGACTGGAGGCGCGCGGCGAAGCCGCCGTGCACCGCGCCGCTCCACGAACGATCGAGCGCGACGAGATCCTCCGCGCCTTTTTTGTCCTGCATGTTCCAGAAATCGGTCGCGCGGCCCTGGAAGCTCAACTTGGTCCACGGCGCCCAGATGCCGTGGTGGTGCGCGTGGTTGGGCGCATAGTCGTCGGTTACGATTTTGCCCGCGGGCGAGAACACCGGGTGCACGTAGCCCGCGCGCACGATGTGCGGCACGATGCCGGAGCGAGGGAGGTCGTCGCGGTTCAGCCGGTAGGTGAGCACGGGCTGGCCGGCGAGTCGCACGCCCAGATGGCCGCCCTCCGGTGCGACAACCACCGTGTCGCGAGCGGGCGCACCCGCGCCGACCATGGTGAACGCGAGCGACTCGCCGGCCTTCTGCCATGGCACGACGAAACGCGCCGTGCCGTCGGCCTCCGCCTGCAACGCGAGGGTGCGTCCGCTGGCATCGCGCAGTGAGACCGGCTTTGGCGCATCGGCTGGCAAGCTGAACGCGATCACCTGCCCCGCGCGATCGGCGGACGCGGGCGCGAGGGTGAGGCGATAGTCGCGGGCGGAGGCGGGTGCGCAAGACGCGGCGAGCGCGAGGGCGTAGAGGAGGGCGGCGATGGGTCGCATGAGAAATCGGATCGAGGTGGAGCGCGTTGACCCCAACGCGCTTGGGCTATGGCGTGGCTCCTGAAAGCGCGTTGGGGTCAACGC
>JANOCA010000262.1:0-20060 GCA_031411915.1 Opitutaceae bacterium
TGCGGGGCAGCCGCGTCGATTCGCCGCGCGGGAGTTCCGGTGCGCAACGAAATTCTCGATCTGCCTGCGCGCAGCGGCCGGACCGGTGGGTGCGAGCTGGCTCGCGACGGGTCTGCGGCCGAGTCGCGAGCAAGCTCGCTCCCACAAGAAATCGCTCGCCTCACGCACGCGCCCCTGCCTCCCTGCGACCCGCCCCTTCGTTCTCTTCCGCGCAACGCCCTCGTGTGCATCGCCGCGCCCCGCATCGCTTTTCTCCGCTTCTCTCCGTCTCTCCATCTCCCCCTCTTCCGCACCTCTGCCCCTGGGCTCTTCCTCCCCATCCCATGACCTGGTCTCAAGTTTACGCCCCAGTCGGCGGCATCGGCGTCTCGGCGCTGATTGCCGCGATTCCCGTCGTCGTGCTGCTCGGCCTGCTCGCGTTCTGGCATGTGCGCGCGCACATCGCGGCGCTCATCGCGCTGGTCGTCGCGGGGGTGGTCGCGATCTTCGTCTTTGGCATGCCGCTGTCGCTCGCGGCGGCGGCCGCCGGCTACGGCGCGGCCTTCGGCCTGCTGCCGATCGGCTGGCTCATTCTCAACGCGATCTTCATCTACCAGCTCTCGGTGGAGACGGGGCAGTTTGCCGTGCTGCAAAAACAGATCGCGGGCGTCTCGGGGGACCGGCGCATCCAGGCGCTGCTGATCGCGTTTTCGTTTGGCGCGTTCATCGAGGGCGCGGCGGGCTTCGGGGCGCCGGTGGCGATCTCGGGCGCGCTGCTGATCGGGCTGGGGTTCCGGCCGCTCGAGGCGGCGAAGCTCGCGCTCATCGGCAACACCGCGCCCGTCGCCTTCGGCTCGCTGGGCACGCCGCTCGTCACCCTCGCGCCGCTCACCGGGCTGGATCTGCTGCAATTGAGCGCGATGGTGGGACGGCAGCTCCCGTTCTTCTCGCTCATCGTGCCCTTCTGGCTGGTGGCGGCGCAGGTGGGCTGGCGTGGCATGGTCGCGGTGTGGCCCGCGTGCCTCGTGGCGGGCGGGTCGTTTGGGCTCGTGCAATTTCTCGTGAGCAATTTCCACGGGCCGTGGCTCGTGGACATCATCGCGGGCGCCGTCTCGATGTTCTCGGTCGTCGTGCTGATGCGTTTCTGGAAGCCGGCGGAGGAGCAGGCCAATCCCGCGGCGGTCGCACCCGCGAACGCGGGGACCGCCGAGGCCGCCGGGTCGCCGGCGTGGAAGGCTTGGCTCCCGTGGATTTTTCTCACGGTCTTCGTCTTCGCGTGGGGCATGCCGCAGGTGAAGCGCCAGCTCGACGGGTGGTTTGCGCCGCAAATCCCCGTGCCGGAGCTGCACAACGCCGTGATCAAGGTCCCGCCCGTCGCGCCGAAGCCGACGCCCGACCCGGCCATCTTCCGTTTGAATCTGCTCTCCGCGACGGGCACGGCATTGCTGCTCGCAGGCGTGGCCTCGACGTTCGCGCTGGGCGTGGGCGTCGGCCGCGCGTTCCGCATTTATGGTCAGACGCTGTGGCGCGTGCGCGTCTCGCTGCTGACAATTTCGGCGATGATGGCGCTCGGCTTCACGACAAAATACAGCGGCACCGACACCACGATGGGCCTCGCGATGGCGGGCACGGGGTGGTGGTTCCCGTTCTTCTCGCCGATCATCGGCTGGCTGGGCGTGGCGCTCACAGGCAGCGACACCTCGTCCAACGTGCTCTTCGGCAACCTGCAGAAAGTCACCGCGGAACAACTCGGGCTTCCGCCGTTGCTCACCGCCGCCGCGAACAGCTCCGGCGGCGTGATGGGCAAGATGATCGATGCGCAGAGCATCGTGGTCGCGAGCGTCGCCACCGGCGGCCACCCCGACAGCCCGACGGCCGGCGCGATTTTGCGATCCGTCTTCTGGCACAGCGTGGCGTTGGCGTTCCTCGTCGGCGTATTCATCATGCTGCAGGCTTACCTCTGGCCGTGGATGATCCCCGGGGCGAAGTAGGGTTAGTGCTGCGCGAGCGGGAGCGGCTGCGATCGCCTTGCGCTGACAGGTAGCCCGGCTCGGAAGAGCCGGGATGAAGGTGTGGCCGCGTCCGTCCGCCATCCCGCTTCTTCCGAAGCGGGCTACTGCTTTCCCGGCACCACGCTGTTGCCCGAAGGACGCGCGGACTGCCAGGCGACGAGCCGCCACGCGCCGCTCTCGTTGCGCCACACGCCAAGATAGCGCAGCTTGATCTCCGACCAGTCGGGGCCGAGGCGCTTGCGCATCTGTTGCGCGCCGAGCACGAACACGACGTCGGCCGCGATCTGCTTGGTTTCGATTTCGGTGAGCTTGATGTCGGCGTAGGCGGTGTCCCCGGCGAGGAGGTTCTTCACGTAGTCGGCCTTCGACTCGACGCGACCATCGGAGTGCGCGAAGCGCAGCTGGTCCGACATCAGCGCGCCGAGCGCCGTGGGATCGCCGGCCATCATCGCCTTGATGCGGGCGTGATCGGCTTGGACCACGGCGATCGCCGGCGGCAGGGCGGCGTGGAGCGGGGCGGCCGCGAGCAGGGCGAGGAGCGCGAGGATCCGCGCGAGGGTTTTCATGGCGCGGAGGAAGTGGCGCGGTAGGCGTCGCGCAGCACCTGCATCGTGTGGCGCACTCGCACGGGCGAGCCGAGTTTCTCGAGGTGGGTCCTGAGCTGCGTGAGGCAGCCGATGTTGCCGGTCGCCACGACGGTCGCGCCGGTGGCGATCACGGCCTGCGCCTTTTGCGCGCCGAGCGAGTCCGCGATCGCAGGCTGGTCGAGGTTGTAGGTGCCGGCGCTGCCGCAGCAGAGGTGGGCGTTGGGCAGTTCGCGCAGCTCCACGCCGGGCACCGCGCGCAGCAGCCCGCGCGGCTCGGCGCGGACGCCTTGCGCGTTGGCGAGGTGGCAGGCGTCATGGTAGGCGACGACACTCGGCGCGCGTGAGCCCGCGGGGGTTTCGCGCAGGCCGAGCTTGGAGAGAAACACGCTCACATCCACGACGCGTTTCCGCAGCGCCTCGGCGCGGGCTTCGTCGGGGGTGCCCTTGAGAATCAGGTGATACTCGTGCATCGCGGAGCCGCAGCCAGCGGCGTTGGTGAGGATCGCGTCCACGTCGGCGGGGAACGCGTCGAGGTTGCGCCGGGCGAAGGCCTGCGCCGCCGGGAGGTCGCCCGTGTGCCAGGCCAGGCCGCCGCAGCAACCCTGCGCCGCCGGCACGAGCACCTCGACGCCGTTGCGCGCAAGCACCTCGATGGTCGCGACGTTGATGTCGGGATCGAGCACCTGCTGCGCGCAGCCCGCGAGCAACGCCACGCGGGCGCGGCGGACGCCCTGCGCGGGCGTCACGGCCGGAAGCGAGACCGCCGGCGGCACTTCGCGGGGCGCGAGGGCGAGCATCGGGCGCAGCACCGCGGGGACGAGCCCACCGAGCGCGCGGCCGAGCTTGGCGCCGCGCAGCGCGAGCCGGAAGCGCGCGGGATGGGGGATCGTCTGGGCCGCGAGCCAGCGGCGGAGTTTCTCGCCAAAGGTCCGCGGAAGCTTTTCCTGCACCACCGCGCGATAGGGGCTGATGAGATCGCGGTAGGGCACGCCGCTGGGGCAGGCGGGCTCGCACGCGAGGCAGCCGAGGCAGCGATCGATGTGCGGCGCGGCGGCGGCGGCGGGGAGCGTGCCCTCGAGCACCTGCTTCATCAGCACGATGCGCCCACGCGGCGAATCCATCTCCTGGCCGAGCTCGCTGTAAGTGGGGCACGCCGCGAGGCAGAAGCCGCAATGCACGCAGGCCTGCACCGCGTGCGCCATCGGCTCGCCGAGCGGCCCGTGTTGCTGGGGTTTGATCGCGTGGAGCATGAATTTCTACGGGCCAATCTTTTTTGAACCACAGAGACACAGAGACACGGAGAAGACCGCTGCGTTTCTCGCTGCCTCTGTGTCTCTGTGGTTCATGGTTTTCATTCGTGGAGCGGAGGAAACCGGTTTTGCGGATCGAGCGCGTGTTTCACGGCGGTGGCGATTGCGGGTGTGCGCTGCGGGCCGAGCCAGAGCGGACCTTGGCCGCGCAGCGTGACGCCGGGCCACGCAGCGCCGGAAAAATTCGCGCCCGCCCCCGCCGCGGCGTAGCCCACATTTCCGCCCGCGCTGATCCAGCCGTGGCCTTCCGGCTGGCGGCGGACCCACGCTGCAAACTCCGGCACCTGCGCCGGCATCAGGGCGAATTTCGCAAGCTCCCCGTCGGGGTGCGCCCAGGAGAAGTCTGTCGCGCCGCGCCACGTGGCCGCGGCCTCGTCTGCCGCGAGCGTGCGGCCGGGGAACCGCGCGAGGATTTCCGCGCACAGCGCATCGAGCGCCGCCGCGGGCCCGCCGATGCGCGCAAGCACGGCGGGCTGGCCGACCGCGGTGTCGAGCGCGTCGAGTTCCCAGCGTGCGCTGCCGGCGGTGGTGAGGATCTTCAGTTTCGCCGCGTCGTCCGCGGCTTCGAGCCGCAGGGTGCGCTGCGCGACCGGCCGCGGGAAGACCTTGAACGTAAGCTCGGCCAGCGCGCCGAAGCGGCCGAGACCGCCGACAAAAAACTTCGGCACGTCGAAGCCCGCGGCGTTTTTCACGACCTTGCCGCCGAGCCGCATCAGCCGCCCCTCGCCATCAACGAAACGCACGCCGAGGATGAAGTCGCGCAGGCCACCGAAGCGGAACCGCCCCGGCCCGCTCAGCCCCGCCGCGACCGTGCCGCCGAGCGTCGCGCCCGCCTCCGCGAGCATCGGATCGAAGGGCAGGTATTGTCCCTTTTCCGCCAGCGCCGCCACGATCTCGCGCAGCGGAGTGCCGGCGAATGCGGTGAAGGTGAACTCGCTCGGCTCATACTCCACGATGCCGCGGAGCTTCGCCGTCGAAATGCGCACGAAACTGTCTCCCACCTGGCCGAGCCGCGGCTTCGTGCCCGCGCCGATCACGATCACGCGCGGCGCGGAGCGCACGGCGTCGGCGAGCTGGCCGGGGGTTTCGGGAGTGAGAGTGATCATGGCGTGGTGAAAAATCCCAAGGGCCAAATCCCAAACGCCAAAGAAATCTCAGATCCCAAGCTCAGGTTTCGCGCCTTCTTTTTGGAATTTCGCCATTGGATATTTTTTGGCGTTTGGGATTTGGACTTTGGGATTTTCATCCAGTTCATTCCCGTGAGATCACGCCCGCCTTCTCCAGCGGATGCAGCCCGTGCTGAGCGAGCGCGGGCGCGCCCTCGGCGGGGAACATTTTCCCCGGATTCGCGATGCCGTGCGGATCGAAAGCCGCCCGGAGGCGCTTCAGGCAGGCCATCTCCTCGGCGTTGAACATCTCCGGCAGGTAATCGCGCTTCTCCATGCCCACCCCGTGCTCGCCCGTGATCGAGCCGCCCATCTCGATGCACATGCGCAGGATTTTTCCAGCTAGTTCCTCCGCGCGCTCGAGCGCGCCGGGCTCGCGGCCATCGTAGAGGATGAGCGGGTGCAGGTTGCCGTCGCCGGCATGAAACACATTCGCGCAGCGCACGCCGGACTCGCGCGACCACGCGTTGATTTTCCGCAACGCCTCGCCGAGGCGGCGGCGCGGCACCACGCCGTCCTGCACGATGAAGTCGGGCGACAGCCGTCCCACCGCGCTGAACGCGCTCTTGCGCCCCTTCCAGATGGCGAGGCGCTCCGTGGCGTCGCGTGCCGGGCGCACCTCGACGGGCATGCTCGCGGCGAGAATCGCGTCGAGCCGCACGCGGTCCACCGCGACGACTTCTCGCGGGCCTTCAAGCTCGACGATCAGCACCGCCTCGCAGCCCGGTGGGTAGTCCGCATGCACCGCGGCCGTCGCCGCCTCGAGCGCCAGCGCGTCCATGATTTCGATCGCGCCGGGCAGAAGGCCGCTCGCGATCACGGCGGTGACGGCGTCGCCCGCCTGCTCGAGCGTGCGGTAGCCGGCGAGCACGGTATGAAACACCTCCGCGCGGGGCAGGAGCTGCAGCGTGATTTCGAGCGCGATGCCGAAGAGGCCCTCGTTGCCGACGAAGAGCCCGGTCCAGTCCGGCCCGATTTGCTCGCGGCTCGCGCCGCCAAACTCGACGACCTCGCCCGTGGCGAGCACGGCCTTGAGGCCGAGCACGTGGTTGGAGGTCATGCCGTATTTCAGGCAATGCGCACCGCCGGCGTTGAAGGCCACGTTGCCGCCAATTGTGCAAATCGACTGGCTCGAGGGATCGGGCGCGTAGTGCAGGCCGTGCGGCTGCGCCGCCGCCGTCACCGCGAGGTTGATCACGCCCGGCTCGACGACCGCGATGCGTTGCGCGGGATCGAGGCGGATGATTTTGTTGAGCCGGTTCAGCGCGATCACGATGCCGCCGGCAAAGGGCAGCGAGCCGCCCGACAAGCTCGTGCCGCTCCCGCGCGCGACGAACGGCAGCTTTTCCGCATGGCAAAACCGCACGATGGCGATGGCCTCGGCCTGCGTCTCCGGCATGGCGATGGCGAGCGGTTTGGTCTGAAACGCCGTGAGCCCGTCGCTTTCGTAGGCCGCGAGCGGCGCCGCGTCGGCCATCACGCGCCCGGCCGGCAGGCTCGCGGCGAGGCGGCGGATGACATCGGTGGTGGGGACGGCGGCAGTCACGCTGCCCACGATGAAACGACGCGCGGCGCGCTGACGAGCGCGGAGTTGTTCGAGCCTAGGAACCTCGCTTGACCGTGTAGCTCAGGCATGAGCCCTTGGATTTTCGTCCGGCAAAGTCGAAGGCCGCCTGTCGCAGGCCGTCGATGGGCAGGCCGAGTCCGGCGCCGACGAGACCCGGGGCGGATGTGCCGTGCGCTCCACGCCAGTAGACGTCGTTGAAGAAGAGCTTTACGACCTCGAGGTCGCGGGCCTCGTGGCAGAAAAACAGGCCACCGTCTGCCAGCCTGGGCCACGCAAACCGCAGCACATCGGCGACCGACTCGACCAAGTCGGCGTCCTCGAAGATGAGCGCGTAGGTTTCCTGCGCCGGACGGAGTTTGAGAGTCTCCGAAAAGAACCCGCGCACGAATTCGCAGCACCCGATTTCACCGTGCCGGGCGATAACGGCGCGGACTTCGTCGAGCGACCCCGCGTAGTCGCCTTTTTTGTAGGCGAGGCGTTCGTTGGTTCCGAGATTACGGACCTCGGCGCTCGGCTCCGGCAGCCCTTCGAAGGAATCGAAGATGATCAGTTTCCGTCCGGTGAGCAGCGCGGCGAGTGAGAGCGCGACGGACGACATGCCTTTGTAGCAGCCAAACTCCGCGATGGCGCCGGCCGTCTTTTGCGGGATGCGCAGGATCGCCTCGATCAATACCAGTTGTTCGCCGAACGAAGTCGCGGTTTTGCCCCGATTCGCGAGATGGGCGCGCACGAGCCGGCGAACGATGCGCAGGCGCGTGCCGGCTCCGACTCCGCCCGTGCCGAGCCGGAGGAAACGGAGCGACTGAACAAGATTTGGAATGGGAGACATCGATGGCGTTGTCGCAGTCGGGAGACGAGAGAGGCCGCGGCCGGCACGTGGTGCAATCGGAGAGTATCATGGCGGGCTTGTAGGGCATTGGTGCGCCGCTCACGCTGGGCGAATCCGGGGCTACGCGCATGGCTCCGGGCGGCCTCGGCCGCGATCGATGACCGCGAAAACTCCATTTGTCCGTCCGGTCGCCTCCGTGGGGAAGCGACGGGGCGAAGCCATGCCGATGGCGGATCTTCGGTTGGAGCCGCGGCGCCCTTGGCGCGGAATCTGGCGATCGAAACGCGGCGAGGGCGCCGCGTCCCCAGCGAACCCGTGAGCGCCGCCCCCACGACCACCCGGCACGAAGTAAAGTGGAACCTCATTCTCCAGTATTCCGGCATCGGGTTCATGCTCGTACAGGGTGTGCTGCTGGTGCCGGTTTACCTGCGCTATGTCGGCAGCGCGGAGTTTGGGTTGTGGCTGATTGCGGGTGGCGTGGCGACGTGGGTCGCCGTCATCGATCCGGGCATCTCGGCGCTGATGCAGCAGCGGGTGTCGCGCGCGCTGGGGAGCGAACGCCGCGGCAAGGCGGTGCGGCTGGCGCGGCGCGGCCTGCGGCTCAACGCGGCGCTGACCGGGGCGATGATGGTAGTGGGCGCTTTGGCGTCGGGCTGGCTCGCCCGCGCGATCGATCCCGGGTGCACGGTGCCGACGCGCACGGGTTGGTGGTTGGTTTTTCTTTCGGTGGCCGGTGTGGCGGCGGGCTTGATGGCGAACGCGCTCACGTCCCTTGGCGTTGCCCTGCGCGCGGCGCGGGCGCACACCATCGTCACGCTGGTGTGCGCGTCGGCTGGCATAGCCGCGACGCTCGGCGGGCTGGTGCTCGGCGGCGACGTTTTGGCACTTGCGACGGGTGTGCTGGTGCGAGGTGGCCTGCAGGTATTGCTCGCATATCCCCTGGTGCAGGCGGAATTGAAGGTCCTGGGGCCGATGGAAGATGAACCGGCCGCGGATGAAGACCAGCAGCTCGATGGGCGAGCACTCGCTTGGGCGGCGTATGACAAGATCGTGGGCACGTTCGCGTTGAGCGCGGACTTGTTCTTTGTCGGGCGAGGATTCGAAGCCGTCACGGTGACCTCCTACGCACTGACAAAAAAGCCGGTGGATTTGCTCCTGGGATGTTTTCAGCGACTCGTGGTCGCGTTGGCTCCGGCGTTAAGTTTCCTGAGTGGTGGGCCGAGGTCAGCCGAAGCCGGCGCCGTCGTCACGGCGGTAGGCGCGCGGACGTTGTGGTTGCTGGGTGGCGCGGTGCTTGGCACCGCGCTGTTGCTCGAAACCTTGGTTGGCCTGTGGGTCGGTCCGGCGCAATTTGCGGGCGGCAATGTCGCGGGAATTTTAGCCGCCGGGCTGGGGGTCAGCGTGGGCGCGAGTTTCTTTGGGAATCTCTACTTCGCGAGTGGCGCAACGACACAGTTCTATCGCCTGAACGGCTCGATCAGCCTGCTCACCGTTCCGGCGATGCTGGGCGGGCTGCACTACCACGGTATTGCGGGACTCCTGGTGGGCATGTTTTTGCCGCGAGTGTTCGCACTTTGGTTTTTTGCGGTTCTTGCGATGAGAGACTTGCGGATGGCAGCGCCCGAAAAGCGCGCGATGGCCCGCGAACTTGTCATCACGCTGGCTGCAACGATCACGGGCCTTGTTGTGGCCGTAGCCGTGCCGGCGGAACGATGGGTTTCTGGGGCGGCCGCGATCGTGGCCTACTGTGTGGTGATGGTGGGGGCGTCAGTCCGCTTCCGCCGTGATTTGCAGCGGATCGCGGCGATGAGCTTGGGGCAGCCTGTCCGATGAACCAGCATGATAGTCCACGGCGCATCGGTTACGTGGGCTCGCTCGTCGCGGGCGGCACGTGCCTCGCACGGCTCGAGGCGCTGCGCGCTGCGGAACCTCTGTTGGAGGGGTTCGACGTTGATTCATATCGGCCGGCTTGGCGGCTGGCGCGCTGGCTGCGGCACGTGCCCGGCGTGGGCGCGAAACGGCTCAACGCGGCGGTGCAGCGCTTCGCCCGCGACAAGCGCCTCGATCTGCTGTGGATCGACAAAGGAGACTGGGTGGAGCCCGCCACGCTGCGAGCGCTGCGCGCGTCCGGCGTTCGGCTCACTCACCATGTGACGGATGCACTCTGGCCGCACCCGCTGAGCCTGCGGCTCACGCGCCGCCGGCTCGCCGCCACCGCGCCGCTCTACGATCACTACCTCACGAGCAATGCCGCCGATTTTCGGCGGCTCCAACCGACGATGCCCGGCCGGGTCTTGCTCACGCAGCTGGGCTACGACGAGCGGCGCTTCGATGCGAAGCCCGTGCGCGATCCCGAGGTCGCCGCGCGTTGGACCCACGATGCCATCTTCGTCGGGCACTGGGAGCCGCGCACCGAGCGGGGCATCACGGCCCTGATTTCGGCGGGTGTGCGCGTGAAGGTGTTCGGCCGCCCTTGGCTTGCGCGGGCGCGCCGCAATCCGCGCCTGGCCGGTCATGTCTTCGACGGCCTCAGCGACCGCGACTACGTGCTAGCGCTGAAGCATGCGCTCATCGGCCTCTGCTTTGTCTCCGAGTGGAACTACAACGAGACCGCCGGCCGCAGCTACGAGATTCCGGCGTGCGGCGCCTTTCTGCTCGCGATGCGCACCCGCGAGCACCAGCGCGACTACCGCGAGGGCGAGGAGGCGGAGTTCTTCGGCAGCGAGGCTGAGCTCGTCGCCAAGGTGCGCCGTTTCCTGAATGACGACGACCGGCGCCGCGCGATCGCCGAGCGGGGTTGGAAACGCTGCACGACCTCCGGCTACAGCTGGCGCGAGATCATGCTGCGCGACTGGGCCGCCGTGAGCGCGCGGATGAAGTTGGTGGATGGGGCGGTTGTAGGCGGGGTGCCCTCACCCCGCGATCGATGAAGTCGAGGCGCCCCTGGCCGCGGGGTGAGGGCACCCCGCCTACAAGAAAAAGCGTTTGACCGGCATGGACATTCCCTCCGCCCAACTTTGGCTTGGCCTCGCGCTCGCGGCGGCGATCAACGTCGGGATCGTGCGGTATTTCTACCGCCGCCTGCAGGATCAGGTGCTGCTTGGCGGCGTGGCGCTGTTCTTCCTGCTGCAGTGCGGCTGGATGGCGCTCTACCTGTTGCTCACGGGTTCGGCGGTGATTCTCATCGGGCCGGACCTCACGCCCAACCTCAATGACAGCCCGTGGGCCGTTACGCTGGGGCAGACCATCATGCCTCTGGTGGCGCTGGCCTGTGCGCGGCTTTGCACCAGCCGGCGCCATGTGCCGACGATTCACCAGTTGCAGCAGCTCAACCGGCAACGCGTGCCGGGCTTCGAGGTTATCCTCTGCATCTTCGCGACCGGGCTGGTGCTTTACTTCATCGGGACGGTGTTTGTGCGTGTGCCGTTTGTGACGCAGGCGATCAACTACCTGCATCTCTCCTTCTTCATGGCGCCGCTGCTCCTCGGCCTGTGCTGGCGGCGCTACCCGATCGCGGTCGCGATCTTCGTCGTCGGGATCGTGATCGGCGGCATCTTCGCGCTGGGATCGGGATCGCGGGCGCTGCTGTTCCTGCCGGTGGCGTTCTTCGCGTTCGGGGTGTGGCTGACGCTGACGCGCATGGCGCGGGTCTGGGCCGCGCTGGGCGGAGTGCTGCTCGTCGTGCCGGTCTTCTACCTGAGCGCCCGCATCGAGACGGTGCGCAAGGACGGCACGGTCGAGCGTGAGAACGATCTCGTGGCCCGTGCCGGCGAGATCGGGCGGCTCGTGGGCGAGTCGAGGGGCGGGGAGGGCGTCTTCGCCAACTTCACGCGCGGCGTCGAGCGCATGATCATGTGGAGCAATTTCGTGGTGCTCGGCTATTCGCCGGAACGCGTGCCCTACCGCGGCTACGGGGATTTCGACGACGAGTTCCGCTTCATGAACCAATCGACGCTGTTCCGCGAGGCGAACGACTACCTCGACGAAAGTCTCGACCGCGAGTTCGGGCTCGGCGCGGCGCGGCGCTATGGCTTCTCGATCTCGGTGGGAGGCTCGGTGCCGTTTCCGGTCCTGGCGGATGGGTGGTCGCGCGCCGGGCCGTGGGGTGTGGCCTTGTTCGGTGCTGCCCTTTGTCTCCTATGGGGTGGCTTTGAGCGGGCTGCGCGGCGGGTGTTTGCCAGCCAACCGCATCTCGCCCTTGCCCTGATCGTGATCGTGCTGAGCTCGGCCTATGAGAAGATGAGCAGCTACGGCTTCGTCTACAATCTGCGCTACCTTGCGATGCAGGCGGCGCTGTCGGGCGGGTTGTTCTACCTTGCGTCGAGAACACTCTTCACGGCGACGATCGCGGCGCCGGGTATCCCGCCACCGCCACCGCCGCGATCAGTGCGGTCGTCATGATGAGTCCTCGGGAAATGTTTCCGACTCCCAGGCTATGAGCCGCGTCGTGCGACCCAGCTCTCCGCAGCGTGTCGTCTTCGCCTGCGAATCCTTGGTCGCGGGCAACGGCGGCATCGCACGCGTGGATCGGATGATTGCGCGGGTGTTCACGGAGCGGCCGGAGCGGGTCGCGCCGGAATTCCATGTGTTCTCCGACACGACCGCGCCCGCGGCGGGGCGGTGTTACGGCGGCTCGCGGATTCGGTTCACACTGGGGTTGTGGCGCGCAATGCTACGGCCGGGATTTTTTTTCTACGACGCCGCCTACTATGCGAAGGTCCACAGCCGCTGGCTGCCGGCGAGGCGGCGGCCTCATATGATTTTTCTGCATGGCATCGAGGTGTGGGATCGCGCGCGTCCGGGTAGCATCGCCGCCTGTCGGCGCGCGGATCGGTTGGTGGCAAACTCACGCCACACGCGCGATCGGGCGGATCGGCTGCATAGGGGATTCGCACGCGCCCAAGTTTGCTGGCTGGGGACGGAAACATCGGAGCCCGCGCCCGTCGCCGCCGCGCCGGCCGGGCCGCCGGTCGTGCTGGTCGTGGGGCGGATGGAACCGCGCGAGGACTACAAGGGCCACCGCGAGTTGATCGATGCCTGGCCCGCGGTGCTCGCGCACCACGCGGAGGCGCGCTTGCAGATCGTCGGACGCGGCGGCCTCGTGCCGGAACTCCAGCGCCGCGCCGCGGAACGCGGCGTCGCGCATCGGGTGGACTTCGCGGGCTTTGTGCCGGAGGCGGAGCTGGCGGCGCGGTATCGGGCTGCGACGGCGTTTGCGTTGCCGAGCCGGGGCGAGGGCTTTGGGTTGGTTTACATCGAGGCGATGCGACACGGGCTGCCGGTCGTGGCGTCGGTGCATGACGCCGGCGGCGAGGTCGTCGAGGACGGGCGCACCGGCCTGCTCGCGGATCTTGATCGCCCGGATGATCTGGCGGGGAAAATCCGCCGCCTGCTCGCGCGGCCCGACGAAGCGCGACGCATGGGCGAGGCGGGCCGGGAGCGGTGGCGCACGCATTTCACGTTCGAGGCTTTTCGCCAGCGGTTCAGTGGTGTGTGGGATGAGTTCGCCGGATCGTCGGCCGCGGCGGGAGGCAAGGCATGATGGCCGCGCCCGAGTTCTCGTTCGTCACGCCGACCTACCAGGCGGCGGCCTACCTGCGGCGCTGCCATTGGTCGCTGACGCGGCAAACCGTGACCGACTGGGAATGGGTGGTGGTGGACGACGGATCGACCGACAACACGAATGAGGTCATCGCGGGCTTGGGTGATGCGCGAATCCGTTACCATCGCTTGCCCGAGAATGTTGGCCGAGGTCGTGCGCGCGAATTTGCCCTGCAGCAGGCGCGCGGGCCATGGATTGCGATGATGGATGCGGATGATCTCTCGTTGCCCGGCCGCTTGGCGCGGGCTCGCGAGGCGCGGTCGCAGGGCTGTGAGTTCTTCTGCTCCGCGATGGCGCTGATCGATTCCCGTTACCGCATCGGGGCGGTGCGCGGCTGCGCCGAGGACGGCGACCCGCGGATGTTTCCCCATGCGACGCTCTGCGGAGACACGGAGACGCTGCGGAAAATCGGCTACCCGCCGCATCGTCGCGCCGAGGACCAGACCATGGTGCTGACGCTGGCCAACACCAAGCGGGGTGTGTTCTGCAAGGAGCCGTTCTACGTGTATGATGAGGCCGCGGGCATCACGCCGCGCGCCGCATGGCAAAGCCACCGGGCTGCGCTGGCGCAGCTCAAGGCGTTGACGAAAACGGGCGTGCTGCGCCGAACGGCCGGCCTGCGGCGAATGCGCTGGGGGCGGGTCGCGCGCATGGCGGGGCTGCTGCCGTTCTTCGTCTGGCCGCGGGCCTACGGAGAAACCCTGCGGCGTCGCGCTAATTTCAGCGAAGGCGCGCAGCCGCTCGATGAGGCCGGGCGCGCCTTCATCGCCGAGTGCGCGCGCCTATTCCCGATGCCAGCCGCCACCGCGGCCCCCCATGGCTCGTAAGCGAATTTGCCTCGTGTGCGCCGACCCTGCCACGTTTGACGCCTTCCTGCTTCCGCACGCTGTGCGGCTGAGCGCGGACTACGATGTGTCCATCGCGTGCCAGGGCCGGCCACGCAGCGCGGATCGGGTGAGGGCGACATTTCACATCGTGGGCATCGAGCGCGCCGTGGCCCCGCTTCGAGACCTGCGCGCTCTGCTGGCCTTGCGGCGGCTGTTTCGCCGCGAGCGTTTTGATCTCGTGCATTCGTTCACGCCCAAGGCCGGGCTCCTCACGATGCTCGCCGCGCGCATGGCCGGCGTGCAGCGGCGGCTGCACACGTTCACCGGCCAAGTGTGGGCGACGAAACGCGGCGTGAAGCGCCGGGGCCTGAAACTCCTCGATCGCCTGCTCGCACGTTGTGCCACGCACGTGCTCGCGGACAGCGCATCGCAGGCACGCTTCCTCACGGCCGAGGGCGTTGTCCCCGGAGGGAGAATCGCCGTGATTGGCGACGGCTCGATCTGCGGGGTGAACCTCGCACGCTTCCGGCGTGATTCGGTGTCGCGCGCGGCGGTGCGCGCGGAGCTGGGGATTGAGCGAGGCGGCATGCTCTTCCTCTTCATCGGTCGGCTCACGCCCGACAAAGGCGTGTTGGAATTGGCGCAGGCGTTTTCCGCGATGCGAGCCGCGGAGCCCGTGTGGCTGGCGTTTGTCGGACCGGACGAAGGGGAGATGAAGTCGAAGTTGAGCGGCTTGGTCGGACCACGGTTTGCGCAGACGCGCTTCGTCGGTCCGACGCCCGCACCTGAGCGCTACATGGCCGCGGCGGATGTGCTCTGCCTGCCGAGCCATCGCGAGGGCTTCGGGAGCGTCATCATCGAGGCCGCGGCGTGCGGTTGCCCGTGCGTCGCGACGCGCATCTACGGAGTGACCGATGCGGTGGAGGATGGGCGCGGTGGCCTGTTGCATCCGCCCGGTGATGTGGCGGCGCTGCGTCAGTGCCTCGAGCAACTCGCGGGCGATTCAGAACTCGTGGCGCGATTGGGGCGTGGCGCGCGTGATCGCGTGGAGAAACTCTTTCCTGAGCAACGCATCACCGATGGGCTCGCGGCGTTTTACCATGCACTCTGATTTCCTGCGGCTGATCGATGAGGTGCGCGCCAACAAGAAGCAGCCACCTGCGACGGGCGTCACGCGCTCGACCCGTCTGCGCGAGGACCTCGGCTTTGCGTCGCTGGATCTCGCGGAGTTGACGGTGCGGATCGAGGAGCGGTTCGGCGTCGATGTGTTCGCCAACGGCCTCGTGCACACTCTGGGCGAAATCGACGACAAGATCGCGCAGGCTTCGAAAAAATGAATCCCGGGCTGAAGAAATCCTGGTGGATCGACGGCCGGTCCGGCGCGAGCGAGACCTACGCTGAACTGCTCGCGCAGATTGGAGCGCGCGCCGCAGCGCATCGGCATTGTTGCCAGCCGGGCTCGACCCGCGACGCGCTCACCGCGATTGCCACGACGCTGGCGTGCGATGCGGAGCAGACGCTCTTCGACACCGATTTCGGCGTGAGCGAAATCGAGGCGTTGGGGTTCTCCGACACTGATCTCCAACGGACCATCGCGCGCACGACGAGCAGCTCCGTCACCTTGGAGTCACTTAAGCAAAAGGCCGCGGGGGCTTCGCGAGCGCGGCTGGGCTTGTTCACCTCGGGTTCGACCGGCTTGCCGAAGCGCGTGTGGCAAACCGTCGCGAATCTCGCGCGGGCCGTGAAAGTCTCGCCACACCACGCCGAGGCGGTGTGGGCGCTCGCCTACAACCCGACGCACGTCGCCGGCCTCCAGGTTTTCCTCCAGGCGCTGGCCAACGGCTGCACCCTCGTCGATGTCCGCGACCTTGATCGCGCGGCGATTTTCGCGGCGTTGGAACGGCACGGTGTCACGCATCTGTCGGCGACGCCCAGTTTCTACCGCCTGCTCTTGCCCGCCGATCGGGTGTTGACCGGCGTGCGATCCGTGACGCTGGGTGGCGAAAGCGCCGACGCGGCGTTGATCGAGAAACTCCGCGCGCTGTTTCCCGCGGCCCGCATCCACAACGTCTACGCCTCCACCGAGGCCGGCACGCTGCTCACCGCGGAGGGCGAGGTGTTTGCGATCGCGCGGGGCCTCGAAGAGCGGGTTACGATCCGCGACGGCACGCTGTGCGTGCATCGCAGTTTGCTCGGCGACTTCGATGGCGGAGCAGCGAGCGGCGAATGGTATGATACCGGCGACGCCGTTGCGATCGTGAGCGAGGCGCCGTTGCGATTCCGCATCGTCGCCCGCGAACGGGACTGGATCAACGTGGGCGGCAGCAAGGTGAACCCGCACGAAGTCGAGGCGGTGCTCGCGGCGCACCCGGCCGTCGTGCAGGCGCGCGTGTTTGGCCGAAAAAACTCCGTGCTCGGCCAAGTGCTTTGTGCCGAGGTCGTGGCGCGCGGCGTGGCGCCCGCCGAGGCCGAGCTGCGCGAATTCGCCGAAGCGCAATTGCAACCGTTCAAGGTCCCGCGCTTGATCCGGTTCGTGGACAACATCTCGTCGACCCGCACGGGCAAGGTGGCCCGCGCATGAGCAGAAACATCCTCATCACCGGCGTCTCGCAGGGCCTCGGCCTCGCGATTGCGCGCGCCGTGCTCGCCACGGGGTGGAGTGTGTATGGCGTGAGCCGGCGGCTCTCCCTGGAGTTTGCGGCCTTGCAGGGCGAGCACGCGGGCCGAGCGCATTTCCATGCCTTCGATCTCGGGCGCGTGGACGCGGTGAAGGCGGAGCTGTTCGAGCCGTTCGTGCCGTCCGCGCTGCCGCTGCACGGCTTCGTCAACAACGCGGCGGTCGCCTACGACGATCTCGTTTCCAACCTCGATGCCGCGCGGCTGCGCGCGATGTATGACGTGAACGTCTTCGCGCCGATGCTGATCACGAAGCACGCGATCCGGCAGATGCTCCTGAAGCAGATCGCCGGCTCCATCGTGCACATCTCGTCGATCAGCGTGCACACGGGCTACAAGGGTCTCGCGATGTATGCGTCGACGAAGGGCGCGCTCGAGGCGTTCTCGAAGAACACCGCGCGCGAGTGGGGTGAGCGCGGCATCCGCTCGAATTGCGTCGTCGCCGGTTTCATGGAGACCGCGATGAGCGCGGGCCTCACCGCCGAGCAGCGCGAAAAAATCCACCGCCGCACGGCGCTCCAGCGCGCGACGAGCCCGGACTCGGTCGCCGCCACTGTCGTGCACCTGCTCGGTGACGGCGCGGCGTCGATCACGGGCCAAGATCTTTTCGTGGACTCCGGCACACTCTGAACATGGGAAAACTTCCCGGACTCGTCATCATCGGTGCCGGCGGCTTTGGCCGCGAGGTGCTCGCTTGGGCGGAGCAGTCCGTGCAGTTTGGCCGCGACTGGGAGATCAAGGGCTTCATCGACGACAACCTCGACGCGCTCGCGCAGAAACGTTCGCCGGGAAAATTGCTGGGCCGGCTCGCCGATCATCAGCCGGCGAGCGACGAGTTGTTCGTCTGCGCGGTCGGCGTGCCAGCGATAAAGAGGAAATGCTCCGAGCTCATCGCGGCTCGCGGCGGGGGTTTCACGCGGCTCGTTCATCGCACGGCCGTCGTGGGCCACGAGGTCGAGCTGGCGGACGGGGTGATCCTTTGCCCGCACAGTGTCGTGTCGGCCAACAATCGCCTCGGCCGTGGCGTGGCCGTCAACCTCCACTCGACCGTCGATCACGACGCCGAGGTCGGCGACTGGACGCAGATCAACTGCCACAGCGATCTCACCGGTGGGGTGCGCGTGGGCCGCGAGGTGTGGGTCAGCAGCCACGTGGCGATCGCGCCCGGCGTGAGGGTGGGCGATGGCGCGTATCTCGGCGCGGGCGCGATGGTGATGCGCGACGTCGAGCCGGGCACCAAGGTGTTTGGCGTGCCCGCGCGGCGCATCGAGTGATCATGAAGACGCGTGTTGTCCTGATCCTCGCGGCGGTTGTCCTGCTCGCGGCGGTGGCGCTGCAATTCGTCCGCGTGCGCGACATGACCGAGGGCGAGCGCGCGGCGGCCGCGCGGCCGGTTGATTTGAAGAGGCAGATTCCGGCGCAGCTCGCGGGCTGGAGCGTGAGCGATGAGCCGCTCGGTCCCAACGAGGCCGTGCGCGGCGCGATCGAGCGGACGCTTAACTACGACGACTATGTCTACCGGCTCTATCGTCGCGACGGTGTGACGATCGGCATCTACGCCGCCTACTGGGCGCCCAACCGCATGCCCGTGCAGAAAGTCGCATCGCACACGCCCGATCGTTGCTGGATCGAGAACGGCTGGACGTGCCTCGACCAGCGCTTCGCCGAGAAAATCACCGCGAGCGAGGCGCGCCTGCAGCCCGCGCAGTGGCGGATCTTTCAGGCGCCGGGCCGCGATGGGCGTAAAGAGCACGTGCTCTACTGGCATCTCGTCGGTTCGCAGCTGCACGACTACGGCGCGCGGCTCGCGACGAGTCCCGGCATCGTGAGCTGGTGGCGCGACGCCTTGACCTATGCGTTGGCCGGCAGCCAAGCGCAGGTCTTCGTGCGGGTGACGAGCTCGGTGCCGTTCGAGCGCCTCCAGGGCGATGCCGGCTGGAAGACCCTCGTCGAATCCGTCGCCAGCCTCGGACTCGCCGGCCCGGCCGGCGCCTGAAAAATCATCCCTGCGAGCCGATCTAACCCTAATGCCCGACCGCAAACCCCGCGTCTACCTCTCGTCGCCCCACATGGGCGGGGATGAGTTGCGGCTCGTGACCGAAGCGTTTGCCTCCAATTGGATCGCGCCGGTCGGGCCGTGCTTGGGCGCGTTTGAGGCGGAGTTTGCGGCGCGCGTGGGCACAGCCTATGCCGCGGCGCTTTCCTCGGGCACGGCCGCCCTCCACCTCGCGATGCGGTGGCTCAATCTCCAACCGGGCGACGAGGTGATCTGTTCGACGCTCACGTTCTCCGCGACCGTGAACCCGATCTTCTACGAACGCGCCCGCCCGGTGTTTGTCGATTGCGAGCGCGAGTCGTGGAACATGTCGCCCCCGCTCCTCGCCGAGGCGATCACGGATCGCGTGAAGCGCGGCCGGTCGCCCAAGGCCGTCGTCCTCGTGCACATCTACGGCCAGAGCGCCGACATCGATCCGATCGCGGCGTTGTGCGCGCGGCATGGCATCCCGCTCATCGAGGACGCGGCCGAGGCGCTCGGCGCGACCTACCGCGGCAAGGCACCCGGGTCGCTCGGGCTCTGCGGGGTTCATTCCTTCAACGGCAACAAGATCATCACGACTTCGGGCGGCGGCATGCTCGTCTCCAACGACGCTGCGCTGATCGAGAAGGCCCGTTACTGGGCGACGCAGGCGCGCGATCCGGCGCCGCACTACCAGCACTCGGAAGTCGGATTCAACTACCGCATGAGCAATGTGCTCGCTGCCATCGGGCGCGGGCAACTCCGCGTGCTCGACGATCGCGTGGCCGCGCGGCGCTCGCATTGCGAGGCCTACCAAAAAGCCTTCGCCGACACACCCGGCATCGAGTTCATGCCCGAGGCGGCGTGGGGTCGCAGCACACGTTGGCTGACATGTGTGTTGATCGATCCGGATAAATTCGGTGCAGACCGCGAGGCTGTGCGCCACGCGCTCGAGGCGGAGAACATCGAAGCCCGTCCGGTGTGGAAGCCGATGCATCTGCAGCCGGTGTTCTCCGGGAGCGAGTGCTACGGCGGCGCCGTGGCTGAGGAGCTTTTTGCACGGGGGTTGTGCCTGCCTTCGGGGTCTAACCTTACGTCGGTGGACCGCGAGCGTGTCATCGCCGCGGTGAAGGCCGCGCGGCGCGGTTAGCGGAGCGATTTGATGCTGAAACGCCTGTTCGATTTGGCCGCGGTCATCGTGTCCGCACCGCTGTGGGTGCCGCTGGCGTTGATCGTGGCGCTGTTGGTGCGCGTGAAGCTGGGTGCGCCGGTTTTTTTCCGGCAGCGCCGGCCGGGCAAGGACGCGGTGATCTTCGAGCTCATCAAGTTTCGCACGATGCGAGTGGCCCAGGATGGAGCAGGCCAGCCGCTGCCGGATGCGGTGCGGCTCACGACTTTTGGCCGCTGGCTGCGGGCGACCTCGCTGGATGAACTGCCTGAGCTGTGGAATGTGCTGCGCGGCGACATGAGCCTCGTGGGGCCGCGTCC
>JANOCA010000263.1:0-16164 GCA_031411915.1 Opitutaceae bacterium
CTCGCGGGCCTCAACATCGCCGAGCGCCGCATCCCGCAGGACGGCCGCATCAAGATCACCATCAGCGGGCGTCAGGTGGACCTGCGCGTCTCGACGCTCCCCACGCAGTTCGGCGAGAGCGTCGTGCTCCGCGTGCTCGACCAATCGGCGGTGCGCCTCGACATCACGCAACTCGGCATGCCCGAGGACGTGTTCAACGGCATCCAGGAAATCGTGCGCCGGCCCAATGGCATCTTCATCGTCACGGGCCCGACCGGCTCCGGCAAGACGACGACCCTCTACAGCGGCCTCCGTATCGTGAACACCGTCGATCTTAAAATCCTGACGGCCGAGGACCCGGTGGAATACGAGATCGAGGGCATCATGCAGGTGCCGGTGAACCCGCTCGTGGGCCTCACGTTTGCCGCGGCATTGCGCTCTTTCCTCCGGCAGGATCCGGACGTGATCATGCTGGGGGAAATCCGCGACCTTGAGACGGCTCAGATTTCCATCCAAGCCTCGCTCACGGGCCATCTCGTGCTTTCGACGCTCCACACCAACGACGCGGCCGGCGCCGTCACGCGCTTGGTGGACATGGGCGTGGAGCCGTTCCTGATCGCCGCCTCGCTCGAGGCGGTGCTGGCTCAGCGGCTCGTGCGCCGCGTGTGCGTGCAGTGCAAGACCTCCTACATCCCGCCGCAGGAGCTGCTCGCTCAGCTGGGCATCGCGCGGGAGAACATCGGCAGCCGGCAGTTTTTCTACGGCAAGGGCTGCCCCACGTGCAGCCAGTCCGGCAACAAGGGCCGGCTCGGCATCTACGAGTGGTTGCGCATGAGCGAGGCGATCCGCGACCTCGTCACGCAGAAGGCGCCCACGCTTGTCATCCGCCAGAAGGCGATCGAGCAGGGCATGCGCACGCTGCGCGACGACGGCCTCCGCGCGATCTTCGACGGTCACACCTCGATCGAGGAAGTAATCAAGTATACCTAAGCGCGCGCCGCGCGTCATTCTTCCCATGGCCAAGCTTGCCGTCCGCACCGATCAACCCGAGAAGCCGGCGACATTTGCCGCCAAGGCTCCGCCCAAGGGCCCGAAGTTCACCGGCTCGACCAGCGCCCCGCCGCCCCGGCGCCGCAAGGGCATCTCCTTTGGCTCACCCATCAACGCGAAGGGGCAGGCGGTTTTCACCCGCCAGCTGGCCACGCTGGTGAAGGCTGGGATGCCGATCATGCGCAGCCTCGAGGTGCTCGCGCGGCAGGAAAAGCGGCCGGCCTTCAAGATGGTGGTCGAGGAGTGCGCCGACACGATCCGATCAGGCGGCAATTTCTCCGACGGCCTCGGGGCGCACCCCAAAGCCTTCGATCGGCTTTACGTGAACATGGTGAAGGCCGGCGAAGCCGGCGGCGTGCTTGCGCCTGTGCTCGAGCGCCTCGCGGTGTTCACGGAGAAGGCCGTGAAAATCAAGGGCAAGGTCGTCTCCGCGATGGTCTATCCCGCCATCATCAGCTGCGTCGCCGGCGGCATCATGATCGTGCTGATGGTGTTTGTGGTGCCCAAGTTCCAGGAGGTGTTCTTCACGATGCTGAAGGGCAAGCCGCTGCCATGGCTCACCTCCGTGGTCGTGGGGATCGCGGACGCGATGCGGAACAACATCATCATGGTGATCGGAGTGCTCGCCGTTGGAGCGTTTATCTTTTGGTTGTTCAAGAAATCGGCGTTCGGCACGCGCGTGCTGCACTGGCTGCTGCTGCACGTGCCGGTGCTCGGCGACCTTTTCCTCAAGGCGGGCGTGGCGCGCTTCACGCGCACGTTCGGCACGCTGCTCTCCTCCGGTGTCCCGATTTTGCAGGCGCTCATCATCACGCGCGACACCAGCGGCAACGTCCACATCGCGAATGCGATCAACGTGGTCCACGACCGGGTGAAGGAGGGTGACAACGTCGCCAAGCCGCTCGAATCGACGAAGATTTTCCCCGGCATGGTCACCTCCATGATTGAGGTCGGCGAGGAGACGGGCGCGCTGCCCGACATGCTCGTGCGCATCGCCGACACCTACGACGAGGAGGTCGACAACGCCGTCGATGCGCTCACCTCAATCATCGAGCCGATCATGATCGTCTTCATGGCGGTCGGCGTCGGCATCATCGTCATCGCGATGTTCCTGCCGATGGTGGAGCTGATCAAGAGCCTGAGCGCGTAGGCTTCGTTTAGACGGCGGGTGGTGACAGTTTGCGCGTGAGTAGCGCGGAGCTGAGTCCGGGCAGGCGCTCGGAGAATTCCATGTTTGCGTCGGCCTGCCGCAGGGCGCGCTGGACCATGCCCATCTTGGCATCGAGGTTGTCGATCATGGAGACGAAGACGGCTTCGGGCGTGGCGGCGTAGACGGCGGCGCCCCACTCGGGTTCGCCTTGGTGGGAGAGGATGATGTGCTCGAGGCGCTCGAGGCGATCGGCGTCGAGCTTCCCCTTCATGCCGTGCTTGCGGGCGAGCTGGTAGCCGAGGACGACGTGGCCCTGGAGAATGCCGCGGCGGCTGCGTTTCGTGGCGAGCGTGCCCTCGTATTCGATAGCCTTGCCGGTGTCGTGGAGGAGGATGCCGGCCATCGCTAGGTCGCCGTCGACCTCGGGGTAGAGCGGGAGGAGGGCTTTGCACGCGCGGGCCATGTGGACGGTGTGCTCGAGCAGTCCGTGGCGGTAAGCGTGGTGCATGGCGACGGCCGCGGGCGACCAGCGGAACGTCTCGCCGATCTCGTCGAAGACCCCGCGGACGGTCGCGCGCAGCTCGGGAAGCGTGAGCGCGTCGATGAAAGCGGAGAACTCGGCCCACAGTTCCTCGGCGTTTTCCGGGGCGAGCTCGACGAGGTTGTCAATCAAGCCGGGCGCGCCCAGCTCATCGTCCTTCAGCGCGAGGGCCTTGTTGATGCGCGGGGAGAAGCGGCCGTTGTAGAATTCGATTTTTCCCTCGATGCGCACGACCGCCCCTTCGCCGGCGGACTTGAAGACCTCGAAGACCGGGCTGTCCCCAAAGATCGTGCAGCCGAAGGAGCCGTGGCGGTCGCCGAGGTCGGCGCTGAGGAAGGTGTTGCCGTTGGCGGCGGTCTTGGCGGCGAGTTTTTTCACCACGAGCAGGGCGGCGAAGGGCCGGCCGTTGGCCTCGGTGCCGTGCGCCTTGAGGTCGCGGACGGTGGAGAGCATGGGTGAGTCAGGCATGGGATTTCACGAGTTCCGTGTAGGGTTTGAAGAAGGGATGTTTCACGTCGCCGAGGAGCGCGTAGAAGACGGTCTCCGAGGGAAGGACATGCACACCGGCGCGGGCGAGTGCATCGAGGCAGACGCGCGCGTCGTCGCCGCGGCGGGCGCCGACCGCGTCGCTCAGGAGCGTGACTTGCAGGCCGGCGGCCAAGGCGGCGAGGGCGGTCTGATAGATGCAGACGGGCGTCTCAAGGCCGCAGAGCAACAGATGGCCAAGGTCGCGCTCGTCGAGCAGCGCGGCGCGGATGCGGTCGTCGCCAAAGGCGGAGAAGGCGATCTTGCCCCACGCGGGGGCCTGCGGCGCGAGGGCGAGCAGCTCCGGCGCCGTGCGGCCGAGTTTCTCGGGGACCTGCTCGGTAAACGCCACGGGCAATCCGAGCCCGGTCGCAGCTGCGATGGTGAAGGCGCAGCGGCGCTGGAGGCGCGGGCCGTTTTCCATCGCCGCGATGAATTTCGGCTGAAGGTCCACGCACAGCAGGAGCGTGTCGGCGAAGTCGGGGATGGGCGGGGCGGACATGCGGTGGGCGAGGCGGGAAAGTGCTAGCCCGGAGATTTTGCGGCTAAAAGGCAATTGTCGGAAAATCTCCGTGCGTCTCGCCCGAGGCGAGACGCAGCGACTTGGTCGCGGCTAGCCCCGACAAAGTCGGCCCTTTGGGCAAACCCCAGCGCGCCGGGTTTGGGCTAGCGTCCGCCGTGTGCGGGAGTAAACAGGAAAGCCCATGGAAATGAACCTGCAGCCCCTCGCGTCGACGTGCCTCGTGTCCGGCGAGGCGTTTGTCGAAGGCGCGCGGGTGGCGAGCTACCTGGTGCGTGTCGGCGCCGCGCTTGAGATCGTGCGCTACGATGTGCTGGAGGCGCACGCGGTGGGATTTGCGCCGGAGGGGTTTGTCGCGTGCAAATGGGTGCAGGCCTACAAGCCGCGCCGCGCCGGCGAGAATGCCGATCGCGCGCTCAAGCTGACGGCTGAGAATCTATTCGTAGCCCTCGCCGATCCGACGACGGAGCCGACCGAGGAGAACACGCGGCTCGTGCAGTTCCTCGCGCTGATGCTGGAGCGCAAACGTGTGCTGCGGCCGCGCGGCCTCAGTGCGGACGGGGCGCGCAACCGCTACGAGCACGCCAAGTCCAAGGCCATCTTCGAGGTGCCGGTGGGCGAGCTGACGCCGGAATTTTTCGTCGCCGTGCAGGAGCAGCTCAGCGTGCTCGTGGGCGAGCCGAAGGTGAAGGTCGCTCCGGCTGCAGCAGGCGCCGCCGAAGTCGCGCCCGTGACCTGAGCCTCAGCGCCGCACGGGCACGCCGCGGGTGGCGAGATGGTCCTTCACCTGCGAAATCGTGAAGGTGCCGAAATGGAAGAGGCTCGCGGCGAGCACGGCGCTCGCTCGGCCGGCGTCGAGCACCTCCGCGAAATGATCGAGCGTGCCGGCGCCGCCGCTGGCGATCACGGGCACGCCGACGGAATCGCTCACGGCGCGCGTGAGGGGGCAGTCGTAGCCGGCCTGGGTGCCGTCGGCATCCATGCTGGTGAGGAGGATTTCGCCGGCGCCGAGTTCAACGGCGCGCATCGCCCAGGCCACGGCGTCGAGCTCGGTGCGGTTGCGGCCGCCGTGGGTGTAGACGCGCCACGATTTGCCGTCGGGCTCACGCTTGGCGTCGATGGCGACGACGATGCACTGCGCGCCGAAGCGATCCGAGGCGGCGCGGACGAGCGCGGGCTCCTTGATTGCGGCGGTGTTGAGCGAGACTTTGTCGGCGCCGCTGCGGAGCATCGCCTCGATGTCGGCGACGGTGCGGAGGCCGCCGCCCACGGTGAGCGGCATGAAGCACTGCTCGGCCGTCGCGGCGACGACGTCGTGCATGATGCCGCGGTTGTCGCTCGAGGCGGTGATGTCGAGGAAGACGAGCTCGTCGGCGCCCTGGGCGTCGTAGGCCTTGGCCGATTCCACGGGATCACCGGCGTCGCGGAGCTGCTGGAACTTCACGCCCTTGACGACGCGGCCGGCGTTGACGTCGAGGCACGGAATGATGCGGCGGGAGAGCACGCGAAAAGGTAGCGAGTAGCGAGTAGCGGGTAGCGAGTAGAAAATCCAAACGCAGCGCAGCGGGATGCTCGCTACTCACTGCCCATTACAGGCTGCTTACGCGTCAGGTGTCCATGTGCGCGACGTCGGGCTCGAAGTTCACCGCGAGGCGGTAGACATGGCCAGGCCGCATGATCAGCGGGTGATCGCGCACGAGGTATTGGAGGTAGTGCACCTTGCCGTAGTTGGTGCGGTAGGTCGGGTCGGCGCTGACAACCTCGGTCTCCAGCCAGTTCGCCTGGAAGTCGTCCTTGGCCACGCTGCAGCGGTGGCCCTGCGGCCCGAGCGAGAGCGCGCCGGGCACATGGTATTTCGAGTGCGGCGCGGCGATGGCTAGGCAGTAGCGGAACTTGTCGAGCGTGATCTGCTGCCTTACGGTGTAGGCGAACTCGACGCCGATTTTGTTGCCGGAGAAATTCCACTGGACCTTCACGCTGCCGAGGCCCTTCACGAACTCCTCCTTGAGGTTGATCAGCTCGGGCTGCTCGTAGCGGAAATAGAAACTGTTCCGCAGGCCGAGGCCGGTGACGCAGTTCTTGCCGTAGAACGAGGGCAGGGTGACTTGGTCGCCGAAGGTGAGCTCGGGGAGCATCACGGGTGCGTAGACGTTGTTCGGCCAGTCGAAGATGCCGGGGCAATGCGGAAACGCGAGCGAGTCGCTCGTGAGCGTGGAGCCGGCGCTGACGAGCGGCACCTGCAGGTGCAGGCCGCTCTCGGCATCGCGGTAGAGGAAGAGGCCCTGCTCCTTGCGGTTGGACTTGTCGAAGATGACGAAGCGGCCGGAGGTCTTCACCGGCTCGGAGCGCGGCGCGCCGGAGGGCATCTGGACCGTCTTGGCGAGGCGCGACCACTGGGAGAGATAGCGCGCGGCGTCGAAGTTCGCCATGCGGGTCGTGTGCTGCGCGTAAGCGGTGCGTTCGTCGTCGCGCAGATCGAGGAAGCCGTGCTCCTGATCGAGGTAGGTCGCGTAGAAAAACATGAACAGCCGGCGCAGGATGTCGTAGTATTTCACCTTCTGGTCGTCGGCGATCCAGCCGTCGCGGAGTCCTTGGAGGATGAGGCTGATGCAGTGCATCTGGCCGTAGGCGCCCGCGGCGCGGCCGAAGGCCCAGCCGAGTCCGTCGTGACGGACGAGGTCGGGCATCATCTTGATGTATTTCTCGGCGTAGGTGCGCAGCGTGGGCAGCTTGCGGTCGCGCACGCCGCTGTTGGCGTGGAGCTGGAGCGCGGAGCGGACGAACACAAACGTCATCACGCCGTAGAGATTGAAATTGCCGCCGAGGCCGCCGGAGGTCGAGTCGTCGAACAACCCCGCCGAACTCGTCTGGCCGATGCGCTCGCACATCCGCTCGATGAGGCGCGAGGTCTCGTCCTTCTTGGAGAGGCCGAGGGAGAAGCGCGCGACGGCCTTGGCGATGTTGAAGGCCTGCCAGTGGTTGTCGTAGTCGCTCCGGTGGAGCAGGGACTTGTCGATGCGCTGCTGTGTCTCCTCGACGAGGCGCTCCCAGACGGGGTTGCGCTCCTTGGAGGGGCCGAACGCGAGCAGGCCGAGCGCGGCGTAGGCGAGGCCGTTTTCCGCCGCAGGCTCGGTGAAGATCTGCGCCGTGATGCAGCGGGCCGCAAGGTCGACGAGGTCGTGGCCCTTCAGCGTGGTCTCGCCGGTGGCACGGTAAAATTCCCCGAGCGCGAAGGCGACGTGGCCGGGTTCATCCGGGCGCGATTGCTCGCCGTTGGCAGGAAGGATTGTGCCGTCGGGCTGAATCGAATCGAGGTTGTGGGCCAACATCGATCGGGCCATGTCGAGACACTGCTCGGAAAAACTATGCATGCTTGGTTGGTCTGGTGACTGGACTAGACGCGTGGCGTCCGCGAAGGAAACAGGTGAATCTCAGGAGATTCGGGAGAGGAGCAAGAGGGAAGTTCGGCGGCAGCCGGCGGGCTAACGCGCGATGAGTTTCAAAAATTCCGCGTTGGTCTTCGTCTTGGAGAGACGCGCGATCATCGTGTCGGTGGACTCCTCGATCTTCTGCTGCACAAGGGCCCGGCGGAAGAAATGGATGCCCTCGAGGGTCTTCGCGTCGATGAGCAGCTCTTCCTTACGGGTGCCGCTGGCGGCGACGTTGATGGCGGGCCAGAGGCGCATCTCGGCGCACTTGCGGTCGAGGACGAGCTCCATGTTGCCGGTGCCCTTGAACTCCTGGAAGATCACGTCGTCCATGCGGCTGCCGGTCTCGACGAGCACGCTGGCGATGATGGTGAGCGAGCCGGCCTCCTCGGTCTTGCGGGCCGAGGCGAAGATCTGGCGGGGCTTCTCCAGCGCGCGCACATCAAGGCCGCCGGAGCCGGTGCGACCGGAGTTCTTGGCGGTGTTGTGGGAGCGCGCGAGACGCGTGATCGAATCGATGAAGAGCACGACATCGCGGCCCGTCTCGACGAGGCGCTTGGCGCGCTCGATGCAAAGATCGGCGATGCGGATGTGGTTCTCGACCTGCTCGTCGTTGGACGAGGCCCAGACCTCGGCGGCAGGGACACTGCGCTTGAAGTCGGTGACTTCCTCCGGGCGCTCATCGACGAGGAGGATCATCACCTTGCACTCGGGGCTGTTCTCGAGGACTCCGAGCGCCATGTCGCGGAGCAGGGTGGTCTTGCCTGTGCGGGGCGGGGCGACGATGAGGCCGCGCGTGCCTTTGCCGATCGGACAGAAAAGATCGACGGCACGCGTGGTGAGGCGGCCATCCTTCATTTCCATTTTGAGAAACTGGTTGGGCGAGATAGTCGTGAGCGTGGTGAACTCGAATTTCGCCCGGCGGCTCTCCAAAGCCTCGCCATCGACCGTCTCGATGAAGCGCATCTTGGGATTGGGGAAGCGGCCGTCGGGCGGAAACGCCGTCCCGCCGATCATGGAGCCCTGGCGGAGCTTGAAGCGCCGGATCAGCTCCTTGGGCACAAAGGGATCCGTGGGGCGGCGCTTGCAGCCGCGCGCCACATCCAGGAGCTGGCCGTTGCCGCCACGCTGGAGATCGATGTCGAGGACACCCTCGACCTGGATGGTCTCGATGGGCGCGGGGCCGGGGGCCTGCGCAGGCGCTTGGGCATCCGTCGGGGCGGGATTGGGCATCGCGGGCGCGGGTGCAGCAGCGACAGGAGTGTCCGCCGTGGCGGACGCAATTTTCTTTTCCATACAATGAGGTTAGGCGAGACGCGTCCCTGTGCTTGACGCTTGAAACTCAGGGCGGGATAAGAGCCGCGATTTGCGACCTTAAACCCTAAACCGACACGCAACGTGCCAGATCAGACGATTACCTCAGTATCCCGGGAGTCCCGGAAATTCAGGCCTTCGGCCGAGTTCAAAGCCCAAGCCAATCTTGGGAGCGAGGCTGCTTACAAAAGGCTCTATGCCGAGTCTGTCAACTCCCCAGAAAAATTCTGGGACCGGCAGGCCAAGGAGCATCTTGTCTGGCGCAAGCCCTACAAGAAGGTGCTGAAATGGCAGCCACCTCACGCCCAGTGGTTCCTCGGCGGCAAGCTCAACGTCGCCGAAAACTGCCTCGACCGCCACCTCGGCACGTATCGCGAGAACAAGGCCGCGCTCATCTTCGAGGGTGAGCCGGGCGATGTCCGCACCATCACCTACCGGCAGCTCCATTTTCAGGTCTGCCGCTGGGCGAATTTTTTCCAGAGCATCGGCGTCGGCGAGGGTGACCGCGTGGCGATCTACCTGCCCATGATTCCGGAGGCCGTGATGGCGATGCTCGCGTGCGCGCGCGTCGGCGCGATTCACACCGTGATTTTCGGCGGCTTCTCCGCCGAGGCGATCAAGGACCGCATCAACGACTGCAAGGCCAAGCTCGTGATCACCGCCGACGGCGGCTGGCGCCGCGGCAAGGTCATCGAACTCAAGGCCAACGTCGACAAGGCCGTCGAGCACACGCCCACGGTGCAGACTGTGCTCGTCGTGAAACGCTGCGGCAACGCCGTGACAATGAAGGATGGCCGCGACGTGTGGTGGACCGAGGCTTGGGAGGGCGCGCCGAATACGCACAAGGCGAAGGCGTTCGATTCCGAGCACCCGCTCTTCATCCTCTACACGAGCGGCTCGACCGGCAAACCAAAGGGCGTGTTGCACACCAGCGCCGGTTACCTGCTCGGCGCGAAGTTGAGTTCGCACTACGTTTTCGATCTCAAGGAAAACGACCGCTACTTCTGCTCCGCCGACATCGGCTGGATTACGGGCCACAGCTACGTTGTCTACGGCCTCCTCTCCAACGGCGCCACGGTCTTCATCTATGAGGGCGCGCCCAACCAGCCCGAGCCCGACCGTTTCTGGCAGATGATCGATCGCCACGGCCTCACGATTCTCTACACGGCGCCGACCGCGATCCGCGCGTTCATGCGCTGGGGCGACAACTACGTGCTCCGCCACCGCCTCGACTCGCTGCGCCTCCTCGGCTCCGTCGGCGAGCCCATCAATCCCGAGGCCTGGATGTGGTATCACACCATGATTGGGAAAAAGAAGTGCCCCATCGTGGACACGTGGTGGCAGACCGAGACCGGCTGCATCATGATCGCGCCGCTGCCGGGCGTGACTCCGACGACGCCTGGTTCGGCCACGCGGCCGTTTTTCGGTGTCGTGCCCAAGGTCGTGGACGACAAGTGCAACGAGGTCCCGCGCAACAGCGGCGGCAAGCTCATCATCACCAAGCCGTGGCCCTCGATGCTCCGCACCCTCTGGGGCGACGACGACCGCTACGTGCGCCAGTATTTCTCCGAGTTTCCGGGCCGCCCGGAAATCTACTTCACCGGCGACGGCGCCCGGCAGGGCAAAGACGGCTACTTCTGGATCGTGGGCCGCATCGACGACGTGCTCAACGTCTCCGGCCACCGCATCGGCACCGCGGAGATCGAAAGCGCGCTCGTATCGCACCCGGCCGTCGCCGAGGCCGCGGCGGTGGGCCGCCCTGACGAACTCAAGGGCCAGGCGCTCGTGGTCTTCGTCACCGTGAAGCAAGGCGTCGTCGCCAGCGAGGAGCTCAAGGAGCAGCTCCGCGCCCACGTCGGCAAGGAGATCGGTTCGCTCGCGAAGCCGGACTCGGTGCGCTTCGCCGCGGGCCTGCCCAAGACCCGCAGCGGAAAAATCATGCGCCGCATCCTCAAGGAGATCGCCGCCGGCGGCGAGGTGAAGGGCGACACCACGACGCTGGAGGATTTCTCCGTCGTCGCGGCGCTGCAGAACGAGGACTGAGTTTCGTCGCAACGGTCTTGTTTTGAGCGTGGGCAGGCAGGACCCGCCCGGGCGAAGCTTAGCCTGGCCGCAGGCAGGCGGCGCGCGGCGTGCGGCGCGGGCCGGGGCCGCGGCCGGGCGCGGGATCGCGTTGAGGATGAGCGCGAGCCGGCGAGCGACGGCGACGTAGGCCACCTGGGCGGGCTTGCCGCGGGCGCGCAGCTGGCGGTAGAGCGGCGCGAGTGTCTCGTGACAGCGCGCGGCCACCACGGCGCATTGGTAGAGGACGCGCCGGGCCGGGGGCCGGCCGTGCTGGATGCAGCGCACGCCGTGCAGCCGGCCCGATTCCCAGGCCAACGGCGCCAAGCCGCAGAGCTTGGCGGACTGGCGGCGGTGGTAGCGCCAGCTCGGGCAGGTCGGTTGCGAGCTGGAGCGCGCTCAGCACGTGCACGCCGGACACGAGGCAAAGCGCCTGCACGCGGTCCCGCCCATCGGCCCGGGCGGCGGCGGGGGGGGGGACGGGCCGGCGCTCGGCGCCGAGGCGACGCTGGAGGACCGTATCCGGTTTCTCGTGCCGGCCGAGGCTTGTGGCTTAGATGCGGGCGTGCGCCTGCTGCAGCGTGTGGTGGTGGCGGCCGGTCGCCTCGCAGACGAGGTGCGCGCGCAACGGGGCGGGGCGGTTTTCGACGGTGGTGGCCCTGGAACCGCAGAAGGTAATCGTGTCTTTCGCGACATCGGCGCCCACGTGGAAGTGCTGGGCAGGGTGCAGGCTCATCGTTGTTTTAGCGGACGCGGGCCCGGGCTTGCGGCCGTTCCTAGCAACGGTCCGGGTTTATCCGGCAACGGGCCGTCCGCCACCCTCCTGCGCCGCACGACTTGGCCGGTGTCCGGGCAATCGAACGCGCGAATCCTGTCACATTTCCGAGCGACAAGGGCCTGAGATTGCTCAGGCCTTCCGCTGGAATGCCGCCACGAAAAAACCATCCGTGTCGTGGCGCGCGGGGAGAATCGTCAGGCCGTCGCCGCGGGGCGTGAAGCCGAACCCGTGGACAGGCGGGAGGGGCTCGAAGCTCGGCGTGCCCGCGAGGAAGCGGGCTACAACCTGTTCGTTTTCGCGCACGCTGAGCGAGCATGTCGCATAGACGAGTCGGCCGCCGGGTTTCACGCACAGGGCAAATTTGGAGAGGAGGGCGTGCTGCAGCTCCGCACGCTGAGCGATGAGCGCCGGCGTGGTGGTCCACTTGAGATGCGGCGAACGCCGCCACGTGCCCGAGCCGCTGCACGGGGCGTCGATGAGCACGCCGTCGTAGTCGCCGACGGAAGGGCGGGAGATGAGCCGGATGTTGCGGGCGCCGGCGCGCACGGCGCGCTCCTGCAGCTCGGTCAGCGCACTCGGGCGGATGTCGTAGGCCTCGACCGTGCTCGCCGAGCCGAGGAGGCGGGCGAGCTGGAGGGATTTGCCGCCGGCGCCCGCGCACGCGTCGAGCCAGCGTCCGCCGGTCGCGAGGCCGAGCGTCTCGAGCACCAGCTGCGAACCGAGGTCCTGCACCTCGACGCGGCCGCGCTGGAAGGACTTGGTCTTGGTGAGGTCCACCTCCTCGCGCAGCTCGATGGCACCGGGCAGGGCGTCGGATTGCCGCCAAGCCCAACCAAGCTCGTCGAATTCCTTGCGCGTCGCCGACGCCGCGCCGGAGAGGCGGAGCCAGAACGGCGCGCGGCGCAGTTGGGCGGAAAGTTCGTCCCCGGCAAAAATCTCCGGGCACTCGTCGCGAAACCACGCGGGCAGCAATTCCGTGCGGTCGCCGCTCGGTGTGTCGCCCGTCGCGAACTCGGCGCGAAACGCCTTCGTGGCCGGCAGGTCCGCCGCGAGCCAAGCGGTGCGCCGCACGACCTCGGCCGGATCCTGGTCGAGGCTCGGCTCGATCCAAGGCAGATAGCGCAGGGTGGTGTAGATGAGTTCGCGGTAGAGCCGGCGATCGCGCGAGCCGAAGGAGCGGTCACCGGTCAGCAGCGACTGGATCGCGCGCGGGAGGGCGTAGTCGGTGCGCCAGCGGCCGCGTAGCTCGCGCAGCAGCCGGAGAAAGACCTGCGCTTGGTTGGCGGCGACGCTCATGGGTTCGCCCTGGTCGGTTTTTGTAGCCCGCCTCGTGAGAGGCGGGACGGTTCACCCGCAAGCTCACGTCGGTCCCTGCTCTCACGAGCAGGGCTACCAGATAGCGGCGTCGCTCGATGAAAAATCAGCGTCACGATCAGAACCGCACGGTGTCCACCTGCACGTTGAAGCCGAAGTTGCTCTCGCGGCGATTGCCCGAGTAGAGGCTCACGGTGTAGGAAATGAGCCACGTGTTGCCGAGATTCTGCACGATGCCGTAAGCCTGCTCGTTGAAGCGGCTCTGCCGCGCGTCGTAGCGCAGCCGGGTGAGCGCCTCGAGCCGCTCGTTGATCCGCATGCGTCCGTCGATCGAGAAATCCTCGAGCTGGTGGCGGAGGAAGTTGTTGCCGAAGCGCACCGACCACACGCGGCCGTCGCGGAGCGTGATGCCGGAGTTGAACTCGCGCAGCGTGAGGTTGCGGGGCGCGAAGCTCTGGTAGACGTCGACTTGCAGCCAGCGCGCGGGCGTGAGGGCGAGTTCACTGTGAATCTCCGACACATCGCGCACGCCGGGCGGGCGGCGGAAGCGGAAATCGGCGGCGACGTTCAGCATCACCAGGTCGCGGCTGCCTTCCTTGGCGTCACGCGTCTGGAGGAGATTGTCGAGGCCGAGGCGCAGGGTGTTGGTGGCGTGGAGGTCGTCGATGTTGCGGCGGTCGCCGAGGCCGAGCGGCTGGAGGTAGGTGGAAAAAGACTCGCGATCGATCTGCGGGATGCGGGCGCGGCCCTTGTCGGCCTCCGGGATGTAGCGATAGCTGAAGCGCGGGGTGACGAGATGGCGGAGGCCGTCGATTTTCCACGCGGGATTCTTGTAGTCGAACGTCCCGCTGGCGCGGAGCGCCGCGTCGAGCCCCAGCTCGCCGAGCACGCGCGTATAGGTGCCCGGGCTGCGCATCGCCGCGCCGCGCTGCCCGGTGTAGTGCGTGACGCGGCCGCCGGCGACGGGCGTGAGCGCGAAGAACTCCGTCGCCGCGATCGGTCGCGAGAGCTGGTAGTAGGCGTCCAGCCGTTCGCTGCGCAGCGCGGCGCCGACACCGCCGACCGGATCTTCGCGCAACGCGGCGGCGCTGGCGCTGAAGCGCTCGTAGAAACCGTTGCCGAGCGCGAGGGGCAGCAGGTCGAAGCGGAATTCAGGCAGACGCTCCTGCACGCGGTGAAAGCGATTGGGTTGAAGGCGCGCGAAGGCGGACACGAAATAATTTTCCCCGCCATAGACCGCCTCGAGGAAGGTGTCGGGCTCCTGCACGGGGAAAAAGGCGCGCGGGCGGAAGTCGCGCACGACCTCGGAGTCCTTCCACCAGTTGATCTGGGCGTTGAGCGTGAGGTTGGGCGCGAGCTGCTGGCGGTGCTGCCATTCGGCCCACGCGCGGTCAGGCTGGATGGCGCGGCCCAGCACATCGGTTTTCCGATCGCCGTGGTCGCGGATGTAGCCGCTGTGGAAGGTGCCGCTCATTTTTTCAGGGTCGTCGGCATTTTCGTAGCGCGCGGCGGGGCCGGCCATGACGCCCCGGCTGGTGTAGACCCCGAGATCGGCGCCGAGGCGCAGGGTCTCGCGAACGGGCACCAGCACTCCGGCTTGGGCGAAGACGCCGAGCGAGCGGCGGAAGCCGCCGGTGAACGTGACCGCGGCGTCCAACGGCTGCTTGAACTGGTGCTGAAATTTCGGAAACGGCAGCGGCTGCGTGTGGCCGATGCCGCCGGAGGCGTTTTCCGTCTGCACGCGCTCGCCGGGGGCAAACACGACCTTGTCGGCGGTGAAGGTCGGCTGCCACGGGCCGGGTTCGCCGTAGCTCACGCGAGCTTGGCGCAAGGTGATTTCCTTGGACGTGCCCTCGGCCGACGCGCTCTCGGCAAAATACGGCGGGCTGCCGAGGCGGATGTTCTCGGCCGTGAAGCGTCCGTCGGTGCGGCGATAGACGAGCTTGTCCGCCAGGAGGCGGGCCGCGCCGCGCGTGAAGACCACGCGGCCGCTGGCGGTGATCGTCTCGGTGCTCCGGTCGTAGCGCGCCGTGTCAGCGGTCAACAGGATGCCCTCGCCCTCGAAGCGGACGTTGCCGGTCAGCTCGCTCACGCTCGCGCCGCCGTCGAGCTTCGTCTCCGCCTTGTCGGAGGAGATTTCCAGCGGGCGTTCGGCCGCGAGGAGCGGGAGACCGGCCAGCAGCACGAGGAGAAAAGAAGAACGACGCATCACGCGCGCAGCAAAATCACCGCAGCCGGGGCAAGCAAGCCCGGTGGCACGATCGCTTGCGGCGCGAGCGACGCATCGGGGCTAGACGCCGTCGCCGTCCTCGCCCACGTTGGGCGCACACCCTCTTAACGCGTGCTCATTTCCAAAACCGACCTGTCTGCGCTCCTTGAAGCGAAACACCCTTCGCCGCACTCCGTGCTCGGCATGCATCCGGTGACGCACAAGCGCAGCAAGGGTGTGGTCGCCCGCGCCATGATTCACGGCGCGACGGCCTGCGAGGTCATCGAGATCGACGCCAAGCCGCCCAAGGCCCACGCGATGACGCGCCTCGCGCCCGAGGGCGTTTTCGAGGTGTTCATCGGGAAGCGCCCGGAGGTCTTCCGCTACCAGCTTCGCGCCACCTACGCCAACGGCGAGCTGCGCCAGTTCTTCGACCCGTATTGTTTTCTCCCGACGCTCGGCGCGCAGGATCTCTACCTTTTCAACGAGGGCAACGAGCACCGCATCTATGAAAAGCTCGGGGCGCACGTGCGCGATCTTGGCGGGGTGAAGGGAGTGTCGTTTGCGGTGTGGGCGCCCTCTGCGGCGCGGGTTTCGGTCGTCGGCAACTTCAATCACTGGGACGGCCGCTATCACCCGATGCGCTCGCTCGGCTCCTCCGGCGTTTGGGAGTTGTTCATCCCCGGTCTGGGCGAGGGCGAACTCTACAAGTTCGAGATCCGCGATCAGGGCGGGAACGTGCGGCTGAAGACTGATCCCTACGGCGCCTATTTCGAGGCGCCCCCCGGCAACGCCGCGACCGTGTGCGATGCGCGGAAATTCCAGTGGACCGACGACGCATGGGTCGCGCGCCGCCGCGAGGAAGCGTCGAATTTGGATCGGCCGATTTCGGTTTACGAAGTCCACCTCGGCTCCTGGAAGCGGAAGCCCGAGGATGCCAACCGGCCGCTGTCCTATCGCGAACTCGCGCCGCAACTGGCCGACTACGCGGTCGAGATGGGCTTCACGCACATCGAGGTGATGCCCCTCGCGGAGCATCCCTTCGACGGGTCGTGGGGCTATCAGGTCACGGGCTTCTTCGCGCCGACGCATCGGTTCGGCACACCGGAGGACTTCGCGTGGTTCGTGGACTACCTGCACGGCCGCGGGCTCGGCGTGATCCTCGACTGGGTGCCCGCGCATTTCCCCCGCGACAGCTTTGCGCTCGCGGAGTTCGACGGCACGCACCTCTACGAGCACGCCGATCCGCGGCAGGGCGCGCACATGGATTGGGGCACGCTCATCTTCAACTACGG
>JANOCA010000264.1:0-4183 GCA_031411915.1 Opitutaceae bacterium
TTCGGCGCGGTGGGCAGCGGCATGGCGGGATCCGGATTCATGGGGCCGCGCGGTTGTTGCGCGGAAGCGGTGACCGCGAGAAAGAAGAACGCGAGCAGGGGCGGGAGATATTTGGGGAGCATTTGGGAGGGAAGGGTTGGCGATGAAGGATAACGCGGAGGCTCGCAGCGGCGCCACGCTGGCTGACTTGGGGTTGGTCTCGTGGCGGCCGACAAGAGAGAGTCTGTCGGTCCGACGATGCGGCGTGTCCCCGGCCGGTCAACAGCTCGCAGGCAGGCGGCCGCAGGAAGCGACTCACGGAAAGCGGCCCGCGATCGAACCGCCCGGTGGCGAACCGAAGCCACGCAGCTCATGATGTGCGACGCCTCGATTCTCCCAGCGTGAGCGCAATGGAATCCGCCGCGCTCAACGCCGCCGGCATCGACGGCGTGGTGCTCCGTTACGAACGCGTGTGGCGCCCGGGCCGCGGGCAAATGCGAACTACGGCGTGCGTTTCGTGAACACGACATGCGTCGCGTGGGGCGACGGCACATGCTCGGTGCGCTGATAGCCGAGCTTGGGCAGGTCGAGTCCGGCGAATAAGTTTTCTCCCTGTCCGAGCAGGACCGGCGAGATGGCCAGATGCATTTCGTCGATCAAGCCGGCCTGCAAATATTGGCGAAGCGTCGCGACACCGCCGCCGACGCGAATGTCTTTCCCTTGGGCGGCCGCGCGCGCGCGGTCGAGCGCCGCATCGATGCCATCGGTCACAAAGTGAAACGTGGTCCCACCCGCCATCACGATCGAGGCGCGCGGATGGTGCGTGAGGACAAACACCGGCACGTGGTAGGGAGGATTGTCGCCCCACCAGCCTTTCCATTGATCGTCCGGCCACGAGCCGCGGATCGGGCCAAACATGTTGCGGCCGAGAATCCACGCACCAAGCCCGGCCATGCCCCGCGCCGCGAAGTCATCGTCGACGCCCGTCGCGCCGCCCGTGCCTCCGCCGTGCTGGCTTTGAAACGTGCGCGTCGGGAAAAACCATTCCGGCAGCGCCATGCCGCCCACGCCGAGGGGATTCGAGAGATCCTGCTGCGGGCCCGCGCCGTAACCGTCGAGGGAGACGCTGAAGCAGTTGACGCGAAGTTTGGACCGCTGGGATTGGGTGCTCATGGGATTGGCAATAGAGCGACCGGATAAACGCGTCCGCTGACAATCATGAAACGACCGAGCGCGAGCCGAACGCCGCGAACGAAACGCCCAACGGGCCGAAACCCCGAACGGGGCCCGGCTCTGGGGCTTGGGGTCGGGTAAATCGATGTGACTAACGACAAATGAGACGGCCCACAAATCCGTAGCAGGCAGCCCAAGGTGACAAATCTCCTCGCCCTTGTCCGGACGCGGCGCGTTGGTTCGTTGAGAAGGAGTCGGCCCATCCCACACTTCAACCCACTCACCCAAACCCGGCGTCAGCAAGACTGACGCCCTACGGGTATCTCAATCCACCATGGCTCGCGTCTCCACTTGGTTTCACTTCGCCGGAAATGCCGAGGAAGCCTTCCTCTTCTACAAATCCGTTTTCCAAACCGAATTTCTCGGTCCCATCAAACGCTTCGGCGATCTTCCGACGGCCCCCGGCCAGCCGCCGTGGCCGGCCGATCACGCCAAGATGGTCATGAAGGTCGCGCTCCCGATCCTCGGCGGCCACGTGATCATCGGCAACGACGCCCCCGCGTCGCTGGGCCGGCGCATCCAAGGCAACAACGTCACCATGAACCTCGAGACCGACTCTCGCGCCGAGACCGAACGCCTGTTCGCCGCCCTGAAGGTGGGTGGCACGGTCGAGCATGAGCCGGCCGAAATGCCCTGGGGCGGCTGCTGGGGCAGCCTCATCGATCGCTTCGGGAACGAGTGGATGTTCACCTGCGAGGCGAAGTAAGCGGCGTCCCCTTTGGCGCGGGGCGCCTACAACGCCCGCGTGATCGGGCGCTCCCCAATCATTCACGGCCGCGCTGGGTGCCGTTGCAGCCGCACGGATTCCGCCGCGGCAAACATGAGGCTGAAGGGTCCGTGGTCGTTCCCCGGCGGGAACTCGCGGACGAGATAGTCGGCCTCGGACTCCAACGGACCCGGCCCCGGGCTCACGTTCAACACGACGCCGTTTTGATCCACACAGTCCGGCAGCGCGGCGAAGGCCCGCCGGGCGGCGTCGCGCGCGCGTGTGTCCGTGAGCCAACCCTCCCGCCAGGCGCGTGAGAACGCGGTGGCGATCATGGCCGACCCGCTGGCGTCCGGGGGGCTTTCCCCCGGCGGCCGAAGCAGCAGTGTGGGCCACAGGCCGCCGGGCAGCTGGCGCGGCAACAGGGCGTCCGCGAACTCCCGCAGCAACGCGTGCATCTCCCGGAACTCCGCGGAGTCGCGCGGCGTTTCCGCCAGCGAGGCGGTCAGGCCGCGCAACAACCAGCCGTGCCCGCGCGACCAGGCGCCCGGCGATAATTTGCCGGGTTCATCGCCCAACCAGCCGCGCCCCTGGCTCCATAGGCCGGTGTCGGGGTCGCGCAGAATCCTGCGGTAGAGACGGAACTGCGTGGCGCCTTCGCGCACCCACGCCGCGTCACCAGTCACGGCGCCGGTCCGCGCCATGCGGGCGGCGAATTCCTGCATCGCATCGATGAGCATCGCGTGGCCCCCGCCGCGCTGGGCGCCCCGGGGATGCAGGATGGCGCCCTCGGGCGAACGCGGATGTTCCTCGCTGGCGAGCCCGGACTGGCGCACGAACTCCGGCAACCATCCCCGCTCGCCCGTGGCCCGATGGACGGCGAACGTCAGGCAGCCGAAGGGCTGCGAACGATACGGCACCACTGCGCCGGGCATGAGACCGCGGCGCTGCAAGACGGAGAAGACATGCTCGCGCCACGCGGGCCGATCCAACTCGGCGGCCAACTCCAGCAACGCCTCCAGCGCGAGATCGGCGCGATAGGTCCGCTCCGCTTGGTTCTCCTCCACCAAACGCCGCGCCACGCGCTCCGCCGCGCTGACCAACTCCATCCGGTGGGGGGAAACCGGTTCAGCGGCCTGCAGCGCGGGACTTGGAAATGCGGCCAGGAAAACCATCAGGGAAAACAAGGGCCGCATGTTGGGATGATCCAACAACCCATTCACCCGCACCATTCAACCTGTAATCGGCAGTCGGGCATCCGAGCAGATGCAAGGAGGGCCATGTCGTGACTCTCGACCGGCTCAACCCAGCCGACGCGCACATTCCCCTGCACGAACGGCGTCGCCCAGCCGCCGGGCAGCAGCGGGGAGCGGATTCGAGCTGGAGTCAGCGTGCATTCGCCTGAATGGTTTCGCGCCAACCCCGACCCACCCTGCCCATGCTGCGCCACACGCTCTCCGCTCTCATCGCCCTCACCTTGCTGCCCCTCGCGCTCGTCGCGCAGGCCGCGGCGCCCGCCTGGCCGAAGGCGAAACCTGCGTCCAACGATTTCGCCAAGTGGGAAAAGGACATCGCGAAGTTCGAGGCCGCCGACAAAGCCAATCCCCCGCCAAAGGGTGCGGTGCTCTTCGTCGGCTCCTCGACCATCGTGAGGTGGAAGACGCTCGCCGCCGATTTTCCCGCGACGACCGTCCTGAACCGCGGCTTCGGCGGCAACCAGATCAAGGACTGCACCCACTACGCCGAGCGCATGATCTTTCCCTACGCGCCGAGCGCGATCTTCCTCCGGGCCGGCGGCAACGACATCAACTCCGGCTGGCCCGTCGAGGAAGTGTTCGCGGATTTCAAGGCCTTCGTCGCCAAGGTGCGCGGCAAATTTCCCAACATCCCCATCACGTTCATCGGCCTCTCGCCCACGGTGAAACGCCTCGAGCAGGTCGCCGCCGGCAACCAGCTCAACGACCTCGTCGCCGCCTACTGCAAGACCCAGCGCGGCCTGACCTACATCGACACCCGCACCACGACGCTCGACGCCGCGGGCAAGGTGCGCCCGGAACTGTTCGTCGCCGACATGCTGCACTTCAACGACGAGGGCTACAAACTGCTCGTCGCCGCCGTGCGGCCCTTCGTGCCCAGGACGAAGTAGGCCAGAGCCTCGCTGATCGAGGGGGAGTGCCCGCGGCTCGTGCCGTCCCCGCTGGTCGGAGTGATGCCGCGCGTTCGTGCCTTGCGTGGGGCGGCGCAAGCGTTCATTCCTCCGCGCGT
>JANOCA010000265.1:0-13143 GCA_031411915.1 Opitutaceae bacterium
GTGGACATGTTCAGCGCCCAGCCCATCACCAAGGAGGAGGCCGTGCAGTTGCTGCAGATCGCCCTCAGCAAAAACGGCTACTCCGCCATCGTGCAGGGCCGCACGATCGTCATCGCGTCGAAGGACGACGCGAAGAAGAAAAACCTCCCGATCCGCACGGGCAACAACCCGGACGAGATTCCGATGACCGCCGAGATGTTCATCCAGATCATCCCGCTGCGCCACCTCGATGCGACGACCGCCGCCCGCGACCTCGGCACCCTGCTGCCCGGCTCCTCGGCGATCACCGCCAACACGGACAGCAACTCCCTCCTCGTCACCGACACCAACATCAACCTGAAGCAGGTCGTCACGCTCGTGAACGCACTCGACAGCTCGAGCGACACGGTTTCGACGATGAAGATCTTCAAGCTCGTCAACGCCGATCCCTACGAGATGGCGCAACTGCTCACGAATCTCTACGCGACGCCGGCCCAGGGCGCGGGCGGCCGCGGCGGCAACACCGCCACCCCGGGCGGCCGGGGCGGTTTCCCCGGCTTCCCGGGCGGCTTTCCGGGCGGCGGATTTCTCGGCGGGTTTGGCGGTCCGGGCGGAGGCACCGGCGGCACAGGCGGAACCGGCCGCGGCGGGCGTGGCGGCGGCGGCACCGGCACCACCACTGCGCGCTCCGTGCCTGTCGTCGCGGTGGCCGATCCCCGCACCTACTCGGTGATCGTGACGGCGGCCAAGGAAGTGATGCCCGACATCACCGAGATGGTCGCCCAGCTCGATTCCAGCTCGGCGCGGAAGCAGAAGGTCTTCGTCTACACGATGGAGAACGCGAACGTGAAGCAGGTGGAGACAGTCCTGAAGAATCTCTTCCAGAGCAGCACCGGGCGCACGACCACCAACAACCAGCCCGATGCCCTGACTACGCGCGCGACCCAAAACGCGCAGCAAAACACCACGCAAAATCTCCAGCTCGGCACCAACAACGCCGCCACCGGCGCCCGCGCCAACTGAATCGCGCGCCACTTCCCCTTCAAACGCAAACTGACCCGAACATGAATTTCCCTACCCTACGATTGCACCGGCGCACGCTGGTCACGATGGCCGCGCTCGCTTTCAGCGCCATCCCGACACTGGCCTTGGCGCAGGCCCAAGGCGGTCGCGGCGGCACCACGACCGGTGGCGGTGGTTTCACCGGCGGCGGCGCAGGCGGCGGCGGCACTTCCGGCGCCAACCGCTCGTATCAGAACACCACGATGGTCGGCGATGCGATGATCTCGAGCGACGTCGACACCCGCCGGCTGATCGTCGTGACCGACGATGCCACCAACGAGAACATCAAGACCATCATCGCCAACCTCGATAAGCCGAAGCCCCAGGTGCTCATCAACGTGGTCTTCATGCAGGTCACCCACGACAACAGCTTCGATCTCGGCGCGGAGGCGGTCTACAAGGGCCCCATCTCGATCAAGACCAACCCCGAGGGCACCGCGCGGACAAGGTTCGGCATCGCCCAGGATCTCGCCAACAACAGCGTGTATGGCGCGTTCTACCAGCTCGTCGGCCGCGACGTCACGGCGACCATCCACGCCATCTCCGCCGTCGCGAAGACCGAGATTCTCTCCCGCCCCTCGATCCTCACCCGCAGCAACCAGCAGGCGACCATCCTCGTCGGCCAGACGATTCCGCTCCTCGCCAGCTCGACCACCAACACCAACTCGAACGCGATCACGACGACCGTGAGCTACCAGGACGTCGGCATCATCCTCAAAGTCACCCCCTTCATCACGTCGGACGGCCTCGTCGAGATGATTGTGTCGCCGGAGATTTCCTCCCTGAGCGTCACGACGATCAACAGCCAGCCGGTGATCGACAAGCGCTCCGCCGACACCGTGGTGGTGACGCGGAGCGATCAGACGATTGTCATCGGCGGCCTCATGTCGGCGCAGAAGAGCGACACCGAGAGCAAGGTCCCGCTCCTCGGGGACATCCCGCTGATCGGCGCCGCTTTCAGGCGCAAGAACACCGACAAGGTCAAAACCGAGCTCCTGATTTTCCTGACGCCGCACGTGGTGGCCACGCCCGATGACCTCGGCAAGCTGAACGATAGCGAACGCGCCCGTCTCGAGATGGCCCCCCGGATATTCGAGCAGGCCGACCTCAACCGGTTCATCGCGCCGCAGAAGAATTGAGGCTTGGAACGGGTGCGGTTCCGGCGCGATAACCACGCCGGCCGCCATGAGCCCGTTCACCGCCAACCGCCGCTATGCGATCGCCGCGCTCCTGCTCGCCGCGGTGCTCGCGGTCTGCGGCTGGCAGGCTCAGGAGCACGTGCGCTTCGAGCGCGCGGCCGCCCAGGCCCTGATCAACCGCGGGCGCGACATCACCTCGACGCTGGGCGTCGTCGTGCGCTCGCAGCGCCGTTTCGGCGGCATCGTGTCCAAAGATCGGCTCGAGGCCACGCTCCTGGACCTCGTGCGCCCCGGCGAACTCGAGGCCATCGCGATCCTCGGTGCGACCGGCGAGACCATCGCCAGCGCCGGGCGCCACGTGGAGCTCGCACCCGAGATGCTGCGCGAGCGCGGGGTGTTCTGGCGCGACACCACGCTCACGCTGATGAACGTGATGGATCTCGGCCCCGCCGCGGCCGAGGACGCCATCCGGCCGCCACCCGCCATCGTGGTCAGCGATCCCCGCGCCTTTCGCCCCTCCGGCATTCGCCGCGCGGCCGAAGGCGTGGCGCCCAAGTCGGGGGATGCTCCGGGGGCGGCGGCCTCGCCGCGTTCGCTGTTTGGCCGCCCCTCATGGATGAGCCGCGAGGAATACGATGCCGTCATTCAAAAGCAGGGCGTGCACAGCTTGGTGATCTCGCTTTCGACCGTCGAGATGCGCCGCGCCGTGCGGAACGACCTCCTGCTGCGCGCGCTCGTCAGCCTGCTCGCCGCCGGCGCAGCCCTCGGCGCGGCGTTCGCCTGGCGGAATCTCCGCAAAAATTCCGAGCTGCAAATCCGGCTCGTCAAGGCGGGCGAGATGAACGCGCACCTCAGCGGCATGAACTTTGCCGCCGCGGGCCTGGCCCACGAGACCCGCAATCCGCTCAACCTCATCCGCGGCCTCGCCCAGATGATCAGCCTGCAATCGAAGGATGCGCCGCAACTGCAGGCTCATGCCGCCACCATCGTCGAGGAGGCCGACCGCGTGACGGTTCAGCTCAATGAGTTCATCCACTACTCCAAGCCGCGCGAAGCCCACCCCGCGCCCGTGGAACTCGCGACGCTCGTCGCCGATGTCGCGCGCACCCTGCAGCCCGATCTCGAGGAGAAACAGATCCAGCTGGTGCCCGGCGCCACGCCGCTCGTGATCGAGGCCGACTCCGCCCTCTTGCGGCAAGCCCTGTTCAACCTGCTGCTCAACGCCGTGCAGGCTGTGGACACGGGCGGTCGCATCGAGGTCCGGTGGGCCGCCGCTTCCGCGGGGGAGGCGGTGCTTGAAATCGCGGACGACGGCCCGGGCGTGCCCCCCGCCGAGCGCGCCGCCATCTTCAAACCCTACGTCACCATGCGGCCGAAGGGCGTCGGCCTCGGCCTCGCCATCGTGCATCAGATCGTCTCCGCCCACCGTTGGGAGATCGTGTGCCTCGCCAACGAGCCGCGCGGGGCGGTCTTCCGCCTCCGCCATTTGAAAATCGCCGCGGCCGGCGCCACGACGTGAACCACGCCGGTCACGGTAGGGCGCGGACTCCGCTCCGCGCCATTCGCACCCGGCGGCGAGCGGAGTCGCCGCCCTACCCTTCGTCTTCGTCCGCATGAAACCCGCCCGCATCCTCATCGTCGACGATGACCACGGGCAGCGCAGCGTGCTCGAATCATTCCTCCGCAGCCACGGCTACGACACGCAGTCGGCCGCCTCCGGCGAGGCAGCCCTCCAGCTCCTCTCCGAGGGCACGTTCGCGATGATGATCAGCGACGTGCGCATGCCCGGGCTCTCCGGCCTCGAGACGCTGCGCCGCGTGCGCCAGAAAAATTCCGCGCTGCCCGTCCTGCTCGTCACGGCATTTGCCGACATACGCAGCGCGGTCACCGCGATGCGCGACGGCGCGGTGAACTACCTCGCCAAGCCCATCGACCTCGACGAGCTCATCACCAGCGTGCGCCTTGCGCTCGACCCCGGCCGCGAGCCGACGGTCGAGCCGAACCAGCCGCCGCCCCTGCCGGCCGGCGTCATCGCGGAGAGCCCGCTGATGCGCGCCATGTTCCGCGACGCCGCCGTGATCGCGCGCGCCGAGACGCGCGTGCTCATCACCGGCGAGAGCGGCACCGGCAAGGAAATCGTCGCCGAGGTGATCCACGCGTGGAGCCGCCGCGCCGCGGGCCCGCTCGTGAAGGTCGCCTGCGCCGCGCTGCCCGAACTTGAGCTCGAGAGCGTGCTCTTCGGCCACGAGCGCAGCGCGTTTCCTGCCGCGACGCACCGCCGCCCGGGCCGCCTGGAGGAAGCCGCCGGCGGCACCCTCTACCTCGACGAGATCGGTGACCTGCCGGCAGCCGTGCAGGCCAAGCTCCTCGGCCTGATCAACGACGGCGTCTTCCGCCGCCTCGGCTCCACGCGCGATCAAAAATCCGATGCCCGCGTGCTCGTCGCCACCAACCGCGACCTCGAGGGGCAAATCGCCGCCGGCAAATTCCGCGAGGACCTCTTCCACCGCCTCAACGTGATGGAGATTCACGTGCCGCCGCTGCGCGAGCGCGCCGAGGATATCCTGCCGCTCGCGACGCACTTCATCGCGCAGTTCTCGCGGCAGAAGCCGCGCTTCTCCGCGACGGTCGCCGCCGGGCTCACACGCTACCGCTGGCCCGGCAACGTCCGCGAACTGCGCAACGCCATGGAACGCGCCGCCCTCCTCTCCCGCGGCGAGATCGTGCTGCCCGAGCACCTGCCAGCGCGCATGCTCGAAGCCGCCGCCCCGCCAGCGGTCGCGGCGGAATCGCAGCGCCTCGAGGAAATCGAGCGCGAGGCGATCCTGCGCGCGCTGAAGAAAAACAATTACAACCGCACCGAGACCGCCAAGGAACTCGCCATCAGCCGCCGCGCCCTCACCTACAAACTCCAGCGCCTCCGCGCCGAGGGCACGCCGGTCGATCAACCGCCCTCATCGTGACCACGGCTCTTTTTATGCGCACCGCTTTTCTATTTTTCCTTCTCGCCGCCGTCGCCGCCGCGGCAGTTTCCCGCCCCAACATCCTCTTCATCGCCGCCGACGATCTCGGGAACGTGATCGGCAACCCGGATTACCCGCAGGCGCGCACGCCGCACCTCGACCGGCTGGCGCGCACGGGCGTCCACTTCACGCGCGCTTATAACCAGATTCCGCTGTGCAACCCGAGCCGCGCCTCGGTGATGACGGGGCTGCGGCCCGACACCCTCGGCGTCTACGATCTCGCGCGGCATTTCCGCGAGACCGTGCTCGAGGCGGTCACGCTGCCGCAGGCCTTCCGCCGCGCGGGCTGGTGGACCGCGCGCGTCGGGAAAATCTTCCACTACGACGTGCCCGCCGGCATCGGCACCAACGGCCACGACGATCCGCCGTCGTGGGACGCCGTCGTCAACCCCAAGGGCCGCGACGTCGCCGACGAGAAGCTGATCACCAACCCCACGCCCGCGCGCCCGATCAGCGCGTCGCTGAGCTGGCTCGCCGCCGACGGCGACGACGCCGAGCAGACCGACGGGATGATCGCCACCGAGGCGATCCGGCTAATGGGCGAGAAGCGCGACCGGCCGTTCTTCCTCGGCGTCGGTTTCTTCCGGCCGCACACGCCGTTCGTCGCTCCTAAAAAATACTTCGACCTCCATCCGCTTGAAAGCATCCGCCTCCCCGCCACGCCGGCCGGCGACCGCGACGACATCCCCGCCATCGCCTTCGCCCACAACAACCCGACGCCGCACTACGGCCTCGACGAGGAGACCAGCCGTCGCGCGTTGCAGGCCTACTACGCGAGCGTGTCGTTCCTCGACGCGCAGGTGGGACGGCTGCTCGACGCCCTCGAAGCGTCCCGGCTCGCGGGCAACACGATCGTCGTCTTCTGGAGCGACCACGGCTACCATCTCGGAGAGCACGGCGGGGTGTGGCAGAAGCGCACGCTCTTCGAGGAATCGGCGCGCGCGCCACTGCTCATCCGCGCCCCGAACGCCGCCGGCAACGGCCGCGCGTGCCCGCAGGTCGTGGAGTTCGTTGATCTTTTCCCGACGCTGACGGAACTCGCGGGCATCGCGCCGCCACCCGGCCTCGCGGGCCGCAGCCTCGCGCCACTGCTCGCCAACCCGCGGCGAGCATGGATCGGCCAGGCCTTCACGCAGATTCTGCGGCCGGGCGGCGGCACGCCCGTGATGGGCCGCAGCGTTCGCACCGAGCGCTGGCGCTACACCGAGTGGGACGGCGGCGCCGCCGGCGCGGAGCTCTACGACCACCATGCCGATCCGCACGAGTTCAACAACCTCGCCGCCGATCCCGCGCGGAAACTCACGCGCGAGCAGTTGCGCAAGCGGTTCGAGGGCCGCGTGCGCGCGGATGTGCCGGCGGGCGGGTTTAATCCAGCGCGGTTGTAGCGCCTCCGCGCATGTGGGTCGGGGTTTATCCCCGACATGTCGGGCGTAAAGCCCGACCCACATGGCCGTCACCTCTACTCGAAAAATGGAAACAGCCGCCGCAGGTCGGCGTTGTTCGACTGCGCTCCGTATTCGCAGATCTCGAACGCCTCGGCGTGCTTCACCTTCTCGGCGCGGCCGCCGGGATACCAAGTGGCGAGCTCCTTGTTGAAGCGCGCCGTCGTCGCCATGAAGCGGCGCGAGAAGTTCTCGCGCACCTGACGCTGCCGGGCGGCCTGCCCGGCGGGATCCGCGGGATAGAGCGAGGCGTCGCCGTTGGCGCCGCCCTCGGCGAACTGCGAGACCATCACCGCGAGCGCATCGAGTTTCTTCTCCACGACCGCGTCGATCGCGACGATCACGTCGGCGCGCGACGGTGCGGGTTTTTGGAAACGATCCGTGTAGTAGGCGAAGACGGGGTTCTTCTTCAGCGCGGGCACGTCGGGGCAAAAGAACGGAACGGTCACCATGAACGCGGCGTCCTGCACGAGCACGCCGGTGTAGCGGTGGTCGGGGTGGTAGTCGTTGGTGCGCGGGCCGAGCACCAGATCGGCGCGCCAGTGGCGGATGAGGCGCGTGAGCGTGCGGCGGTTCTCCAGTGTGGGCTCGAGTTCGCCGTCGTGGTTGTCGAGCACGACGCCCTGCACGCCGAGAATGCGGTGCGCGGCGTCGACTTCCTTCTTGCGGCGAACGGCGAGCGGCCCGCCCGCCTCGCGCCAGTGGCCGATGTCGCCGTTGGTCACGGAGACGAGCAGCACGTGGTGGCCTTGCTTCGCCCACAGCGCAGCGGCGCCGCCGAGCTGGATCTCGCAATCATCGGGATGGGCGCCGAACGCGATGATGCGGAGCTTGCCGTCGTCGGCGGGAGGGAGCGTCACGCCGGGAATGGCGGCGCGAAGGACGGGCAGAAGGCAAAGCGCGGCAAGCGCGATTAGGGCGGGGAGGTGGGATTTCATGGGGAAATTTTCCGGCGGGTTCAGGCGAGGATGTCCTTCACCACGTGACCATGCACATCGGTGAGGCGGTAGCGCCGGCCTTGGAACCGGTAGGTGAGCCGCTCGTGATCGACGCCGAAGAGGTGGAGGATCGTGGCGTGGAGATCGTGGATGTGCACGGGGTCCTTCGCGATGTTGTAGCCGAACTCATCGGTCTCGCCATGCACGTGGCCGGCCTTCACCCCGCCGCCGGCCATCCAGATCGTGAAGCTGCGCGGGTGGTGATCGCGGCCGAAGTTGCCCGGCGTGAGCAGACCTTGGCAGTAGTTGGTGCGGCCAAACTCGCCGCCCCACACGACGAGCGTGTCGTCGAGCAGACCGCGCTGCTTGAGATCGGCCACGAGCGCCGCCGAGGCGCGATCGGTCTGCGCGCACTCGCGTTTGATCCCGCCGGGCAGGCCGCCGTGGTGATCCCAATCCTGGTGGTAGAGCTGGATGAAACGCACGCCGCGCTCGGCCAGTCGGCGCGCGAGCAGGCAGTTGTAGGCGTAGGTGCCGGGCGTGCGCGCATCGGGGCCGTAGGCGTCGACGACGTGCGCGGGCTCGTCCTTGAGATCGGTCACCTCAGGCACGCTCGTCTGAAGGTTGAAAGCCATCTCGTAGTTGGCGATGCGCGCGTTGATCGCGGCGTCGGGCGTGCCGGCAAACTGGTGCTCGTGCAGCTCACGCAGCCGGTCGAGCGCGAGGCGGCGATTCTCGGCCGAGACGCCGGCGGGATTGCCGAGGTAGAGCACCGGATCGGCGCCGGAGCGGAAGCGCACGCCCTGGTGCTTGGCGGGAAGAAAACCGGAGCCCCAGAGGTGCGACATCAGCGGCTGGCCTTTCTTGTCCTTAGTGATGAGGACGACAAACGCCGGGAGATTTTCGCGCTCGCTGCCGAGGCCGTAGTCGAGCCACGCGCCAAAACTCGGGCGCCCGGGAATCTGCGAGCCCGTCTGCATGAACGTCACGCCCGGCCCGTGGTTGATCGACTCGGTGAACATCGAGCGCACGAAGCACAGCTCATCGGCGATCTTGGCGGTGTGCGGGAGCAGCTCGCTCACCCACGCGCCGCCGGGGCCGTGGCGCTCGAACTTGAAGGGCGAGCCCGCGATCGGAATCGAGCTCTGGTTGCCCGACATCCCGGTGAGGCGCTGGCCACGGCGCACACTGTCGGGGAGCTGCTCGCCGTGGCGCTGGTTGAGGATCGGCTTGTGGTCGAAGAGATCGAGCTGCGAGGGACCGCCCGACTGGAAGAGATAGATGATGCGTTTCGCCTTGGGCGCGAAGTGCGGTTTGCCGGGCACAGGTGCATCGGCCGTCGCGGCGCTGGCCTTGCCGCCGAGCAGTTCGGCCAGCGCGATGCCGCCAAGGCCGAGGGCGAGGCGATTAAGGCACTCGCGGCGGCTCATCGCATACCACGGCTCGCCACCGGTGCAGAGGGGTTCAGGGGTGGGCGGGCACGTCCCCGTGCCCGCATGGCCGGAGCCGGAAAGTTCTTCCGAATGCGGGCGCAGGGACGCGCCCGCCCACCCGGCCGAAGACTCTTGGATGGGATTCATCGTTTCACCGAAAACAGATCGTGGTTCATCAGGGTGTTCACGAGCGTCGCCACTGCGGCGATCTCAGGCGCGGGGAGCGTGGCGGCGGCTGGTTTTTCGCCGACTTTCAGGTAGGCCGCGGCTTGGGCGGGGTGCTGGGCAAACCACTCGCGCTGCTCCTTGAGCAGCTGCAGGAGGATGGGCTGCTCGGTCGCATCGGGCACGCGGCCGGTGAGGCGGAGAAACGCCTGCGCGACCAGAGTGTCGTCGTGGCCGGCGTGCGCGCGCTGCAGCTCCTCGGCCAGCACGCGCGCCGCCTCGACGAACTGCGGGCCGTTGAGCAACACGAGCGCGTGCAGCGCGGTGGAGGTCGTGTCGCGCTTGGCGACGCACACGACGCGGTTGGGCACATCGAACGCCTCGAGCACGGGCGCAGGGCCGTTGCGCCGCCAGAAGGTGTAGAGGCTGCGCCGATGGAGCGCCTCGCCCTTGCCCGCGGGCTCGGGCTTGAACGACTCGGGATGGTCGTAAAGGAAGACCGGGGGGCCGCCGATTTTCTCCACGAGCAGCCCGCTCGCCGCGAGCGCCTGATCGCGGATCATCTCGGCCGGGAGCCGATGGCTCGGGCCGCGCGCGAGGCGGACGTTCTCCGGATCGTCGGCGGCGTTTTCCGGCGAGGCGAAGCTGCGCTGCCGATAAGTCCGGGAAGTCACGATTATCTTCAGCAGCGCCTTCACGTCCCAACCCGAGCGCACAAACTCGCCGGCGAGCCAGTCGAGCAGTGCGGGATGTTCCGGGCGCTCGCCCTGCGTGCCGAAGTCGTCGGCCGTCTTCACGAGGCCGCGGCCAAAGGTCGCCTGCCAGAACCGGTTCACGGTCACGCGCGCCATCAGCGGATGCCGCGGATCGGTGAGCCACCGCGCGAGGCCGAGGCGGTTGCGGGGCTGGCCGGTGGGAAATGGCGGGAGGGCCGCCGGCGTGTCGGCCGAGACGCGTTCGCCGCGCTGATCATACTCGCCGCGCTTGAGCACGTAGGCGGGTTTCGGCTGCGGCAACTCGCGCATGACCATGATTTCCCTGGCCTCCTCGGCGAGCTTGGTCACGGCAGCGCGCGCCGTGGTGAGCGCGGCGAGCTGCGCGTGGTAGGACTCATCCTGATTCGCCAGATAGAACTCGAACCGCGCCTCGCGATCGTCGGCCGCGGCGGCGCCGGGCGCAAACACCTCGCGCGCCTCGGGCGCCGTGAGCGCGTGATTAAACACCCGCAGTTCGTCAACCAGCCCACCCGTGAATCCGCGATCACGGAAGCGCTCGCCGACCGCGATGAAGTCGCCGCCACCGCCGGTGATGTCCTTCGTCAGGCGATCGCGGATGACTTCGGTGCGCACGGGCTGGCCGTTGACCACAATGCGCAGGCCCGCCGCGCGGCTGGAGCCATCGTTGATCACGGTGACATGCACCCACTCTCCGACCGGCACGCGGTCGAGGGCGCGGACGGAGATGGCGTCACCGGGCCAGAAGTGGATGAGGGACCATTTCAATTTCCCCTCCTCGATGAGCAGTTCGTAGCCGCGGCTCGCGGCATCAGTCCAAGCGCGCGAGCGGTGGAGGACGACCGCCCGCTCCTTCACGTCCGGCGTCTGCATCCACAGCGAAATCGAGAAGGGATCGTGGCGGTGGAAATTGCCGAGCTTCGTGGTGATGGCGTGGTCGCCGGTCAGTTTCACGGCGCGGCCGGAGCGGCCGGGCACGGATTCGTTCTCCTTCGCTGTCGAGGCGAAGTCCTCGGCTTTGATCGCGCTTGCGTAGCGGCCGGCGCCGGGAAGTTTTTCGGTCGCAGCGGCGTCGTCAGCCGGCGGTGCGTCCGGGGCTTTGCCTTGCTTCTGCGGCGGCGGAGGCGGTGTCTCGCGCTGGTCGAAGCTGAAGCGCGCGATCTCGCCGATCAGCTTCACGGGCGTGGGCGTGGCGTTCGCAAACCGGGCGGCAAACGTGGCGCGGCGCTCATCGCGCAGGGCGGCGAGATGGATCTCGGCGTCTTTTACGGCGGCGACGGCAGCGGCGTATCTTTCCCGGTGCGCGGCATCGGTGAGCCACATCGCGGGCGTGGGCGCGGACTGGGTGAAGAAGGAGTAGAGGCCGGCCTCGTCGATGTTCTGGAAGAACGCAGCGAGTGAATAGAACTCCTTCTGCGCGATGGGATCGAACTTGTGGTCGTGGCAGCGCGCGCACTCGAGCGTGAGACCGAGGAAGGCGGTGCCGAAGGTGGTCACGCGGTCGTTGACGTAGTTGACGCGGTATTCCTCCTCGACGGAGCCGCCCTCGGCCTCCTGCGCGTGCAGGCGGTTGAAGGCGGTGGCGAGCACCTGCTCATCGGTCGCATTGGGCAGCAGATCACCGGCGAGCTGCCACGTGACGAACTTGTCCCATGAGAGGTTTTCGTTGAACGCCTTGATCACCCAGTCGCGCCACGGCCACATGTCGCGAGGGCGGTCGACCTGAAAGCCGTAGCTGTCGGCATAGCGCGCGAGGTCGAGCCAATCGGCCGTCATGCGCTCGCCGTAGCGCGGCGAGGCGAGCAGGCGATCCACGAGGCGGGGATAGGCGTCGGCAGAAGCATCGGCCACGAACGCGGCGATTTCCGCCGGCGTCGGCGGCAAGCCGGTGAGATCGAACGCCACGCGGCGGATGAGCGTCGCGCGATCGGCTTCGGGGGCGAGGGCGAGGTTGGCGGAGGAGAGTTTGGATTGGACGAGGGCGTCGATGGGGTGCGTGGCAGGACGCGGCGACGCGGGGACGGCGAGAGCAGGTGCATTTCCGGTCTCCGCGTCTCCCGGTCTCCGCGTCTCGGTGTCTTGGATCGCGATCGCCGGCACCGTGACGGGGGCCAGTTTTTCAAAGGCCCAGTGCCCACGATACTCCGCGCCCTCGTCGATCCAACGCCGGAGCACGTCAATCTGCGCGGGGGTGAGCCGCCCGAGCTTCGAATCGGGCGGCGGCATCACTTCCTCGGTGTCGGTGCTCGTGATGCGGAAGATGATTTCGCTCTCGGCGCTCCGGCCGGGGACGACCGGTCGCACGCCGTCCTTCTCCCGGCGGGAGCCCTCGCTCGTGTCGAGGCGGAGCTTGGCCTTGCGGCCACTCTCGTCGGGACCGTGACAGTGGAAGCACTTGTCCGAGAGGATGGGCCGCACCTCACGATCGAAGTCCACCGCCGCCGCCAGCCACGGGGCGGCGGTCAGTGAAAAAAGGCCGGCAATGAGGCGCAGCGAGTCACGCACGCATCCACCATGGGTGGCGCGGGGCGCGCGGCAACATTCCAAAAGCGGCCCCCTGTTCAGAACGTGCCCTTGAGGCCGACGGTCCACAGCGAGCCAAAGTCCTCGCGCTGGCGGAACTGGGCGTGCGCCGGCGTGGAGGGGCCGTGGCGCTCGATGTCCTCGGTGGCGTCGCGGACGTTGCGCATCGAGCCGAAGATGCCGATGCGTTTGTAAATCATATACTCGGCGCTGAGATCGACGTAGAGGCGCTTGTTGCGCCAGTCGAAGGTGCCGGGCTCGATGCTGCTGTTGGCGGCGGTGCTGGTAATCTGGCCGAGGCGGCCGCGGCCGCGGTAGTTCCAGTTGGCCCGGAGCGTGTATTTGGGTTTTGAATAGCTGATGCCCCAGTTGTAGGTGCGCGGCGTGAAGCCGGAGAAGTTGGCCGTGGACTCGCCGGTGGTGCGGAGGGCGGAAACGTTGGCAAAGACCTGCACGCCGCGCAGCCACGGGGCGACCTGCCCGAGCGACTGCTTGTAGTCGAACTCGAGGCCCTCCATGCGCACGCGGGAGCTGAGGTTGTAGTTGGTCGCGACGGGATACTCGCCGTAGGTCTCGGGATCGAGGTCGTAGAGGGCGAGGAACTCCTCGCTGGCGGTGGGAAACGTGATGTTGGCGAAGAAATTTTTGAAGTCGCGGCGGAAGGCCTTCACCGAGAACTGGCCGATGCCCTGCGTATAGTATTCG
>JANOCA010000266.1:0-4417 GCA_031411915.1 Opitutaceae bacterium
AAAGGTCGCGGCCACGTACGGAGTCGATCCGAAGAACATCTACGACTACCAGAACTACGAGAAGCTCGCCGAGAATCCGGCGGTGCAAGCGATCTACATCATCCTTCCCAACAGCATGCACGCCGAATACACGATCCGCGGTTTCAAGGCCGGCAAGCACGTGCTGTGCGAGAAGCCGATGGCCAACACGCCGCGGGAGTGCGAGCAGATGATCGCGGCCGCCAGGGCGGCCGCCAGGAAGCTGATGATCGGCTACCGGGTGCGGTACGAGCCGTTCAACCAGACGCTGATCAAGATGGCCCAGGACGTGACGGAGATGGGGCCGACGTTGCCGAGATCCTCGCCGCTCATCAGCACGGGCGAGCCGGTTTCCGCGCCGTGGCGCGCAAGCAGCGCGGTGTTGAGCACGGATTTGAAGAAGCCCTTGCAGTTCTTGTGGCTCGTGCCCGCGTAGCCCAGCGCCAGCGCCGCCTTGAGGCTGCCGATCTCGGCGTCGCTCTCGTCGATGATGATCGGCGGCCGCTCCGGCCAGGCCCGCGCGAGGTCCCCGATCGCGGGCGAGAGGGCGACGCTGCGGTGCCACGGCTGCTCGATGTAGAGCAGGCGCGACCAGAATTCCGCCAGCGCCGGATCGGCGCGCAGGCGCCAAAAATAGTCGGCGAACGACGGCACATCGCGAAAGCTCTCGTTGCCATCGAGCGAGAACGCGAAGCCCGCCTGGCACTCCCCCGCCAGCAACGCCGCGATGCGCTGCAGCCGGTCGAGATCGCGCTCGGGGCGGCCGTCGATCTTGAGCTTGAAATGGCGGAGCCCGTAGGCGCGCACGCACTCATCGAGGGTCTGCGGCAGGCCGTCGGCCACGCGCTCGCCCGGCGCCAAATCCCCGGCCGTGATCGGATCGGAGAGGCCGACGGTGTGGCGGGCAAAAACGGCCTCGGGCGGCTGCGCTGGAAGAAAGCTGGCCGCGACTGCACCCGTCAGCTCCGGATGCACGGCACCGAGCTGGCAGCCGAAGTGATCGGCGCGGACGGCCTGCGCCAGGTTCAGCCCGGAGGCACGGCATAGCGCGTGGATGAGCGCACGCTCGACAAACGACGTGCCGAAGTTCGCGAGCAGCGGCGGAAGATTCTCCGCGGCGGCCCACGCACTCTGCGCGGCGTAGAGTTCGCGCCAGAAATCAAAGGCCGTCCCGGTCCGCAGCCCTTGCGCGTGCCGCACCGCCGCGCGGATAACGCGCAGCATCTCCTCGATTTCCTCGGCGAGGCCGCGCGCGGGGTCCTTGGTGAACCACTTCGGCGGCAGCAGGTCGGCCGCGAGGCCGCGCTGCGCCTTACCCTCGATCTCGAACGTGAGCCGGGCGACGAGCTGCGGCACATCGGTCATCGTCGCGATGCCGTAGCGAAACGGCATGCGCGCGCGCAGCTCGAGGCGGAACAGTTCGGCGGATAGGAGGCGAATCACGGCGCGGAGCGTCGCGTGAAAAGGCGGCGCGGGGCAAGCGCGGTGGTGGAGTCGTGGACGAGGCGTCTCGCCTCGTGCCTGCTGAACTGAGGCGGGACGCCTCAGCCACGGACTGCTCACCGCTCGATGTCCATCGACAGGATGAACTCGCGGCCGGCCTGCCGGCCGTAGTTGCGCGGGGCGCCGTTGGCGAAGACGCGGGTGAGCAGGACGCGGCGCGTATTGAAGACGTTGTTCACGTTGAGCTGCACGCGGCACGAGGTGCCACCGAAGGCGCGGAAGCGGTAGTTGGCCATCAGGCCCGTGATCAGGTAGCGTTCGGAGTAGTAGGGCTTGTCGCGGTCCACGCGCGTGCGGCCACGGTCGTCGATCTTGTTCGGGAAGCCGACGATGCTCGGGCCGCGGTAGCGGAAATTCACGGACGCGGTGGCGCCCTTGAGGCGGCCCTCGGTGAAGCTGCGCGTGGCGACGAGGTTGGAGCGCCACGTCTGCGAGTTGTTGCTCGCGTTGCCGAGGCTGGCGCGCACGTCCTCGACCGGGTTCAGGATGAAGGCGTTCCACGCTTCCTCGACAGTGCGGGTGTTGTCGTAGGGCGTCGTGGACCAGTTGCCGCCGAAGGTGCGCCACGTGGCGAGCTTGGCATCGAGGTAGTCCCACCAGGGCTGGGTCGAGAGGTCGTCGATCTCGGTGTCGGTGCGGCCGGCGTTGGCGAAGATCCGCCATTGGCGCGTGGGGTTCCACGTGAGGTCGAGCTCGACGCCCTTGCTGCTGCGGTCGCCGGGGAGGCGGAAATCGCCGGCGACAGGGTTGCGCGTGACGACGAGGAGCGGGTTGATCGGGTAGCGGGAGTCGATCTCGGCGAGGCGTTGCTCGAAGTTGATCAGGTTCTGGCGCAGGCCGGAGTCGCCGAGCGTGATGTTGCGGTTGAGGGTCTCGAAATAGTTGACCTTGAAATTGAGGCGGTCGCCGAGGAGGCGGAGGCGCAGGGAGTATTCGCGCGACTCGCCGTAGGGCGGCTCGACGACCTCGCCCGCGATGTTGCGGACGACGGCGACTTCGTTGAGCGAGGAGTTGCGCGAGAAATCGTAGCCAAGGGAGACCCAGCGCTCGAGCCACAGCGGGCGGACGATGAAGCCGTAGTTGGCGCGCGTGGCGGAGCGGTAGGGTGTCCAGACGGAGGCGGGTTCCTTTTCGCGGAAATCGGCGTAAGCGCGGAAGCCAGTACCGAGCGGATTTTGCGGCGTGATGGGGCCGTCGGTGAGGATGGGCTGGAACGAGCCGAAGTTGGAGTTGCGCACGCGATCATAGCGGACGCCGACGTTGGCCACGAGGTGTTTCTTGAAAAACACACTCGAGGTGCTCGCGGCGAGCGACTCGCGCTGAAGATGATTCGCAGAGGGCGCGGTGCCGACGCCGCCGACTGGATTCTCGAACGACGTGACGCCGAAGCGCTCGCCGCCCGCCGTCGTGAGCCAGAGCGTCTCCATGAGATCGCCGTAGGCGGTCGGGGCGGCGATGCCGTAGGCGTGCGGATTGTCCGTGCTCCCGAAGGGCGGGAGATATTGCCGCATATGGATGGCGCGCTCGACGTGGAGCGGATTGTCGCGCGCGGCGGGAGAGAGGAAACTCGGCTTGCCGATGATGAGGTTGCGCAGCTGCGCGAGGGTGTAGGTGACGGAGTCCTCGTAGCTGGCGAAGAAACCGAGGCGATGCAGGCCGAGGTGGCGCGTCCAGCCGGCGTGGCGCGTGAAGTCCTGCTCGTGCGTGGCGACGGCCCGCGCCTGGTGCACGGTGAAGTCGGCCCAGTTGCCCTGACCGGCGGAGTTGTTGGACTCCATGAACGGCCGGCCGTAGAGCGGATTGACAGTCACGCCGTCGGGGAGGAAGCGATTGATGTCCACGTGGACGTCGTAGGCGTTGTTGGCGTAGAGCTGCGTGGTCTGGTTGCGGTAGAACTCATACGAGTAGCCGAGCTCGGCAAAGGTGGCGCGGCCGAGGCGCTGCTCGACGGTGGCCTGGACGTTGCGGCTGCGGCGAAAATTGTAGCGCGACCAGCCGGCGGCGTTGGTATTCCATGGCAGGCCCGGATCGCGGAGGGTCTCGGTGGTGCCGGCGTTGCCGCCGCCGTCCGCGATGTTCACGACGACGGTGTTGCGCATGTCCTGGAAGTTTTCGAAGGCCGGCACGGTGTTTTGCGGAAAAACAAAGAGCGCGGGCTTGGTGCTGAAGCCGTAGGAGCGCGTGGAGCCATCGCCGAGAGTGAAGGTCGGCGCCGGCGGGCGGCCCGCCGTGGGCGCGGTGGCGGCGCGATTGACATACACCTGCGGGTTGCCGGCGCGCTCCGTGGCCAGCCAGTGCATGTAGCCGTTGTCGCGGGCCATCGTCGTGGGCGGGCGGGCATCGCGGCGGTTGTGATACTCGCCCTCGACGCGCACGGTGGTGCGCTTGAACGGCTGCCAGATCGTCGTGACGAAAGCGCGGTAGTTGTCGTCGTAGCCGGGCGTGATGAAGTACTCCTTCTTCTCCCGGAGCGCGATGGCGCGGAGGGCGAGCTTGCCGGGGAGGACCATCTGGCTGACATCGAAGACGCCGCGCCCGGTGCCGTAGCTGTCGGCGCGGAGGGAGATTTTCTGGCGGTTGCGCGTGAGGTGGGCGCGGGCCGAGGTGCTCTCGGCGGTGCCGGCCGCGCCGCCGAGGCCGAACTGCACGGCGTTGGCGCCGCTCACAAGGGAGAAGCGCTCGGTGTTGTAGGAGTCGGGCTCGATCGTGGTGCGGAAATAATTGCGCGTGCGCTCCACGTTGCCGAGGCCGCGGGAGTTGCTCGAGTCATCGGCGATGTTGCGCGAGCCGGGGCGCGAGTCGCCGTTGCCGTTGACGTTCTCGAAGTAGGTCTGCGTCGTCGCGGAAAACATGAACGCCTCCTCCGTCGTCGTTGCGCCGATATCGTCGAGGAAAT
>JANOCA010000267.1:0-3384 GCA_031411915.1 Opitutaceae bacterium
CCGCGCCTCGATGCGACGACGCGTGAGACCAAGCTACTCGACCGCTGGCCCGCGGGCGGCCCCAAGCTCGTCTGGGAAATGACACGCGGCGAAGGCTACGCGTGCCCCACGATTGCGGACGGGCGGCTCGTTTACTTTCACCGCGTGGGCGATCGCGAGACGGTCGAGTGCCTCGATCCGGAGACGGGCCGGCGCTTCTGGCGCTTCGAATATCCGGTGGCCTACGAGGATCGCTACGGCTTCAGCCCGGGTCCGCGGGCGAGCGCGGTGATCGACGAGGGGCGTGTATTCATCGCGGGCGTGACGGCGCTGTTGCACTGCCTCGATCTGAAAACCGGCGCGGTGATCTGGAAGCGCGACCTGCGCGCGGACTACGGCGTGCCGCAGGGATTTTTCGGCTACAGCCCGACGCCGTGCGTCTGGAAGGAGAAACTCATCGTGACGGTCGGCGGAAAAAATCCCGAGGGCGGACCCGGCGCGAGCGTCGCGGCGCTGGATAAGGCCACGGGCCGGACACTCTGGACCGCGGTGGACGCGTGGGGCGTCGACTACGCGTCGCCGATCGTCGCGAAGATTCGCGGGCGCGACGTCGTGCTCGCGGTCGTGGGCGGCGAGAGCCGGCCCGCCGTCGGAGGACTGCTCACCCTCGATGTGGCGGACGGACGCGTGCTGGATCGCTTCGCGTGGCGCGCGCGGATCTTCGAGTCGGTGATCGCAGGCACGGCCTTTGCGGTGGATGACCGGCGCGTGTTCATCTCGGAGTGTTACGAGAAGGGCGGCGTGCTGCTCGAGTTCGACGAGCAGATGAAATCGCGCCCGGTGTGGACGCAGCGCGACTTCGGCCTGCACTGGATGGCGCCCGCGAAGATCGGCGGGCATCTCTACGGCTTCGCGGGTCGCAACCCGCCCGACACCGAGCTGCGCTGCATCGATCTCGCCACGGGAAAAATCGCGTGGCGCGACGACACGCGCTTCGAGGAGGGTGGACGCGTGCAAAGTTTTTTCCGTGGCTCGCTGCTGAGCGCGGGCGGGCGGATCTTTGCGCTCGGAGAGGATGGGTTGCTCGCGGAGTTCGAGTTGTCGCCGCAGGGTCTCGCCGTGCGGCAGCGTGCGCGGCTCTTCAGCGCCACCTCGACGTGGACGCTCCCCGCGTTGCATCGCGGCCTGCTCTACGTCGCGCAAAACACCCCGGATGTCCGCGGCGGTCATGCCCCGCGCATCGTGTGCTACGATCTGCGGGGGGACTAGGCGGGGCCGGCCCTCCGAGCAATTGGCTCGACCGCTCCGGCCTGCGTGCAAAACTTCGCGCGCACTGCGGGCCTATAGCTCAACGGTTAGAGCAGAGGACTCATAATCCTTTGGTTCTGGGTTCAAATCCCAGTGGGCCCATGCTTCGCTTTCGCTGCGCTCAAGCGAAGCCTGCCCTGCGAAGCCCGCAGGCCGAAACACGGGCGCGTCCGTTGGCGGATGGAGCTTCGCATGGCGCGGCCGTGCTTGGTCGAGGCGCCGGCCGAGCGATCCGGCGGCCTCATTTCGCTTTTGTCGCCGGAGGTTTCGGTAAATAAGGCAGAGCATTGCCCGGCACGATCAAGGGTGCGGCGAGGAAGACTTGGGTCGAGGCCGGGTCCACGGTCACGAGCACCGCATGCATCGCGGCGTCGCCGAAGGTCTCGAGGCGCGTGACGTTCGGGAGCGGGGCCGAGTTGTTCTCGAAGCGCATGCCGCTCTCGAGGCGGAAGCGGTGTTCGTCGGCATGCACGAGCAGCACAGGCTTGGCGAAGGCGCGCGCCTCGGCTTCGACCGTCTTTAGGAACAGCTCAAAGCCCGCGCGGTAGCCGCCGATTGCGCGGTTCAGCTGAAAGGGCTGGGCCTGGAAAAACAGCGCGACGCCCGGCGCGTTCACCTCGCGCGCGGCGGCGAACGCGGCGCGCACCCACGCGGCGTTGGCGGCGTCGCGCGCGCGCCACTCCTCCATCGCTCCGGGGATTGCGGCGCTGTGGTTGTTGCTGCTGCCGGTGACATGCACGGTCGCAAAGACCACGCCGCCGTGCGACCACCGGGCGTTTTCCACGAAGTCCGCGAACTCCGGCTCGCGGCGCTGAGTGACGAGCGGAATGGTTTTTTTCCCGAGACTCCGCTCCTCGCTGAAATACATCAGACGGATCCGGGCAAGGCGCTCGGTGGGAGTGTAGCCGCCAGCTTTCTCCGTGTAGGTGTCGGTCCACTCATTGTCGCCGGGGGTGTAGATGAGCGCGGTGGCGAAGGTGTCGAAGTCCGCGCGGCGCTTCATGAGCAGCGCATCGGTGGCCTTCTCATCGCTCGCCATGGTGTCGCCCAGGTGGACCGTGAACGCGGGCACGTGGCGGTTGATCTCGGCGATGACGCGGGCGAAGGCGGCATCGGCATTGGTCACGCGCGCGTAGGGCATGCAGCCGAGCGCGGCAAAAGTGAACGGTGGCGTTGCGGGCTGTGCGGCCGAAAGGGGAGCGAGGAGCGCCGCGAGCGCGGCGAAAGTGAAAAAACCGAGGCGTGGAAACATAAGTGGGGGTGCCGGTGGGATCCAGCGTGGCAAGGTTCTGCGTGGACGCAACGGAGGCGCAAGCCCGCGCCATCTGCGGGCTGATAGCATTTGAGGTAGCCCGCCTCGTGAGAGGCGGGACAAAAGGTAGCGCGCGGCTTCAACCCGTGCAGCGGTGCGAACACCTTACCCCGTTCGGCGCGGGCTGAAGCACCGCACTACCTCAAACCGTCCCTGCTCTCACGAGCAGGGCTACCCGGCGGCACTAGTCCTTGGCCGCGGGCGCCGGTTTGGGCGGACGGCGCGTCTCGACGGGGAGGGTCTCAATCAGCTCGTTGGCGCGGCCCTCGCGTTTGCGGAGCGTGAAGGCGTCGTAGAGGCGGTTGGTCGCGGTGCGCGCCTCGTAGCGCAGCTCGCCGCCGTCGATGGTGATGATTTGGAAGAGCTGCGTGTCCTCCGCGGTGCGCACGGCCCAGGCGTCGGACATGAGGTCATACATCTTGGGGCCGCTCACCGAGACGACATACACCGTGCCGATCGCAGGATCGTAGACTTGATTGTAGCCCTTGGCGGCGTTGACGGAGCCGACGCGCGCGCGGCCGGCCATGTCGCCGCTGCGGGCGTAGGTGTGATCGTGGCCGGTGAGCACGAGATCGACCTTGAACTCGTCGATGAGCGGCTTCCACAGCGCGCGGAGCTTCGGGTTGTCGCGGTCGTTGGCCGGCGAGAAAATCGGATGGTGAAACGTGAGCACGGTCCAGCGCTGCGGGTTTTTCTCCAGCACGGCGCGCAGCCACGGCACTTGCTCCTCGTGCAGCCGGTTGGAATCGAGCGCGACGATGCGCGTGCCCTGGTAGTCAAACCAG
>JANOCA010000268.1:0-17856 GCA_031411915.1 Opitutaceae bacterium
CGGAAATTCTCCAGATCCGCCGCCGTGCGCATGAACCTGTCGAGGTTGGCCGCGGCCTCCGCCTTGGCCGCCGCAAGCTGCGCCGCCAGGTCGGAAGTCGCGGTCTCGCCGGCAGGCATCTCGGGCGCGGGCGCCGCGGAGGCGCCTGGAGTGGTGGCTGGATCTTGGTTCTCGGGCTCAGGCATAGTCAACAGGGTGCGGACTCAACACCGGGTTTCGCCTTTCTTCTAGTGCGCTGTGGCGCGACGCTGCGGCGCGCTGCGCGCCGGCGCATATCGTCGCTCACGGGCTACGCGCGCTCGGAGAAGTTCTCGGTGAGCAGCAGGATCGTCGTCACCTCCGCCGAAAGCGTGAAGGCGCCGGCATAGGGCGCGAGAGCGTTGTCGCCGCGGGCCAGCCGCTGACCGTGCGGCGATCGGGAGCCGCCGTTGCCCTCGCCGGTGGCGCGCACGGCGCCGCTGACCACGCTCACGATGCGCGCCTGTTCGCCCGCGCGCAGATGCACGCGCTCGCCGGCGCCGAGCACCACGCGCCGGATGCTGAATTCCGCGCAGTCCGCAATCTCACCGGACGTCGGCGCGGCGCGCACGGGCACCGGCTCGAAATCCGTCCAGTCGATTGAGCGCAGGGATTGCGCGATGTGGAGCTGGCGCGGCAGGCCGTCGAGCCCGGTGCGGCCCCAGTCGTAGACGCGGTAGGTCGTGTCGGAGTTCTGCTGGATCTCGAGGATCAGGTTGCCCGCGTCGATGGCGTGGACCTGCCCGCTGTGCACGAGGATCGAGTCGCCGGCGGCGACGTTGAAATGATGCACGCACGACTCGAGCGTGTGGTCCGTGATCGCAGCCTCGAATTGCGCCCGCGTCACGCCGCGCCGGAGCCCGACGATGAGTTCCGCGCCGGGCACGGAGTGCGCGATATACCAATTCTCCGTCTTGGGCTCGCCCTTGAGTTCTCCGGCGACGGCCGCGGGCGGATGCACCTGGAGGCTCAGGCGCTCGCGGCAATCGAGCCACTTCACCAAAATGGGAAACGGCTTCGCAACCGGCCAGCCAGGTCCCATCAACTCAGCCGCATGCCGGGCGAGCACCGCCCGCAGCGACTGACCGCTCCACGCACCACCCTCGATTACCGACTGCGCCTCCGTCCGATCCACGATTTCCCAGCTCTCGCCGATGGGGGCGCTGTCAGGGAGCCGCCGGCCCAGCGCGGTCTCAAGCGCCCGGCCACCCCACACGCGTTCCTGATAGAGAGGCTGAAAACGAAGCAGTTCGCGCATAAGGGAATGACGAGATTTGTGTGAAAAACCGGCGGGGGGTTTACATTTGACCAGCCAACTTGATACCGTCGGATTCAGACCGAGACCGCTGGCCGGCCCACACAAATGCGCAAGTCCGATACTTCAAACCCAATCGACGGCCCGTCCTTTCAGGCCGCGCGCTATCGGCCTAATTGGGCGGCCGCGATCCTGTTCTTCGTCGCCGGCGCCTTCCTCGCGGTGGCGTTGATCGATTACGACCCGATGCAGGTGGGTGCGCCGTTCCGCTCCACCGCTGTCGCCGGGAAAAACCTGATGGGCTGGATCGGCGCCGACGCCTCGTGGCTGCTGCTGTTCACCGTGGGAGTGAGCACGTGGCTCATCCCGGTCTTCTTTGTGTGGCTGCTCTACATCTCCGTGCGCAACTCCAAGCATCTCACCGGCGGCCGGGCCGTCGCGATGCTGGTCGCGTCGGTGACGTTCGCGGGTCTCGCCGCGATGTTTCGCGATGCGGGATGGGCGAGCGACTACTTCCCCTTCGGCTACGGCGGCTACGTCGGCTACCTCATTTACCACAAGGCGCTCGCCGACGCCCTCGGGCCTTTCGGCTCAGGCTTGATCCTCTCCACGCTCTACGCGGGCTCGCTGCTGTTCGTCTTCGTGCGCGACATCGGCGGCGAGTTTGAAAAAATCTTCGCCAACTTCAACGCGTGGCGTGGCGCCCGCGCCCGGCTGCGAGCCGAACGCGACGAGCAGCACCGCAAGGAAAAGGAACTCCGCGCCAAGCAAAAGGCCGCCGGGCTGACCAATCCGCCGCTCCCGGTCGGCGGGACAACTCCGCCCCTGACGGTTGGTCCTTCCGGCAAGAAAACCTTCGCGCCCAAGCCACCCGACGATCCGCTCTCGAAGGGCATCCCGACCCGTTCGGGCCGCGACGGCACGATGCCGCCCCTGGCGCCCAAAACGGAGACCCGCGCGCCGCTCCCCGCTTCGACGCCCGCGGCCACGACCACGACCTCCGCGGGCAAGACCGCGACCGACACCAAGGCGCTCGCCGTCGCTGCCGGCGGCAAGGTCGAGCTCAACATCGTCAAGCCCGAGGAGCCCAAGAAGGCCGCCAAGATCACGCTCCCACAGAGTGACGACGCCAACTACCAGTTTCCCCCGATCACCCTGTTGAAGGAACAGATCAAGCCCTCCGCCGCCAACAGCGAGGAGGAGCACCGGCAGAACGCCGAAAACCTCCTCCGCATCCTCAGCGAATTCGGCGTCGAGGTGACGCTCGGCGAGATCCATGTCGGCCCCGTCATCACGCGCTACGAGGTGGTGCCCGCCGCCGGCGTGCGCGTCGAGAAGATCGCCGGCCTCGACAAGAACATCGCCCTCGGCATGCGCGCGCAATCCGTCCGCATCCTCGCACCCATCCCGGGCAAAGCCGCCGTCGGTGTCGAGGTCCCGAACCAGCACCCCACGCCCGTCGGGATGCGCGAGCTCCTCGAGAGCGAGGACTGGGCCGGCATGAAGTCCGAAATCCCGATCGCGCTGGGCAAGGATGTCTCCGGCAAGCCGCTCGTCTCGGATCTCTCGAAGATGCCGCACTTGCTGATCGCCGGTGCGACCGGCTCCGGCAAATCCGTCTGCCTCAACTCCATCGTCGCCTCCATCCTCTACTCGAAAAGCCCGAAGGATCTCCGGCTCATCATGGTCGACCCCAAGGTCGTCGAGCTGAAGATCTTCAATTCGCTCCCGCACATGCTCATCCCGGTGGTGACGGAGCCGAAGAAGGTGCCCGCCGCCCTCAAGTGGCTGCTCCGCGAGATGGAGCAGCGCTACCAGATTTTCGCCCGCGCCAACGTGCGCAACATCGTCGGTTTCAACTCCCGCAAGAAGGGCAAGTCCGCCACCCCCTTCCCTCCCCCGCCGGAGCAGACGACCCTCAACGGTGTCGCGCCCGTCGTGGAGGACATGGAGATCCCCGACCGTCTCCCCTACATCGTAGCCATCATCGACGAGCTGGCGGATCTCATGATGATCGCGCCCGCCGAGATCGAGACGAGCATCGCCCGCCTCGCCCAGCTCGCGCGTGCCGCCGGCATCCATCTCATCATCGCCACCCAGCGCCCCTCGGTGAACGTCATCACCGGCGTCATCAAGGCCAACTTGCCCTCGCGCATCGCCTTCCAAGTCGCCTCCCAGGTCGACTCCCGCACCATCCTTGATGTGAAGGGCGCGGACACGCTCATCGGCCGCGGCGACATGCTCTTCTCGCCCCCCGGCACTTCGCGCCTCGTGCGCGCGCAGGGCGCCTTCGTCGCCGACGAGGAGGTCCAGGAGATCGTGGAGTTTCTCAAACGCAACGGCCCGCCGCAATACGTGCAGGCCGTGCAGCAGCAGATCGACCGCGCCGCGCGCGAGGACGAGGATGGCGAGGGCGGAGCCGACGACGACGACGAGCTCGGCGACGATGAGGAGCTCTACAAGCAGGCGCTCGACGTCCTGAAATCCACCAAGCGCGCCAGCACCTCGATGATCCAACGGCGTCTGCGCATCGGCTACAACCGCGCCGCGCGCATCATGGACCTCATGGAAGAGAAGGGCATCGTCGGGCCGGAGAACGGTTCCAGCCCGCGCGAAATCCTCGTGGACTTGGACGCCACCTGAGGCGCATCCTATCCGGGCGCGGCAACGGAGTGGGCGAGCCTTAACGCGTCGATTGTGGATAACATCCCGAAGAAGAAACTCGCTCCGGCGAAGTTTCTGTCACCAAGTTTTCCCCCACTCCATTTCCCTGACCATGCAGACTATCGGTGAACGACTCGAGGAGGCGCGCAAAAAGAGGGGCATCTCCCTGCGCGATGCCGCCGAAGCGACCAAGATTCGCGGCGACTATCTCCAGAAATTCGAAGGCAACCAATTCGACATCGGGCTCACCGAGATCTACACCCGCGGTTTCCTCCGCACCTACTGCAACCACCTCAAGCTGCCCGCCGATCGGATCATGGCTGACTATGCGGCTCTGAGCCATGGCGAGACCAAGCCCCGCACGTCCAGCCGTGAGGTCTACGGCCGCGTGGAAGTCACCGCCGCGCCCGCTGACGGTGCCGAGCCGAATGCGCCTGCCGCCGAACCGGCCACTGCCGGCCGCGGTCCGAGCCGCGCGCGCACCGGCAGCTCGCTCCCCAAGGGCCTCGATCCCGCCCTCGTGTTCAAGGGCCTCAAGATCGGCGGTCTCGTCGTGGTCGCCCTGCTCGTTGTGCTGATTCTCAAGGCCGTTTTCTCCGGCAGCGGCTCACCGGCCGCCAAGTCCGGAACCACCGGTGGCAAAGCCGTGGGCCCCACGATTGGCTTGGTGGCCCTGCGGCCCGTGACGGTGACGGTAAGGGTGATGAACGCCGACGATACCAAGGGCGCCGTGCTTTTCGCAGGTGCGGTCGTGCCCGGCGAAACGAAAATCGTCCCACGCCCCGGAGCCGTGTTTATCGAGACCAATGCCGCCGAGAACCTGATGCTCGAGATCAACGGCACGCAGAAGAATCTCGGCGAGATGCTCGGCGCGGGCCGCCGCGAGGGCAAATTGCCGGCACCTCAGCCTTGAGCCTGGCCCGGAATCGCACGCCGGGCTTATGCGGATTTCAGACCACCGGCGATCTTTGCGACTATCTCAGCGCCACAGGCGCGCCCAGGACCTCGCGTAGCACGAAGGCTCGGCGCAGACTCTGCGGGTCACTGAGGTCAGCCAGGAGCCGGCCGCGCGAGGTGCCCAGAAGCGCGGGTTCGCGCTGCGCCATCGCGTCTTTCTCGGCCGCGATCTGCGCGGCGCGGCGCCTTGCGACAGCGCGGGCGTCCTCCAACGACTTCAACTCGTCCGCCAGCTGCTGCTGACGCTCCAGCTCGGCGTTCTCGCGCGCCACTGCCACCATCGGAGGCGGCGCGGGCACGGGTTGAGGCTGGGCGCGTTTCTGCAGCTCCTGGAGCATCCGCCCGAGCGGGCCGTCAAACACATCGGGCAGCTGCGTCGTTTCCGGCGACGGTGCGGGACGGCTTTCCATGACGGGCGGTACAGCGCCCGGCGCCGCACCCGCGCGCCGCTCCGCGATCCGACGGCGGATTTGTTCCTGCACCTCGCGGGTGCGGCGATCCTCCTCAAGCGCGTCGGGCCGCATCGGCGCCTCCTCCGCGGGGTTTTGGCGCCCCCGCTTCGCCGCCCGTATCATCTGGGCGACGATGACGAAAGCAAAGATGACGATCGGCAGGTGCCCCAGCACCCAGTCGATGATCTTGTTCAGCATGGCGGGTGGGTTTCCGCGCGACGGTTACTTCTTGCCCTCGGGATGCGCGATCGAGGAGCGCATCGCGGAGTCAGCCTGCACGTTTTCCATCTTGTAATAGTCCATCACGCCGAGCCGGCCGGAGCGAAACGCCTCGGCCATCGCGCGCGGCACCTCAGCCTGCGCGCGCACGACCTCAGCCTGCATTTCCTGCACGCGGGCCTTCATCTCCTGCTCGACGGCGACCGCGGCGGCGCGGCGGATTTCCGCCTGCGCCTGCGCCATGTTCTTGTTCGCCTCGGCCTGAGCTTCCTGGAGCTTGGCGCCGACGTTCTCGCCGACGTCCACGTCGGCGATGTCGATGGACAGAATCTCGAACGCCGAGCCGACATCCAGGCCGCGCGCGAGCACGGTCTTGGAAATGCTGTCCGGGGACTCGAGCACAATCTTGTAGGTCTCGGCCGAGCCGATCGTGGAGACAATGCCCTCACCGACACGCGCGATGATGGTGTCCTCCTTGGCGCCGCCGACGAAGCGGTCGAGGTTCGTGCGCACGGTCACGCGCGCCTTCACCTTCACTTGGATGCCGTCCTTGGCGACACCATCGATGGTGGTGCGGCCGCCTTCCGGATTAGGGCAGTCAATCACCTTGGGATCAACGGAGGTGCGCACGGCTTCCACGACGCTCTTGCCCGAGCCCTTGGTCGCGAGATCGATGGCGCAGGCGCGGTTCCAGCCGAGCTCGATGCCAGCCTTCTGGGCCGCGATGAGCGCCTGGATCGTGGGCACGACGTTGCCGCCAGCCTGATAGTGCGAGGCGATCTGGTCCGCGTTCACCTCGATGCCGGCCCGGACCGCGGTGATGCGCGCATCCACGATCAAGCCGTAGGGGATGCTCGCGAATTTCAACGCGACCAACTTGGACAGCGGCACCGGAGCGCCGTTAAAAAGAGCCTTCACGTAGGCTCCGACCAAGCTGAAGACGATGGCGAAGATGATGAGGGCGAAGAGTCCCCCGACGCTGAGCAGTGCAATTAGCCAGATGGGCATTTGATTTCGATGGTTGAAGCTGCGGGTTTGGAAACGATCAGACGGAAATTATCAACATCCACAATATCGATGGCTTCGCCGGACGCGATGAGGCCGCTGCGGGAGAACGCTTCATAGCGACGCTCACCCAGCTCGACATAGCCACTGGGGGCGAGCGCGGTGACGGCAATCGCGCGCCGGCCCACCACCGCCGCGCGGTCCGCGATGGCCGGCTGGCTCGTGGCGTCAACCGTCGCGCTCATGGAGAATTTTCTCGCCAGCCGGCTTTTAGGGAGGAGCACAAATTCGAGATACAGCGTGATCGCCACCGCCGCGATGGCGACACCCGTGGCGACCAAGCCGCCATCCGCGCCAAACTGATCAAAGGCGATCAGCACACCGAGGAACATCGATATCCCGCCGGCGATTCCGAGGATCGCGCCGGGCACGATCACTTCGAGCGCCAGCAGCAGGACCCCAACCGCGAAGAACAAAAGCACCGCCGTCATCCGGTTCCTTTCTCCCCGCGATCGACGATGAGGCCGAAATCGGTTTTGCGCCGCACGACCACCCGCGCGCCCGGCGGCACCGAGCCGACCTCAACGCGCGCCTCGTAATGACGGCCATCAAGCTCGATTTGCCCGCTGGGAAAAAGGCCCGTCGCGGTGATCGCAGTGCGACCCACGAGGCCGGCAGCGTTCGCGCCCACATCGGGCGCGACCCCGGCCATCTGGGCCGATCCCGCAATCGGTTGCGCCACGGCGAGCCGGGTGAAAAACCAGCCTTTGGGAATAAATTTCGCCAGCGCCAGCGCCAGCACGACAGCCAGCAGCACGCCTAATCCCAAGTTGCCGAGCGGGGCCACAAACGCATCCGCGGACCACGCAACGGAGATCGGCTCGTTGGGCCACAGATCGGCCATCGACCATACGAGCGAACCAAACATCAGCACGACACCGCTGAGCGCCAGCACGACAAGTCCCGGAAAGAAAAAAATCTCGACGGCGACCATCGCCACGCCAAGCCCGAAGAAAAGCATCGGCTCGTGCCCGGAAAGGCCGGCGACGTAGCTGCCGAGAAACACGATCCCGAGGCACACGATGCCCGTGACGCCAAACACCCCGAAGCCCGGCGTCTTGAACTCCACATAGAGCGCCAGCAGGCCAAGCCCCATCAGGATCGGCGTGATGGTCTTGATGAAGACCGCGAGCCGCTCGGACCAGGTAATCTCGAGGCGCTGCGAAGTGTAGCGGTCGGCGCCGAATTTCTCCGTCAACAAATCGTCGAGCGTCTTGGCGATGCCGGTGGCGAGGAGCTTCGCGGGCGGTTCGCCGTAGGTCTGCATCGCCTCGGTCGCTGTGAGCGACAGCAACTCGCCCTTTTCCTTAATCACCTTGTCGCCGATCTTCAGCTCCTTGGTCGAGTCGATCATCGCGGAAATTACCTCGCCGCGGTAGCCCTTGCCCTCGGAGATCGCGCGGACGCGGGCCTTCAGGTAGCTCACGATCTTGAGCTTCATGGTCTCGTCGACCTCCTTGCCGCCCGCCTGCACGGGTGCGGCGGCGCCGATGACGGCATCGGGCGAGAACCAGATCTCCTCGGTCGTCGCCGCGATGAAAGCCCCGGCCGAGATCGCCTCCGTGTTCACATAGGTGATCGTTTTGCCAGGGAATTTGGCGAGCGCCTCCATGATCTCGAAGGTCGCATCGAGCGCGCCGCCGGGCGTCTTCATGTCGAGGACGACGACATCGGCCTTGGCCTCGATCGCCTCCTTGAGGCCGCGGCGCACGATGAAGAGCAGCGGGGAATCCACCTGTTCCTGCACCGGGATGATCACGACCTTGGTCTTGGCACCCGTCAGCTGAGGCACGGGCGCGATCGCCGTCGCCGCGCCAAGCAGGCCGGCGGAGAGGAAGGCGAGAAACGCGAGCACTAGGAAACGGGATTGCATCGACGCGAGCACTGATAGCTTCAGCCTCCCGCAGCGCAAGCATCGCGCCGCTTGAAAAAGCCGCGGTGTTTCCACACAACCCTTGCGGAGCGCCCGGCGCTCCAGTCAACTTCGCCCCTCGCCGATGGAAAAAGTCCCGTATCAGGGTCAGACTCTCACGCGCTGGCGCGTGGGAAACTCCACGTTCCTCGCCCTGCCCGAGAAGGGCGCGCGGCTCATGAATTGGAACCTCAAGCTCGGCGACGGCTCCGTGCGCGACGTGATCTACTGGCCGGAAAACGCCAATTTCGCCGAGTTCGCCAAGGTGCGCGGCGGCAACCCGATCCTTTTTCCCTTCAACGCGCGCGTCTTCGATCGCGGCGACATCCATTTCTGGCGCGCGGCCGACGGCGTGCGCCGCGCCATGCCCATGCACGGCCTCGCGCGGCAGGGCGACTTCAAGGTCGTGCAGCTCGACGCCCGCGGGTTCGTGGCGCAATTCATCCCGGGCGACGAGGCGCGCGAATGCTACCCGTATGAGTATGAGTTCGCCGTCACGTATCGCTTCGATCCGCTGGGCCTCTCCTGCGAATTTGCCCTCACCAACCAGGGCCGCGAGCCGCTGCCTTGGTCCGCGGGGCATCATTTCTATTTCACGCTGCCATGGAGCGAAGGCACCCAGCGGGCCGATTACATCATCCGCATCGCCGCCGCCAAGCGCCTGCGCCAGGATGCGCAGGGCGGGCTGATCGCCGGTCCGCAATTGAAGGACGAGGAAAGCCTCGCGAATCCCGCCCTCGTCGACTGCCTGCACACGGCGCTGCAATCCAACGAGGTCATGTTCGGCGAGAAGGGGCGGCCGGGCGATCTCCACGTGGAGCTCGGCACCGAGCCCGTGCCGCATCCAAACGCCACGGTGGTCACCTGGACGCTCGCCGACGACTCGCCGTTCTACTGTGTCGAGCCTTGGATGGGCCCGCCCAACGCGCCCGAGCACAAGGTCGGCCTGCAGTTCGTGCCCCCGGGCGAGACGCAGCGTTTCTCCGTCCAAATCCGGGTCGCCTGAGCGGCCGGAAATTCGCGCTGACATTTCACCCGCACCTGCGTCACGCTGGCCAGATGGACACGCTACGCGCGCCTCTGGCATTCATCGACGGGCTCGGCGCCCCGGAGATGATGCTCATCTTCGTGCTGATTCTCCTGCTCTTCGGCGGGAAGAAACTGCCGGAATTCGCACGCGGGCTCGGCAAGACCATGCGCGAGTTCAAGAAGGCCGCGAGCGGCGTCGAGGAGGAATTCAAACGCGCGCTGGATGACGACGAGCGGAAGCAAAACCAGCTCAAGCTCACCGAAGCCCCGCCTGCTTCAACGCCCCCTCCTTCGACTCCACCCGACACGAACGCCGGCCCCGATCCGTATCACGACAACTACACGGACTACTCGCACGAGCACGACTACCAGGATCACGAGAAAAAGGCGGAGCCGGCGTCGCCTACGCCCGATGCGGCGACAATCGACCCCACGCCCCCGCCCGCGCCACCCGAGCCCGCGCCTCCCGCACCGACTGAAGCCGCCGGTCCGGTCGCGGACCCGTCCCCGCCCGTGACCCCACCCGCGGCTCCCGCGCGGCCCGCCCCCGAGCAGCCGAAATCGCCGTGAGCCCTCAGCACGCCGGCCCGGATCACGAAGCCGCACCCGTGCCGCTGCCGATCACGGGAGAGCTGGATCTGCATACGTTTCGGCCGGCCGATCTGGGCCAGTTGATTCCGGCCTATCTCGGCGAATGCGCCGCGCGCGGCATTCGCACGGTGCGCATCGTGCATGGCAAGGGCACCGGCGCCCTGCGGGAAACGGTCCATGCGTTGCTGCGGCGCGAGCCCCGTGTCGCTACGTTTCGCCTGGGCGATGAACACAGCGGCTCGTGGGGCGCCACGATTGTGACCCTGCGATGAGACTCCTCGCCACGCTGCTATTCGTCGGCCTCGCCCTCCTTCGCGGAGCGGAGCCACCGGCGCCTCTCATCCTGATTTCGCTCGATGGATTCCGCTGGGACTACACGGCGTTGCATCGCGAGGCTTCGCCCACGCTGCGCGCGCTGCAGCGCGACGGCGTCGCGGCGCGCGGATTAGTCCCGGTGTTTCCCAGCAACACGTTTCCCAACCACTACACGATCGTCACCGGTTTGCGGCCTGCACACCACGGCATCGTGAACAACATCTTCTTCGATCCGGCGCATGGGATGTTCTTCCGCTACAACAACCCCGTTTCCGCCGGAGATTCACGCTGGTGGGGCGGCGAGCCAATCTGGGTCACGGCGATCCGGCAGGGGCGCAAGGCCGCGGCGTCTTTCTGGATTGGCTCCGAAGCCGAGATCGGCGGCGTGCGGCCGACGTTCTGGAAAAAATACGACTACAGCATCCCGTTCGAGAAGCGGCTTGACGAATTGATGGGTTGGCTCGCGCTGCCCCTCGAGGAGCGCCCCGCGGTCATCACGTTTTATTTGGAGGAGACCAACAGCCAGGGCCACCGCTTCGGCCCCGATTCGCCGGAACTGGTCGCCGCGATCAAGCTCGGCGACGATCGCATCGCCACGATGCTCGCACGCCTGCGCGGCGCGGGCATCGAGCCCAACCTCGTCGTCGTCTCCGATCACGGCATGACCCCGACCAGCCGCGATCGCGTCGTGATCATCGACGACCTCATCGATCGCGACGCGGTGCTGATCGAGGATGAGGGGAGCGCTCTTTCGCTGCGTCCGCTGCGCGGCGACGCTGCGGCGCTCGTGCGAAAATTTGACGGGGTCGCGCACGTGAAGGCGTATCTCGCCGAGGATCTGCCGGCGCATTTTCACTTTCGCGGCAATGCCCGCATCGCTCCCGTTTGGGTGCTGCCCGAGGAGGGCTGGCATGTAGGCACCCGCGCCGCCTACGAACGCCTGGCCACACGCTACGCCGCGCAGGGCTATCTGCTCGGCGACCACGGCTACGATCCTCAGCTCACGCGCATGCGGGGGATATTTATCGCGCACGGGCCGGCGTTTCGCCGCGGCGTCGAAGTGCCGGAAACGGAGAACATCCATATCTACAACCTGCTGTGCGCCGCACTCCGGCTAAAGCCCGCGCAAAACGACGGGGACGACCGCCTGGTGCGAGCGGCCATCCGCGAGTGAGCAGGGGGCTGTAACTTTTCACGGCTGGCCGTGTTCTTGGCGCGTTGAAATCAAATAACGCTCCCATGAAACTCGAAACTCTGCTCTCCCGCCTCGCTGTGCCTGTCGCGCTGGCGACGGTGGCCGGGGTCGCCCTCGGCGCCCTCGCCTTTGAATTCTTCGCCGCCTACGTGGCGACGCTGCTGCTCCTGACCGCGGTCGGCGACTACGCCCGGCGTCCGCAGCTTGTGCCCCTCGCGGTCACGGCCAACGCGCGTCGCCGCGCGGAGCGGATGCCGCTCGCCGCCTGACCACCGTTTCGTTTCTTCTCCCGACCATGAACCAACTCCCTCCGGCCCTCGGCTCAGCGATGCACACGATCGACTACACGATCCACGGCGACGACATGCAGTTCGTCGAGGTCGAGCTCGATCCCCAGGAAGCCGTCGTGGCCGAGGCGGGCGGCATGATGTTCATGGACGACGGGATCGCGATGGAGACGATTTTCGGCGACGGTTCGCAGCGCAGCGGCGGCTTCCTCGGCTCGCTGCTCGGCGCGGGCAAACGCCTGCTCACCGGTGAATCGCTCTTCATGACCGTCTTTCAAAACCAGGGGATGGGGAAAAAACGCGTCGCCTTCGGCGCGCCCTACCCCGGGAAAATTCTCCCGATGCACCTGAGCGATCTTGGCGGCGAGATCATCGCGCAGAAGGACTCGTTCCTCTGCGCGGCGAAGGGCGTGAGCGTGGGCATCGCGTTCCAAAAACGGCTCGGCGCCGGGCTGTTCGGCGGCGAGGGCTTCATCATGCAGCGCCTGACCGGCGACGGCTGGGCTTTCGTCCATGCCGGCGGCACGCTCTACGAGCGCACGCTCGCGCCGGGTGAAATCCTCCGAGTGGATACCGGGTGCATCGTCGCCTTCCAACCGACCGTGGACTACGACATCCAGCTCGTGGGGGGCATCAAGACCGCCTTCTTCGGCGGCGAGGGGCTTTTCTTCGCGACGCTGCGCGGGCCGGGAAAAATCTGGCTGCAATCGCTGCCCTTCTCCCGGCTTGCCGGCCGCATCGTGGGCGCCGCCAAAGCCGGCCGCGAGGAAGGGTCTGTGCTGGGCGGCCTCGGCCGCATGCTCGACGGCGACAACTCCTGAGCCGTTCCTCCCGGCGGCCGACGGTGATCACGGAGGCGTTGCCTCGTCGGAGGCGAGCCACCAGCGTGACGGGTGATGAAAATTCCCCTCACCTACGGCGCGATCATGGCGATCGCCGGCGCCGTGCTTACCCTGGGCCTCTACTTCGCGGGCTTTCACGACAACGTGGAGAAATTCGGCGCCGGCCAGACCGTGGGCATGCTCGGCGGTCTCGCGATTAGCGTATCCTGCCTCGCGCTCGCCATGCGCGAGAAGCGGGCGAGTTTCCCGGCGTCCTCGGAATGGGGCTACGGCTCGGCGCTGGGCGGCGGCGTGCTCACAGGGTTGGTTGCCAGCTTGCTCGGGGTCGTCACCGCGTATCTGTATTTCGCGGTCATCAATCCCGGATTCGGGGACATGGTGCTTCAGGCGGAAATGGCGAAGCTGGAGGCCAAAGGCATCCCGTCCTCGGCCATCGCCCAAGCCGAGGGCATGATCAAGTTCATGACGCGGCCCGGGGTGATGCTAACCATGCAAGCCATCGTAGGCTTCATCTCGGCGGTGGTCCTGTCGCTGATCCTCGCGATCTTCTTTCGTCATCGCACTGCGGCGACACCGCCGCCGGTCGTGCCTGCCGTTTAGCAAAAACCGCGGGGCCACAACGCCCCGCGGTTTCGGTTTCCTTCCTCCGGGCAAGCTCCCCGGAGAAAATTTTCCTGCCTCAGAGCAACGCGGGCCGGCGCACACCCAGCGGCGCCGACTGGCGGGGGAGCGAAATGCTGCGCTCCAGCGGGCGGACGACCTTGGTCTCGGTGCCCTTGAAATCGCCGTCGGTGCGGAAGGTCACATCCTGCATGCCCTCGAGTTTCTCGAGGCGCGTCCGCACGGCGTCGGGCAGCGCCCTGCGCTCCTCGGGGGTCGTCACAGGGCCGGAAAAAATCTCCGCGCCCTTCGCGTCCTTGGCGACCAAGGTCTTGGCTCCGGCTTTCTGCGAAAGCTCCAACGAGCCCTGATCATCGGTGAACACGAGGCTGCTGTCCGCGGTATTGACGCTCATCGCACGAAATCCTGGTCCGCCCTGGCGATCAATTTGGATGCGCAAGGGAGACTGCTGCCCATCCGCACCAACCCGGGTCCGCGCGCCATGGATCATCGAGAGGACCCGATCGATTTCCTCCCGGTTGTGGCCACCAGCACCGGCCACGGGCGCCTCGGACCACTGCATGCCCGGCACGGTCGGGGCGAACGTGAAACTGCGCACCTCGGACAAACCACCCAGGCTGCTGAGCTTCGTGACCTCATGCTGGCTGAGCGTGATTTTGGCGGTGGTTTTCTGGCCGGCCCGCATGTAGGTCACGGTAACTTCGTCGCCGTGCTTGCGGCTGCGGATGAGCACCGCGAGCTGTCGCGTCTCGATGAGGATTTGGTCATCGAGCTTGAGCAGGATGTCGTGTTCCTGAAGGACGCCGGCGGCGGGGCTTTTCGGGACGACGTGATTCACCACCAAGCCCGTGCCTCGGGCGAGGCCGAGCTGAGCACCAGTCGTGGCAGACACGGGACCTGTCTCCACGCCGAGGAAGGCCACAGTTTCCTTTTCCACCTTGTCAGGCGCGCGCTGCTCGACGAGCCGGCGTTCGGGGGAAGAGAGGACGCGCATTTCGGTCCGGGCTTTCGTCTCGGGTTTTTCCGCGGCAGCCGCGGATCCAAGTTGCAGGGAGGCGAGCGCGGCAACAGCCGCAGCGAGATATCGAATTTCAGTTTTCATAGGCAAAAGGTGAAACGGATTATTGGAAAACGACCGGCACCACGCGCACTTCCTCGCGCGGGACCGTCCAAGTCAGCGAGGCGTTGGTGCGGGGATTCTTCCACACGATGGTGTCGACAAACCGCAGGCGTTCGCGCCGTGCGGTGGTGCCGTCATCGAGCGTGACGAGGCCCTCGTCGCGCGCGGAGACGAGCAGGTTCTCCGCGGCGAACGGCTTGAGCTGCACGTCGCTCGCGACGACCGCCGTTGAAGACCGCGAGTCACCTCGCTTCGCCGGTGCCAATTGCAGCAAGACCGCGACGACCGCCGCGGCCGCCGGAAGCGCCCCGGCCCAGAACCAATGCACAGTGGCATTCGCCCCACGCATCGGCGCAGCGGCAAGCGCGCCACTGACCCGGTCGCTGAGCGCGCGCGACACTGACGCGGGTCGCAGGCCGCGCAGTTCGGATTCCAGGCTGTTAAGTTCGTCATCCATGGCACTCGGCGAGGGTCATTTGTTGGCGAAGCGCCGCGAGGGCGTAGCGATAGCGCGAGGCCGCGGTGTTAGCCGAGAGCCCCAGCTCCGTGGCAATCTGCTCGAACGTGAGTTCTCCCCAAATCTTGAGCACGAGCACCTCGCGCTGTTCGTCGGGCAAGCGCCGGAGCGCCGCCTCAATCGCGGCCCGACGATCATCCCCGTCAACGGGAATTTGGAAATAGGCTTGGGGCTCGTCAGCTGCCACGCGTTCCTCCCGGGCGATTCGCCGCCCCTCGCGGCGCGCAAGGTCAAAGGCCGCGCGTCGCACCGAGGTGACCAGCAGAGCCATCGGCTCGCCCGGCAGGCTCCGTTGATGGCGCCAGAATCGCACGAAGGCTTCCTGCACGACATCCTCGGCATCGGCCAGCGAGCGCGTCCACTGCCGCGCACACAGCAGCAGTTTCGGGCCGTAGAGCTGAAACCAAGTTTTCCAAGATTCATGTTCGGGCAGGACCTCCATGCGGGCGGAGTTGGGCGATGTTTGCCTGAAGAGCGTCATGAACCCCGGGGTTTGTCTGCGCGGCGCGCAAAAAAAGTGTCAGGGCGGGCTGCTAGTCTGTCCCGCCCAAAAGAAAAAGGGGCCCGGATTGCTCCGGGCCCCTGTTGCAGGCTGATGATTCGACCGCTGTCAGCTGCGGCCGAACAAACTCTTCCACGTGATGCGGTATTCCATGGCCGCGATGCGAAGCACCACGAGCACAGCCGCGAAGCCAATGACGGCCTCGGCGGGAAGAGAGGAAGCGAAAGAAAGCACGAGCGCGGTAGCCAAAAGGCCGAAGGGGACCGCTAGGATGATGTTCTTATTCATTGTATTGTCTTGGTTGTCGCCGGGACGATCTCGTCTCGACGTGCCTATCTTACGTCATCCTTTGTAATAGTTGAAATCTGTCCTTCCTATCGTATCAATAGTCTTAATCTATGGAACTGCACCAACTCCGCTACTTCGTTGCAGTCGCTGAAACGGGAAATTTCACCCGCGCCTCCGAACGTAGCCGAGTCGCGCAACCTTCACTTAGCCAACAGATCATAAAGCTGGAAGGTGAGGTCGGACATAAGCTGTTTCACCGACTCGGACGGAAGGCGGTCCTGACGGAAGCCGGCACCGCGTTCTTGGAACGGGCCAAACGCATCCTCTTCGAAGTCGAAAACGCCACCAAGGAACTCGGCGACCATCCCAGCCTAGGTCGGCGAATCACCGTAGGCGCGGTCCAAACCGTGATGCCTTACCTCATCACCCCGCTTATCGGAAAGGCCCGCGAGACCCACGCCAATCTCCTGATCGATGCGCAGGAGGATTTTCGCAGCAATCTCGTGCGCGCTGTCATCGATGGCGACCTCGACCTCGCGGTGGTGCCCTTGCCCGTGAAAGAACACCGCATCTCGGTCGAACCGTTGCTCACGGAACCGTTGCTGCTGGTCGTCGGCAAAAGCCACCCCATCGCGAGCCGCACCGCCATCAGCGTCAGCGACCTCGCGGGCGAGACATTCGTTTCGCTCGGCGATTCGAGTTCCCTTGCCGGGCAGATCCGCGCCTTCTTCGGCGACCACAAATTCCAGCCGCGCATCGGCTACCGTTGCGCGCAGGTCGCGACGTTGAAGCAGTTCATCGCTTCCGGCCTCGGCATCTCTCTCCTTCCCGAACTCGCCCGCCAGCCCGATGATCGCGACACGCTCACCTACCTCCGGCTCACTGGCAGCGAAATCACGCGCGAACTCGTCGTGATCCGGCATCTGCAACGCTACCAAAGCCGCGGCGCGGAACAGTTCCTGGCGCTGCTGCGCGCGCACGTGAAGACTCGCGCGGGGACTCTCGGCGCTTCGGCCTGACCGTTGCGCTTTGCTGGAAAACACGAACGCTCCGTCACCCATGTCCTCGCCCGCCCCGCGCCGTCCCGAGCTGCTCGCCCCCGCCGGCGACTGGGAGTGCGCACGCGCCGCCGTCGAGAACGGCGCCGATGCGATCTACTTCGGGCTGGAGCGCTTCAACGCCCGCATGCGCGCGAAGAATTTCACGCAGGCCGACCTGCCGGCGCTAATGGCTTTTCTCCATCGTCGCGGCGTGCGCGGCTACGTGACGTTCAACACCCTCGTCTTCGCCAACGAACTCCCCGCCGCCGAGGATTACCTCCGCTCGATCATCGCGAGCGGAGTCGACGCCGCCATCGTCCAGGACATCGGCATCTGCCGCGTCATCCGCCGCCTCTCGCCCGACTTCCCGATCCACTGCTCGACCCAGATGACGATCACGAGCGGCGCGGGCGTGGCGTTTGCCCGCAAGCTGGGCGCTCAGCTGGTCGTGCTGGCGCGCGAAAATTCCCTCGCCGACATCGCGGCCATCAACTCCGCCCAAGCCGCCGCCGAGGTGCAGCTCCCGCTCGAGGTCTTCGTGCATGGCGCCCTCTGCGTCGCCTACTCCGGCCAATGCCTCACGAGCGAGTCGCTGGGGGGCCGCTCGGCCAACCGCGGCGAATGCGCCCAAGCCTGCCGCCTCCCCTACGATTTGATCTCCGATGGCGAGAAAGTGGACCTGGGCGACCGCCGCTATTTGCTCAGCCCGCAGGATCTCTCCGGGCTCGAGGTCCTGCCGGACCTCGTGCGTGCCGGTGTCTCATCGTTGAAAATCGAGGGCCGCCTCAAGTCGCCGGAATACGTCGCGAGCATCACGCGCGTCTATCGCCAGGCGCTCGACAAGGTGGTGGCCGATCTCACCGGACTCGCCGCCCCGAAATTCGAGCCGAAGACCGCCCGCTACGAACTCGAGATGAGCTTTTCCCGCGGCCTCTATCCCGGCTGGTTTCGCGGCATCAACAATCAG
>JANOCA010000269.1:0-26525 GCA_031411915.1 Opitutaceae bacterium
CGGGCTCGGGGCCGGCCATGCCGCCGTCGGCGAGCGTGAAGGCGTTGGCGGCGCCGGCGGCGAGGTTGTAGTTCGCGTTGGCGCGGTCCTGGGTCTTCTGGCTCCGCACGAGCTTGGCGCCGGCCTTGAGAAAGCCATTGACGTTGCCCGAGCTCACCGGGCGGCGCAGATCGGCCTGGCCGGAGAAAATCTCCTCGCGCTCGAGATCGGTGCGGAAGCGCACGCGGCGGAAGGGGTAGCTGGCCGGGTTGAAATAGGCGGCGCTCGGCGTGACGATTGGGGTCTCGCCGCCGAGCACGTAGCTGTTGGGAAAAGCGCCGGCGGCGGAGCGGAATTCCCAATCGACGCGGCGGGGCGTATCGCGCTCGCCCGTGGAGTCGCCGGCTTTCCACTCCAGCTGGAATTCGCCGGGCAGCTCGTGTTTTCCCCCCACGGAGAGCGCGTCGATGAGGTGCTTCTGCTTGTAGTCCCGATATTCCTTGGTCGCGCGGCCCTGGCTGTAGGTGCCGCTCGTGGCGGTCTGGGCGGTGAGGGTGCCAAGGGCGAAGTTGTAGCCGGTCTTCTGCCGGCCCTCCTCGTCGGTGAATTCGTTGAAGTTGTAGCGGACGTAGAGCTGCTGGCCTTCCGCGGGGCGGTATTCCAGCGCGACGTTGGCCCCGAGCCGGGTGCGCTCGATCTCGTAGTCAAACGACTCCTGCGTCTGCGGGCGGAAGAAGCCGCCGACTTGGGTGTAGTCGAGCGCGTCGGAAGTCTGCGAGGCGTATTCGCGGCGCGAGTAGCTCACACCGGCGACGAGGCCCCATGTGCGCCTCGCATCGAGCACCCGGCCGAGGGTGGCGCTGGCGGCGCGCCAGCCCCAGTCGCCGCTGAAATCGTTGTAGCCGAGGCTGAGGGCGCCGAACGCGAACGACTCCGAGCGATCGAAGGCACTTTGCGTGACGATGTTCACGGTGCCGCCGATGGAGTTGTGATCGCGGTCGGGCGTGACGGCTTTCACGACCTCGAGGCGCGAGATGAGATCGGCGGGCACGGAGTCCATCGAGAGACCGCGCCGGCCCTGCTCGGCGGGCGAACCCACCTGCTGGCCGTTGAGCGTGACATTGTTCAGCGAGGCATCGATGCCGCGGATGACGACGAAGCGCCCCTCGCTCTGATCGATCTCGAGGGAGACGCCGGGCACTCGGCGCAGCGCCTCGGCGGCGTTGCCGTCGGGAAACTTGCCGACGGCGTCGGCCGCGACGGTGTCCATGATCATGTTTTCCGTGCGCTTCTGCTGGAGCGCGCGGGCCTGGCCCTCACGCGCGCCCTCGACGACGAACGCGCCGAGCTGCAGCACATCCGCGGCGAGCGCAAACTCGACCGCGCGCGCGCCGGCGGCAGAGACGCTCACGGTCTCGGACTTCTCCCCGTAGCCCAGCGAGCTGGCGGCGACCGTGTAGGTGCCGGCGGGCACGTCGCTGAAGACGAACGCGCCATCAGTGCCGGTCGCGGTGTCGCGGTTGAGTTCGCGGAGCGTGACGGTGGCGCCGAGCAGGTAAGTGTTGCTGCTGGCATCGCGGACGCGACCGGTGACGGTCGCCGCAGAAACGAGGGCAGGGAGGAGCGCGAGGGCGACGCCGAGCGCCGCGACGCGCGTGCCGGTGAGACAGGAGAATGCACGCATGGTAATGAGGGGGTTGCCGGGCGAGACGATCTGCCTGGTGAATTGGTTTGGGCGGAAGCGGACGCGAGGGAAATTTTTATTCGCGTCGCACACGTGACGTTATGGTGTCGGAGCCGTGCGATGGCGGGGAGTGGCGCGGTCGTCCCGACCGCGGACCGAGCACGGCGCCGCGAACCTGGGCAGGCTGCCCATGCCCATCACACGGGCGGGACGCCCGTGCCACGCCAACCTCCGCTCCTAACTCAGAGAAGCCAGCGCCGCCGTGATCGGCACGGTCTGGCGCCGACGCTCGAGGAAGAAGCTCACCTCGCGAAACCCGATCGCCTCGAGCCGGCGCAGCGCGAGCGCGTAGCCATCGCCCACGCGCTCGGGCCGGTGCGCGTCAGCGCCGATTACCACGGGAATGCCGCGTTCGCGGATGAGCTAGAGGATGCGGTCGCCGGGATTCATTTCAGGCAGCGCCTTGTTCACGCCGGAGGTGTTGAGCTCCATGGCGACGCCCGTCTTCGCGATGCGATCGAGCGCGCGCAAAATGAAAGGCTCGATGCGCGCGTAGTGCCACTCCTCGGGCGCCTCGTTTTTCACGAGGTCGGGGTGGGCGAGCGTGTCGAAGAGCCCGGTCTCCGCCGATTGGGCGAGGTGCTCGAAATAAACCTGCTGGTAGGCGAAATAGTCGCCGCGGAAATACCACGCGCGGTAGTCGGGCACCTGGGTGTGCACGGAGCCGAGCACGTGGTGCAGCGGCACGCGGGCGTGGAGTTTTTCCAGCCACGGCTCCACGCCGGGGTAGAAATCGCTCTCGAGCCCGAGCCGGACATCGACGCGCCCGGCGAATTTTTCCCGCGCCCGCGCGATCAACGCGACGTAGTCCTCGTATTGCTCCGGCGTCATGCGCACGGCGTGCGAGATGCGGTCGGGCAGGGGGCAGTGGCAGGTGAAGACGATGCCCTTGAGCCCGCGGGCCTCGGCCGCGGCGGCATACTCCTCGGGCTCGCCGCGCGCGTGTTTGCACAGCGGCGTGTGCGAGTGGGATTCGTAGAGTAGCGGCGTGGCGGAAGGCGGCATGGCGTCGGGCAAAAGGATGGCAGGGTTGCCCGATCGATCGCGGGTGTCGCCTGTTTTTTTTGCCGAAGAATCTTCCCACAGATTCAGGGCCCGGCGGATTGCAAACCTCAGGAGCCTTAGCTCCGACAATCGGCTGAATCCTGAATCGGTGGGAGAAAAAATCCCAGTCCGCGGGCTTGCGCAGGCAGACGGCGTTCCCAATCTCGGCGTTCCCATGCCCCAACCGCCCCCCGCCCACGACGACGTGGTGCACAGCGAGTCGTTTCTCCGCTTGCTGATGCGCCGGCAGCTCGGCCTCTCGATTGCCTGCGCGGCGACATTCCTGATCGCGCTCATCGGCATGCCGCTCCTGAACTACTTCGCGCCCGCGCTCATGGCCACGCGGGTCGCGGGCTTCACGCTGAGCTGGCTGATCCTCGGCGTGCTGTTCTTCCCCTTTGTCTGGATCATCTCCTACGTCTTCATCAAGCGCTCCATCGCGCTCGAGGAGGATGAGGTCGCCCAGGCCGAGCGTGAGCGGGCCGGAAAGGAGAATCGCTGAGCCATGATCGCCGCCCTGCTGCCCGCCTCCGCGCTCCCCCTCGCCGCGCTCGACAAAGTCGATCCGTGGATTCTCGCGTTCTCGCTCATCACCGTGGTCGTCACGATCTGGATGGGCTTCCGCTCGGCGAAGACCTCCAAGACCGCGAGCGACTTCTTCGTCGCCGGTCGCTCGGTCTCCGTCGGCTGGAACGCTTCCGCGATCTCCGGCGAATACCTTTCGGCGGCCTCGTTCATGGGTGTCGCCGGCATGGTGATGTCGAGCGGCTACGATGCGCTGTGGTATCCGGTCTGTTATGCCTGCGGCTACCTCTTCCTGCTGCTCTTCATCGCCGGGCCGTTGCGCCGGTTCGGCGCCTACACGATTCCGGACTTCGCCGAGGGCCGGTTCGACTCCCCGCTCTTCCGCAAAATCGCCGTGTGCTTCGTCCTCTTCATCGGGTTCTTCTACACGATGCCGCAGATGAAGGGCGCGGGCGTGACACTCTCCTACATTTTCCCCGGCATGCCCTACTGGGTGGGCGTCGTGGTGGTTGGCGCGGTGATCACATTCAACGTCGCGCTCGGGGGCATGAAGGGCATCACGCTCGTGCAGGCGTTCCAATATTGGATGAAGATGTTCGCCATCAGCGTGCCGATTTTTGTGCTGATGTCGGTCGTCGGGTTTTACAACGGCCACATCGGCGCCAACCAAGCTCCCGGCGAAACCGCCGCGCCGGTCACCGTGCTCGGCGATACCGCGCGCAAGCCGCTCGTCGAAAAGGCACCCAAGGACGAGGTGTGGGTGGCGCCGTTCGGGCCGCTCACGACCAAGGCCGTCAACGCCGCCGCCGCGGCGCTCCCCGTCGAGCAGCGTGCCGCTTATCTTGAGGAGCACCAGCGGCCCTACTCGCTGCTCTACACCTACTCGCTCATCATCGCGCTCGTCTGCGGCACCGCCGGTCTCCCGCACATTCTGGTCCGCTTCTACACCAACCCCGACGGCGTCGCCGCCAAGCGCACGACCATGTGGGTGATGATTCTCATCGGTGTCTTCTATGTGTTCCCGCCGGTCTTCGGAGCGATCGGGCGCAACCTCATGCCCGAGCTTTACTCCGGCGTCGGCGCCAAGGGCACCGACAAGGTCGTGCTCGAGCTGCCCACGCTGCTCGGCGCCAACGCCGGCGTGCTCGGCTCGATCCTGAGCGGCATCACCTGCGCCGGTGCGTTCGCCGCGTTCATGAGCACGTTCAGCGGCCTGCTCGTCTCGATGACGGGCGCGCTGGCCCACGACGTCTACGGCCGGATGCTGCGGCCGAAATCCTCGCCCGCGGAGCGCATGGCCGCCTTCAAGATTTCCGCCGTGATTATCGGCGGCGTCGCCATCGGGCTCGGCTGCTTCGTCGAGCCGCTGGAGATCAATTTCATGGTCGGGCAGGCCTTCGCGATCGCGGCGGCGAGCTATTTCCCGCTGCTCTTCATGAGCGTTTGGTGGCGGGGCATGACGATGAAGGGCGCCGCCATCGGCATGCTGACCGGCGGCCTCTGCGCCCTCGGGGCCGCGGCGCTCACCAACCTCGGCACGCTGGCGCTCGACAAGGGCCCGATGGGAAAAATCTTCGCGGGCTTCGCGCCGCTGAACGCCTTTTGGGCCCAGCACCCGCTGCTCCGCATCCTCTGCGAACAGCCCGCGATCTGGACCGTGCCGCTCGCGATTATCCTGATGATCGTCGTCTCGAAGGCGACCGCCGCGCAAGTGCCGGGCGACATCCGCATGAAGATGCTCGTGCTCCACGCTCCCGAAAAACTCGGCCTGAAACAGGAATACATCCAAGAGCACCAGGCCGGCGCGGGGCACTGAGGCAGGGCGTCGGATCTGAATCCAGAAGCGCGGAAAAGAGTCCGCGCCCTACCGCATCGCCGCCTCGACCGCAGCCCGCCGCGGCATGGCGGCCTGGGCGCCGACCGCGAGGGTCGAGAGCGCGGCGGCGACATTGGCGTAACGCAAAGCCGACGGCCAATCGCGCCCGGCGGCCAGCTCTGCCGCGAGCGCCCCGGCAAACGTGTCACCTGCGCCCACCGTGTCGCGCGGCTGCACGGGATGGGTCGGAATCGATCTCACCGTCTCCGCGTTGAGGTAGAGCGTGGGTTCCGCCCCCTGCGTGACAATCAAGTGGCCGATCCTGAGGCCGGAGAAGAAAATGCGACGCTCCGGTTCCGACCAACCCGCCATCGCGGCCGGGGTGTGCGCGAAGCACTCGCGGCACTCGTGCTCGTTCACGATCACCGTGTCGATCGCCAGCGTGCCCCAGGGAAAATGATCCGCGGCGGGCGCCGCGTTCAGAATCGGCCGGATTCCATAGGCGGCCGCTAGCTGGAGCGCCGCGACGACTTCGGGGATCGGGCACTCGAGCTGCGCGAGCAGCAGCGCGGCTCCGGGCAGCGCCCGTGCGAGCGCCGCGGCCTTGAGTCGGGCGTTGGCCCCGGGATCGACCGCGATCTGGTTTTCGCCGTGGGCGTCGACGCAGATGTGCGCCGAGCCCGTCGCGACGCCCGCCACGACCGTAATCGCGTCGATGGCGATTCCTTCCTGCGCAAGGTGCTCGCGGTAGCGCCGGCCATCGACGTCGTCGCCCACGGCGCCGACCATCGTGACGGCCGAGCCTTGGCGGGCGGCGGCCACGGCTTGGTTGGCGCCCTTGCCGCCGAACTGCCTTTGAGATCCAGTGGCGATCACAGTCTGTCCCGGGCCGGGCAGGGACGGCACCTCAAGGAAGAGATCGATATTCAGGCTGCCAAAGACTGCGACGCGACCGGTGGATTTCATGGGCGGGCGGCGGTTTCGCGTTTCAGCTCGCGCGCCATCAGCGCGGCGAGCGCGGCGGCGGGGCGTTTGTCCTCGAACAGGACCGCGCGCACCTCGCGCAGAATCGGGGCGTCGATCTGGCGTTGCGCGCAGAGCTCGGCGAACGACTCGGCGGTCTTGTAGCCTTCGACGACGGTCTTGCGGTGCGTGATCAAATCGGCGACGCGGCGGCCCTCGCCGAGTTGCTGGCCGAAGTCGCGGTTGCGGCTCCAGCCGCCGTAGCACGTGGCCACCAGATCGCCAAAGCCACCGAGGCCGTAGAAGGTCTCCGCACGCGCGCCGAGCGCCGCGCCCACGCGCACCATCTCGGCGAGCGCGCGGGTGAGGAGCGCGGCCTTGGTGTTGTCGCCGAGCTTGAGGCCGTCGCAGCACCCGGCCGCGATCGCGTAGATGTTTTTCAGGCAGCCGCCGAACTCCACGCCCGCGAGATCATCGCTCGTGTAGATGCGCAGGGCCGGGCCGCTGAGCGCCGCTTGGAGCGGCAGGGCATCGGTGCCGGTTGTCGCGAGCACCATGGCGGAGGGATCGCCGCGCGCGACGCCGAGGGCGTTGGTCGGCCCGGTGAGCGCACCCACGGCGGCGCCGCGCAACGTCGCAGCGATTACTTCGGACGGGCGCAAATGCGTGCCGAGTTCGAGGCCCTTGGCGAGGCTGACGACGAGCTTGGCCGAGCCCACGCGGACGCAAGTCTCACGCAGCGCCTGCGCGGGACACGCGAGCAGAATCGCGTCGGCCGTCATCGTGGCCGCCCTCAGATCAGCCGTGATGCGGAGGGTGGGCGGGAGGACGATGCCGGGGAGATACTCCGAGTTCTCGCGGCGCGCGTTCAGCTCCGCGGCCTGAGCCTCGCGCCGCGGCACGAGTGTCACGCCGCGGCCGAGCCGGGCGAGATGCAGGGCGAAGGCCGTGCCCCAGGCGCCAGCACCGATGACCGCGAAGTTCATGCCGGAGGGTTTGCCCACGGCGCCCGCGGAAGCCACGGAAAAGATGAAACAAACCTGTGATTTTCGGGCGGTGCGTCAGGTCGCGAGCGGGTCGGGAAATTCGTAGCCGCGAGCGTGAGCGTGCGGAGCCCGCAAGGTCGTCCACTCGCTCACGCTCGCGGCTACCAGGCGGCGGCTGCTGAATTTTTTGGCAAGGCTCCGGCCGCGACGTCCCGCTACTTGAGAAACGCCGGCACCTTCTCCCCGGCGATCATCTGCTCGAAGGTCTCGCGGGCGTTGATGAGTTCGAACTTCCCGCCCTTCACCAGCACCTCTGCGGCCATGCCACGGGTGTTGTAGCGGCTGGCCATCGTGTAACCGTAGGCGCCCGCGCTCATGAAGGCAATCAGCTCGCCTTCGCCGACTTCCTGGAGCTGGCGATCCTTGGCGAAGCAGTCGCCGCTCTCGCAGATGGGGCCCACGATGTCGGCCGTGAGCGCGCGGCGCGTGGTGTCGCGGTGGAGCGGCACGATCTCGTGGTAGCTCTCATACATCGCGGGGCGCACGAGATCGTTCATCGCGGCGTCGACGATGAGGAAGTTCTTGCTCGCGCCGCGCTTCAGGTGCTCGACGCGCGAGACGAGCGCGCCGGAGTTGCCGACCATGAAACGACCGTGCTCAAGGAGCACTTTCAGTCCGAGCGGCTTCAGCAGCGGCACCATGGCGGCGCCATAGCTCTCGGGGGTCAGCGGGCGCTGATCGGCGGGCTGTGCGTCCCACCACGCCTGCTGCCCGCTCGCGAGCGCGTCCTTGTAGACGATGCCCATGCCGCCTCCGATGGAGAAATAGGTGATGCCATACTTCGCCTTCAGCTCGGCGGCAAACGGCCCGACCTTCTCGACCGCCTCGACGAACGGCGCGACCGAGGTGAGCTGCGAGCCGATGTGCATCTGCACGCCCTTGATCTGGAGGTGCGGGTATTTCGCGGCGGCCTCGTAGGCGGCGGCGGCGTGCTTGAGCGGGATGCCGAATTTGTTGTCGCTCTTGCCCGTCGTGATCTTGGCGTGGGTGTGGGCGTCGACATCGGGGTTCACGCGGATGGCGATGGGCGCCTTCAAGCCGAGCTTGCCGGCGACGTGGTTGATGCGCGCGAGCTCGGGCTCGCTCTCGACGTGGAAGGAGAAGATGCCGTTCTCCAGCGCGAGCTTGATCTCGGCCTCGGTCTTGCCGACGCCGGCGAAGACACTCGTCTTCACGTTGGCGCCCGCGGCGAGCACGCGGCGGATCTCACCGCCGCTCACGAGGTCGAAGCCCGCGCCGAGGTTTGAGAAGTGCCGCAGGATCGCGAGGTTCGAGTTGGCCTTCATCGCGTAGCAGAGCTGCGCGTCGAGCCCGGCGAGGCCCCGCTCGAGCCGGCGGTAGTTGTCCTCCATCGTGGCCGCGCTGTAGACGTAGGTCGGCGTGCCGTAGAGCTTCGCGACACCGGCGAGATCGACGGATTCGCAATGGAGGGAGGAGCCGGAGTAGTGGAAATGATGCATGAGCGGACGAAAAGTGGCGAAGTCGGGTGATGGACGCGAAAGAATGCGACGCTAGCGGCTTTCGGATTGAAAAAACCACCCCAAAGTATCGCCTGCGCACTGTGCTGCGCGCGCTCATCAATCTCTGTAGCCATTTGCCCTTCATCCGTGGGCGCCGCGGCCCCCGGCACCGCTCCCTGCAGGGGGAGCGTTTCGCGAGCTTCATGGCGCACCAGAACCGCCGGCGCTTCGACACGGATTTGCGCGACGCGGCGTTACAGGGGCGGAAAATGATGAAGCTCGCGCTCTGGATCGCGCTGGTCGGCGGCGGCGCGTGGGTGGCGGTCGAGAGCGCGAAGGCCCTGGCGATCTTCTAGTCGCCGGCATTGACGGCGCGGGGTGAGTTTTGCCGTAGTGGAGCCATGCCCGATGCCCCCGCGCGTGCCACGCTGTTCCAGCGGTTTCTCAATCTGATCGAGCGCGCCGGCAATATCCTGCCGAATTCCTCGACCCTCTTCGCCGGCCTGGCGGTCGTGGTGGTGCTGCTTTCGTGGTGGCTGAGCGCGCGGGGCGTGCAGGCGATGCATCCCGCCACGGGGCAGATGGTGCAGATCGTCAACCTCTGCTCCATCGAGGGGCTGCACCGCATCGTGGTCAACGTCGTGCCGAACTTCATGGCGTTTCCGCCGCTCGGCAATGTGCTCGTGTGCCTGCTCGGCATCGCCGTCGCCGAGCGCACCGGGCTTATCACCGCCGCGCTGCGCCTCATCGTCCTCAACGCCCCGCGCCGCTGGCTCACGCCGATTCTGATCTTTAGCGGCATCATGTCGCACTCGGGCGGCGATGTCGGCTACGTGCTCATGATTCCGCTCGGCGCCGCGGTCTTTCATACCGTGGGCCGCCATCCGATCGCCGGCCTCGCCGCTGTCTTTGCCGGGGTTTCCGGCGGCTTCAGCGCCAACCTGCTCATCAGCACGCTTGATCCCTTGCTCGCCGGGATCACGCAGGCCGCCGCCGCCGTGGTGAAGCCCGGGATCGTCGTGCTCCCGACGGCCAACTACTACTTTTTGTTCGTCGCGAGTTTCCTGCTCACCGCCATCGGCACCGTCGTGACCGAGAAAATCGTCGAACCCCGGCTCGGCCCCTACACCGGAGCCGCGCCGCGCGAGGAGCTGAAGCCGCTCAGCGCCATGGAAAAACGCGGGCTGTGGTGGACGGTATGGGCGCTGGCGATCCTGACCGCGGTGATTCTCTGGGGCCTGTTTGCGCCCGGCGGATTTCTGCTCGATCCGAAGAACCCGACCTTCATCGCCTCGTATTTCATGCGCGGCCTGATTTTTTTCATCCTGCTCATCGGCCTCACGGCCGGGCTCGCCTACGGGCTCGGCGCCCGGACGGTCCGCAGCGACAGCGATGTGGTCCGCGGCATGGATGCGGCGATGGCCACGATGGCCTCCTACATCGTGATGGCGTTTTTCGCCGCGCAGTTCCTCGCCTACTTCAACTGGACGAACCTTGGCACCGTCCTGGCGGTGAACGGGGCCGAGGGGATCAAGGCGCTGGGGCTGGAGGGGAAACCGGTGCTGCTCATGGTGGGCCTCGTGCTGTTCTCGGCCACACTCGACCTCGTGATGGGCAGCGCCTCGGCGAAGTGGACGCTGATGGCGCCGATCTTCGTGCCGATGTTCATGCTGCTCGGCTACTCGCCGGAGCTGGTGCAGGGCGCGTATCGCATCGGCGATTCGTGCTCCAACATTATCTCCCCGCTCATGCTTTACTTCCCGCTCGTGCTCGGGTTTGCCCAGCGCTACGTGCCCTCGACCGGCATCGGCACCATGATCGCGACCATGCTGCCCTACTCGATCACGTTCATCGTGTCGTGGACGTTGCTGCTGATCGTCTGGATCGTGTTCGACATCCCGATGGGTCCGGGCGCGGGACTGTTTCTGCCGAAGTAGCGTCGCGGCTCGCTTGGTAGCCCGCTTCGGAAGAAGCGGGACAAGGCAGGCGACAGCTCAACGAGGCCCTGCTCTGCCGAGCAGGGCAACGTGCTGAAATCAACCCCCGCCGCCGGCGCCGAGGGACTCGGCCTTGAACGCCGCGCGGACCGTGGCGCCGAGGTAGTCGCGGTTCATGCGCGCGATGAAGTCGTGCGAGATGAGCTTGGGGCACGCGGCGCTGCACTCGTATTGGTTGGTGCAGTTGCCGAAGCCCTCGGCGTCCATCGTGGAGACCATCGCGAGCACGCGCTTGTCGCGCTCGGCCTGGCCCTGCGGGAGGAGGCCGAGGTGGCCGACCTTGGCGGCGACGAAGAGCATCGCGCTGGCGTTCTTGCACGCGGCGACGCACGCGCCGCAGCCGATGCACTGCGCCGCATCCATCGCGAGATCGGCGTCGCCTTTCGGGACGGGGAGGGCGTTGGCCTCGGGCGCGGAGCCGGCGCGCGCGGTGATGAAACCGCCCGCCTGCTGGATGCGATCAAACGCGCTGCGATCCGTGATGAGATCCTTGATTATGGGAAACGCCTCGGCGCGAAACGGCTCGACCGTGATCAGGTCGCCGTCGCGGAAGCTGCGCATGTAAACCTGGCAGGTCGCGACGCCCTTGCCCGGGCCGTGGGGCTTGCCGTTAATCGTGCAGGAGCAGGTGCCGCAGATGCCCTCGCGGCAGTCGTGGGCAAACGCGATGGGCTCCTCGCCCTTGAGCGTCAGCTCGTCGTTCACGACGTCGAGCATCTCGAGGAAGGACATGTTGGGATTGAGGTTCGCCGACTGGTAATCGACGAACTTGCCCGGAGCCTTCGGCCCGGCTTGGCGCCAGACGCGGAGCGTGATCGAGATGGGGTGGGTGGAATTGGCGGCGGCGACCATGGGATTGAATTTTCGACGTTAGATTCTTGATTTTCGATTGGCCAGCTTCGCTGCGGGCGTGGGCTTGATGAGCGTGTGGAACCCCATCTCCTTTTTTTGGGCGGGAGTCGGCGGCGTCATGAGTTCGCGGATCGCATCGAAGACGACCTTGAACTGCGCGTCGTATTTTTTCTCGATGGCGGCGAGCTTGCGCGCGAGATCAGCATGCGAGGCGATCAGTTGGCGGAGGCGCACGAAGGCGCGCATGATCTCGATGTTGACGGCGATGGCGCGGGGCGAATTGAGCAGGCCGGAGAGCATCGCGACGCCTTGCTCGGTGAAGACCCAGACGCTCTTCGAATACTTGAGGCCCGAGGATGTCTCAAATTGAGATATCCTCGCCACTTCCTCGCGGGTCAGGACAAACATGAAGTCATCCGGGAACCGCTCCAGATTACGCCTGACGGCCTGATTCACGAGGCGAGTCGTGGTCCCGTAGAGTTCGGCCAAATGCCTGTCCAAAAGAACTTTTTGTCCGCGCACCAAGAAAATCCGCGAGTCGATCCGCTCGATCGGGATCGCCTCGGAAATCGTCGGCGTCGGCCGTTCAGAGTGGTCGGCAGAGGATGTCACAAATTGGGATATCCTCGGGGCGCCGGCTTGCGCCGGTCGGCCACGAGAGAGGGGCTTACTTATAATTCCGCACGCTCATCTTCACGAACTCGTAGTTGAGCGGCTCGACGTTGCGGATCGGGGGCTGGCCGACGCCTTGGAACTCCCAGGCGGCGACGTGGCCGAATTTCTCGTCGTCGCGTTTGCACTCGCCGTCGGGATACTGGAATTCCTCGCGGAAGTGGCCGCCGCAGCTCTCTTCGCGCGTCAGCGCGTCGCGGCACATCAGCTCGCCGAGCTCGATGAAGTCGGCGACGCGGCCGGCTTGCTCGAGCGACTGGTTGAGCGTGTCGCCGGAGCCGGGGACGTTGACGGTGGCGTGGAATTCCTCGCGGAGCGCGGGGAGTTTTTGCAGCGCGGCCTCGAGGCCTTCCTTCGTGCGCGCCATGCCACAGTGGTCCCACATGATTTTGCCGAGGCGTTTGTGAAAATGGCTGACCGGCTGTTTGCCCTTCGTGTCGAGGAAACGCTTCGTCGCGGCGGTCAGGCCATCGGCGGCGGCTTTGAATTCCGCGCTGTCGGCGCTCGGACGCGAGCCGGGTTTCTGGCCGGCGAGATAATCGCCGACGGTGTAGGGGATGACGAAGTAGCCGTCGGCGAGGCCCTGCATGAGCGCGCTCGCGCCGAGGCGGTTGGCGCCGTGGTCGGAGAAGTTCGCCTCGCCGAGCACGAAGAGGCCGGGGACGTTCGACATCAGGTTATAGTCCACCCAGAGGCCGCCCATCGTGTAATGGACCGCGGGGTAGATGCGCATCGGCTGCTGGTATGCGCTCTCGGCGGTGATCTCGTGGTAGATGTCGAAGAGGTTGCCGTAGCGCTCGCGCACGCCGGCTTCGCCGAGGCGTTTGATGGCGTCGGCAAAATCAAGGTAAACGCCGAGGCCGGTCTCGCCGACGCCGCGGCCCTCGTCGCACATGCGCTTGGCGGCGCGGGAGGCGACGTCACGCGGGCAGAGATTGCCGAAGCTCGGGTAGATGCGCTCGAGGAAATAATCGCGGTCGCCCTCGGCGATGTCGGCGGGGGCTTTCTTCGCGTCCTCCTTTTTCTTCGGCGCCCAGATGCGGCCGTCGTTGCGGAGCGACTCCGACATGAGCGTGAGCTTCGACTGGTAGTCGCCGCTCACAGGGATGCACGTTGGGTGAATCTGCGTGTAGCAGGGATTGGCCATGCACGCGCCCCGCTTGTAGGCGCGCCAGATCGCGGTGGCGTTGGAGCCGCGAGCGTAGGTGGAGAGGTTGAAGACGTTGCCGTAGCCGCCGGTCGCGAGGATCACGGCGTCGGCGGAGTGGCGCGTGATTTCGCCTGTGACGAGGTTACGGATGATGACGCCCTTCGCGTGGCCGTTCACGACGACGAGATCGAGCATCTCGGAGTTGGTGTGCAGCTCGACGAGGCCCGCGCCGACGGTGCGTGAGAGCGCGGAGTAGGCGCCGAGGAGGAGCTGCTGGCCGGTCTGGCCGCGCGCGTAGAACGTGCGCGAGACCTGCGCGCCGCCGAACGAGCGGTTGGCGAGCAGGCCGCCGTATTCGCGCGCGAAGGGCACGCCCTGCGCCACGCACTGGTCGATGATGTTGGCGGAAACTTCGGCGAGCCGGTGGACGTTGGCCTCGCGGGCGCGATAGTCGCCGCCCTTGATTGTGTCGTAGAAGAGGCGGTAGACGCTGTCGCCGTCGTTCTGGTAATTCTTCGCGGCGTTGATGCCGCCCTGCGCGGCGATGGAGTGGGCGCGGCGCGGGCTGTCGTGAAACACGAAGCACTTCACCTTGTAGCCCATGTCGGCGAGCGACGACGCGGCCGAGGAGCCCGCGAGGCCGGCGCCGACGACGATGACCTCGTATTTCCGCTTGTTGGCGGGGTTGACGAGCTTGATGGCCGCCTTGTGGTTGCGCCACTTGTCGGCGAGCGGGCCGGAAGGAATCTTGGAGTCGAGCGTGGCCATGTCGGGTGGGCGAGAGGGTTAGCGGGACGCGGCGACGGGGGCGCGCGGCTGAAGTTTGCCGGCGAGCACGGCGCCAGGGATCGCGAGGTTGCCGATGAAGTAGACGAGGCAGAAGACGACGGTGATCTTCCGCAGCGCGCCGGCCCAGCGCGTGGTGCGCAGGCCGAGGGTCTGGAAGAGGCTGTCGGTGCCGTGCAGCAAGTGGAGGCTCAGCAAACCGACCGCGATGATGTAGAACACCGCGACGACCGGGGACTGGAAGCCGAGCACGACCATGCTGTGGACGTCAGGCACCTTTTCACCCGCATCGATGACGGGGAACCCCGCGACGCGGTAGCCTTGCTGCATCGTGTGGACGGGGAGGGCGGTCTTGAACGTCGTCGCCTGTGCGACGCCGAACGTGAAGTGCGCGAGGTGATAGAGGATGAACGCCAGCACCACGAGGCCGGTGTGCTTCATCAGCCGCGAGGCGAGCGTGGCGCGGATGGTGTGCTTGACGCCGTAGGCGCTGCCGCGGGCCTGGCTGTTCTCGAGCGAGAGCGCGACGGCGGCCCAGATGTGAATCACCACCGCCACAATCAGCCCGATGCGCGCGACCCACAGGAGCGGCCCGAGGTTGTGCAGGAACTGCGCGTAGCCGTTGATTTGGTCGGGGTGCTGGAACACCTGGAGGTTGCCGACGAGATGGCCGACGACGAAGCCGATCAAAATAAGGCCGGTGACCGCCATGAGGATTTTCCGGCCAATGGAGGAGCCGAAGAGGGAGCCGACAAGGTTCATCGCAAGAATTTGGCCGTGGAGGGGTGGAGACGCGGAGCCGCGGGAAAATCGGCGAGCGCCCGCCCGAAGTAAAGCGCGCGGACACCCGGCGGGGCGTCATTAGCGAGCCTTCAGCACCCCTGTAGGTCGGGCTTTATGCCCCGCATCATTCGCCACCGAACGAAGGTCGGGCCTGAAGCCCGGCCTACCGCGCGAGCGGCTTCAGCAAGGTAAACTTCCCGCTGGCCGCCGGCGCGATGAATCTGCGCCGGAAGGCATTCACGCGGGCGCCGCCCCCAAGCATCGCGGCGAGGGCGCGTTCCACCGCGGCATGGTCGGCCGCGTGATCGGCGACATAGTGGAAGTCCCACCGCGTCTCCCCTGTCTGCACGAGGGAGTAGTGCCAGCAGGCGAAGTTCTCCGGCAACGCCGCATCGACGTCCGTGGGCGAGACCAGCGAGCCATCAGGCCGGAAATACAGGTTGCCCTCCCGCCCGAGCAGACGGAATCCCGTCGAGAATCTTTGGACGATGTCGCCCGTGTGGTAACGTAGCAGCGGCATCGCCTCGCGGTCGCGCGTTGTGACGTAAATTTGGAAGACGTCCTTCAATTCCGCGCGCCACGGCACGAGCTCGATGAACGCGTTGGCGTCGATGACCTGAGAGTTGTCCCGGAACGCCTCGCCCACGAAAAGATACCCGGCCTCCGTCGAGCCGTAGAGATCGACCTGCGCGGCGGGGAAAACTTCCGCGATCCGCCGCCCGTGCTGCGTGCTGGCCTTGCCGTAGGTGAGGATGATTGCCTTCACGCTCGGCACTTTCACGCCGCGCTTGGCGGCGGCGCGCGCGAGCAGCGAGAGATAGACCGGTTCGCCCTCGATGACCTCGGGCTGCGTGGCTTGCAGCTCGCGCACGATGCGATCCCACTCGGCCTCGGGAAAAGCGAACGGATCGCTCGAGAGGTTCAGGTAAACCACGCCGTCAAAATACCGGTGGGGGAACGGATGATCCTCGTAGGGACAAAGGTTGCTTGAGCAGCCGACCGGCGCGAGGACGCACTTGCGATACTTCCGCCCGGCGAACTGCCGCAGGATGGGCGAGGCACGATACGCCCGCTCAGTCTGCGCGTTCCACCAGCCATCCTCCATGATCACGGTCATCGGCGACTGCGTGGTGCCGCCCGTGCTCTCGTATTCGAATTTCTTCTCCGCGAGCCCGCGCTCGATCACCGCGTAGTCGGTGAAGAACGCCTGGTGGCCGCGCTCCACGATCTCCTTTTTCGAGAGCGCGGGGATCTCGCGGTAGCACGACCATTGCAGGGGCTCGGGGTGCAGCGGGAAGCGCTGCCCGTAGAGCGGGCTGCGGGCGTAGATCTTCCGCACTTCCCCTTCCAGCGCCGCGGGCACGAGGTCGCTCGGCGTGGAGCCGAGGGTTTCGGGCGGGTTGGCGAAAAGCGGTGCGGTCATGGGCAAGGGGTTCAGGGAATGGCGGGGTGAGGCGAAGTCAAACGCGGTGCCTGCTTAACGTGTCCGTGCCCGCCAGTGCGGCTCGAAGAGCATCAGCGCATTCAGCACGAGGCTGTGGAAGATCCCGCCGGAATGCGCGAGGGCGAGGACCTGCTCGACGGGCTCCGTCGTGACTTCGATTTCCTCATCGGTGTCCCAGGCGAGTTCGTGCGCACGCACGGCCGCCTCGACGAAGACGAAGTGGCAGCGGTTGGACTGGATCGCGGGATTGGGCCGCACGGTTCCGAGCAGGCGTGCGGGCGCGCCGCCGAAGCCCGTCTCCTCGCGCAGCTCGCGCAAGCCCGCCGTGACCGGATCCTCGTCCGCGTGGTCCATCACGCCGCCGGGAATCTCCAGCGAGAAGCCGTCGATGCCATAGCGGAACTGGCGCACGAGCACGATCCGATCGTCGGGCGTGAGCGCGACGACGTTCACCCAGTCGGGCGACTGCATGACGACGAAGTCGCGCTCCGTCCCGCGCACGGGATGCCGGTAGCGCGCGCCGAGCACATCGAAGACGCGGGTCTTCAGGCGCGTCTCGCGGCCGAGATTCTCCCAGCGGGCGGGACCGGGCTGCGGTGGATTCATCGTGAAAATAAAAATGCCTCCCGGCCCGAGGCGCGAGAGGCACTTTGAAAAATTTGCCGCGGCGGGCTTACTTCTTCGCCGGCAGCTTGAGCTTCTGGCCGGGCTTCAGCTTCGTCCAGTCGACGCCGGGATTCACGGCCTGCAGCTCGCCAATCGAGACACCTGCGCCCTTGGCGATCTTCGTGCCGCCGTCGCCGGCCTTCACGATGTATTCATCCGGGCCTGCCGTGACCGCGCCGCCGGAGGCTTTCTTCGCTTCCTTGGCCGCGACGGCCTTGGAGGCCTTTTCCTCGAGCTTGGTGATCGCGCCGCGCTGGTTGCCGAGCTCGCCCGCGATCTGGTTGATCGCCTCCTGCGTCGAGCGCGTGAGGCCCTGCACGTCCTTGGCCGCTTTGTCCGCTGCGGCCGCGGCGGAGTTCGCGGCGGTCTCGACCGACTCTACGCGCGCGAGCTTCGTGTCATGCGCCTCGATCGCCTTGTTGACCTTGGAAAGGGAGATGACGGCATAGCCGCCGAGCAGAAGACCGATGGCGCCCACGATGATGGCGCCCACGGGGAGCATGCTGTTGTTTTCGCGCGAGATGGTGTCCATGAAGGTAAGTAGAAACCCGGACATCAGAGGGAATCGCTAGGCGAGGCAAGAAGAGATTGTCCACAATGCCGCCGTGCGCGCAGCGGGAATTTTCGCGGCGGAGAAATCGCGCGCCGTCGATGGCGGAGTGCGCCATTGACACCGCCGATTCTGGGGCAACGGTTCGCCTTTCGATTCAGTCCGGGGTGTAGCTTAGCCTGGTAGAGCGCCTGGTTTGGGACCAGGAGGTCGCAGGTTCGAATCCTGTCGCCCCGACCATTTCGAGCCACGCTGCGCGAACCCATGCGTCTCGGACCTTACGACCTATCGTCGAATCTCTGCCTCTCGCCGCTCGCCGGCTACACCAACCTGCCCATGCGGCTCACGCTGCGCGAGCTGGGCGGCCTCGGCTGGGTGACGACCGATCTCGTCAACGCCCGCTCGCTGATCGAGCGCAATCCCGTCGCGCTCAAGCTCGCCGCCACCGCGCCCGGCGACCACCCGATGGCGATCCAGCTCTTCGGCAGCGTGCCGGAGGAGATGCGCGATGCCGCCGTGATGGGCGAGCAGCTCGGCGCGCAGGCCGTGGACATCAACATGGGCTGTCCCGTCAAGAAAGTGACGAACATCGGCGGCGGCTCCGCGATGATGACCGAGCTCGACAAGACCGCCGCGCTCGTGCGCGGCATGATCGCGGCCGTGAAAATCCCCGTCACCGCCAAGATGCGCCTCGGCTGGGACGACGACAACCTCACCGCCCCTGACCTAGCGCGCGTGCTCGAGGACGTGGGCGTCGCCGCGATCTTTGTGCATGGGCGCACGCGCGCGCAGGGTTTCGCGGGCGGCGTGAACCTCGCAGGCATCCGCTCCGTGGTGGAGGCGGTGAAGAAAATCCCGGTCATCGGCAACGGCGACATCACCACGCCCGGCGCCGCGCAGCACATGCTCGCGGAGACGGGCTGTGCCGGCGTGAGCATCGGCCGCGGCGCGTTCTACGATCCGTGGATTTTCCGCCGCACCGAGCATCTGCTGCGCACGGGCGAGCTGCTGCCGGAGCCGGATTTCATGGAGCGGCTGCGGGTGCTGCGCCGGCACTTTGCGCGTTATGTGGAGTTCTACGGCGAGGCGCACGGCGCGCGGCTCTTCCGCAAGGTCGCGCCGTGGTATGCGAAACGGTTCGGCCCTTCGAAGCCCTTCAAGCGCGCGATCATCACGATCGAGTCCCGCGCCGACTTCGAGGCCGCGATCGCGGAGTATCTCGCGTGGCGCGCGCAGTTCTGTGACGAGCGTGGCGAACTCCTGGAGAAATTCCGCCCCGCGCCCATGGTCGCGTCGTTCATGCGCGAGCCGGGCGAGTCCGGGGTTTTTGAGCGTGACGCGATCCCCGTGCCCAAAGGGCCGGTGGACACTTGGTGACGGAGTCCGAACGTAGGGCCTCAGCTTGCTGAGGCCTTGGGGCGATGCGCGAGCGGCCTGAGCAAGCTCAGGCCCTACGGAAAGTTGCTCGGTGCACCGCTGCCACCTCGCGCCGCAACGCCGCATAATGATTCTCCAAGTAGTGCCGCAGCCAGTAGGCGTAGCGGCGTGGGTGGCACGCGATGTCGCGGCGCAACTCCGGCAACGACATCCGCGTGACGGCCGCGACTTCCGCGGGGTTGAGCGCCAGCGAGTTGTCCGCCGGCGCTGGGCCGAAGCAGACGTGGACAAGCTCGTTCTCGACAAGGCCGTTGGGCAGGCCGGTGCGGTAGCGCGCGCGGAAGCCGCGGCGCAGCGGCGCGCTCGCGCCGAGCTCCTCGCCGAGCCGGCGGCGCGCGGCCGCGAGCGTGCGCTCGCCGGGCCGGGGATGGCCGCAGCACGAGTTGGCCCAGAGCCCCGGGGAGTGGTATTTCGCGCGGCTGCGCCGCTGCAGCAGCAGCCGGCCCTGCGCATCGACGAGAAAGATCGAGAACGCGCGGTGCAGCCGGCCCTCGGCGTGGACGGACATTTTCTCCGCGCGGCCGATCGCGCGATCCCGCTCGTCGACGAGGATGAGGGTTTCGCTCATGCCGGGGTTTGGCCTGCCTCGTTGATTTTCACGCGGAGCGATGTTTGTTTGCTTTGCCCGGTCATCGTCAATTTGAGTTTTCTTCCATTCCCGTGGCCAAGCCCCGCTCCAAAACCTCCTCGACCCGTGCGCCGCTGCCCACGGCGGCGGCGCGGGCCGTGGTCGAGCACGGGTTCATCCCGGTGCGCGCAAAGCTGATCGAGGTCGCGGCGTTTCTCGACCGCGTGGAACGGCATTCGATCGCCAACGATTTTCGGGTGGCCGCGCTGCGCGACGCCGCGGAGCTGCTGGCCGATGGCCGGCCCGACCGGGCCCGCCGCATCCTCGAGAAACTCAGCGATCCCACGACGGAGCCCGAGGTGGTGTCGTCGGGCAAAGCCGCGCTCGGCGCGTGGCGGCCCGTCGCACCTGCGCCCGCGGCGGCGAAGAAATAATTTCCCCATGCGCTACATCGAGCCCCACGGCCACATGGTCAGCCGCACGACCGACGACTATCAGGCGATGGTCACGGCCGGCTGCGTCGCCGTGTGCGAGCCCGCGTTCTGGGCCGGCTTCGACCGCGGCTCAGTCTCCGGTTTTCGTGACTACTACCGGCAGCTCACCGAGTATGAGCCCGCGCGCGCGGCCAAGTTTCTCCTCCCGCATTTTTCGTGGCTCTGCCTCAATCCCAAGGAATCCGAAGACCTCGTCCTCGCACGTGATGTGCTCGCGATGATTCCGGAGTTCCTCGACCGGCCCAACGTCCTCGGCATCGGCGAAATCGGCCTGAACCGGAACACGCGCAACGAGATGACCGTGCTTGAGCGGCACGTGGAGCTCGCCGTGCAGCACAAACAGCTGATCCTCGTCCATACCCCCCACCTCGAGGACAAGCTGAAGGGCACGAATCTCATCCTCGACCTGCTTTCGTCGCACCGCGGCGTGAAGCCCGAGCGCGTGATCATCGACCACGTCGAGGAGCACACCATCCAGCGTGTGCTCGATCGCGGGTTCTGGGCGGGCATCACGCTGTATCCTGATTCCAAATCCTCGCCGCCGCGCGCCGTGGACATGCTGGAGATCTGCGGGCGCGAGCGCATCTGGCTGAACTCCGCCTGCGACTGGGGCGTGAGCGATCCGCTCGCCGTGCCGAAGACCGCGCTGGAGATGCGCCGCCGCGGACACAGCGCGGACTTCGTCGATGCGGTGCTCTACCGCAACCCGCACCGCTTCCTGTCGCAGTGCCCGAAGTTCAAGATCGCGGAGTCGCCCAGGGGATGAAGCTCTCCTCCGGCATCGAGCTCGCCTACTGCACCAACGTCCATCGCGGGGAGACCTGGGCCGAGACGTTTGCCGCGCTGGAGCGCCACACGCTGCCGGTGCGACGGCGCGTCGCGCCCGGCCGCAGCTACGCGATCGGCCTGCGCCTCGGGCAACGCGCCGCCGCCGAGCTGGCCCAGCCGGCCAACCTGCTCGCGTTCCAACGCTGGCTCGCGGCGCACGACTGCACCGTCTTCACGGTCAACGGATTTCCCTACGGCAGCTTCCACGGCACGCGCGTGAAGGAGCAGGTCTACGCGCCCGACTGGTCGACGCCGGAGCGCGTAGCCTACACGCTCCAGTTGTTCGAGCTGCTGGTGGCGCTAACGCCGCCCGGAGCCTCGGCGAGTGTCAGCACCGTCCCGGCATCCTTCAAGGCCTTCGTCGCCGCCGAGCCCGCGCGCAAAAAAGCGATCTTCGAAAACCTCACCCACTGCGGCCGGCGCATCGCGGCGCTCGCGGAAAAATCCGGCCGCGATCTGCACCTCGGGCTTGAGCCCGAGCCGTGCTGCCTGATCGAGACGACGGCCGAGACGGTGGATTTCTTTGCCGAATGGCGCGCCAGCGATCGCGCGGTCGAGGGCGAGGGGCTGCTGCGTCACGTCGGCGTGAACTACGACTGCTGCCATCTCGCGATCGAGTTTGAATCGGCCGCCGCGGCGCTCGACCGGCTCGCGGACGCGGGGCTTCGGCTGAGCAAGCTGCACCTGAGTTCCGCGCTGCGCGTGAAGCCCGACGCCGCGGGTCGCGCCGCGCTCGCGGCGTTTGTGGAGCCGACTTATCTGCACCAAGTGGTCGTCGGACGGACCAACAGCCACGACGTGCGGCGGCGCTTCATCGATTTGCCCGATGCGCTCGCGGACGCCGAGCCGTCGCGGCCCGATGACGAGTGGCGCGTGCATTTCCATGTGCCGTTGCACGCCGCGCCCGGCGCGCCGTTCTCCGACACTCGCGATCACCTCGCGGAGGCGCTCGACTGGCTCGCCGCGCACCGGGGAGCCTGCACGCACCTCGAAATGGAGACCTACACGTGGGAAGTGCTGCCGCTCGCGCTGCGCCTGCCCATCGAGGAGCAGCTCGTGCGCGAATACGAGTGGACGCTCGCCGCGCTCGCCGCGCGGGGGCTGGCGTGATCATGAGGGCGGAACGAAGGGTTCTTGTAGCCCTGCTCGTAAGAGCAGGGACCGTTGAGGATGCGATTGTGCCAGCCGTCACGCCTCTCACGAGGCGGGCTACCGAGTCGGAATGAACGCCCGCGCCACCCTCGACCTCGCGCGCGCGGGGAATTTTCCCTCGGTCGCGAGCAACGTCCTCGTGGCCCTCGTGCTGGCGTCCACCGCGGGCGCCGGTGCAGGCGGAAACGCGTTTCCGTCCGGCGGCCTCCTCACGCTCGCGATCGTCGCCGGTTGCCTCGTCTACGCGGGCGGCGCGACGCTCAACGACGTGTTCGATGCGGGCTTCGATCGCGAGCGCCGGCCCGAGCGCGCTATCCCCCGCGGCGTCATTTCGCGTGCGGGCGCGGCGTGGCTCGGCGGCGTCGAGATGGCGCTCGGCCTCGCGGCCCTGATTATCTTTGCCGGCGCCTCAGTCGTGTGGGCCGTGGCGCTGGCGGCGTGCATCCTCGCCTACGATTGGCTGCACAAACGTTGGATCGGTTCGGTCGTGCTCATGGCCGGCTGCCGGGTGCTGCTGGCGCTCACGCTCGCGACGATACCTTCGCACAGTTTCACACCCCCGCTCCTTTGGTGGATCGGCGCGCTCTTCGTCTACATTGTCACGCTCAGTCTCATCGCCCGCTGGGAATACGCGCCCGGCGCGCCCGCGGCGAAGATCGGGCGCTCGGTGGGCCGCTTGCTGGCTTTCATCCCGCTCATCGACGCGCTCGCGCTCGCGCTCGTGGGCGCGTGGTTCCCTGCCTTGGCTTGCGCGGCGGCGATTCCGCTGGGACGCTGGGCGCAACGTCTCGCCGCCTCCACCTGACCCGCGCATGTCCGCCCGCACCGATCTTGTCTCCTTTTCCATCACGCTCCGCCATGAGCACCGCCTGATCTTCACGCGCGATGTCTTTGCGCCGGGCAACGACACGCTCGCCGAGCTGCTCACGCCGCGCGAGCCGGGCGGCACGGCGCGCGCGCTCGTGTTCTGGGACGCGGGGCTCGCCTCGGCCTTTCCCGACATCGCCGGGAAAATGTCGCGGTGGTTCGCCGCTCGCTCCGACCGCGTGCGACTCGAGGGCGCGCCCCTCAGCGTGCCCGGTGGCGAGCCCGTGAAGAACGATTTTCGCCACCTCGAGCGCGTGTGGGCCGCGATCAACGACGCCAAGCTCTGCCGGCATTCCTTTGTGATCGCGATAGGCGGCGGCGCGGTGCTCGACCTCGTGGGCCTCGGCGCGGCGACGGCGCATCGTGGCATCCCGCTCATCCGGTTGCCGACGACGAGCCTCAGCCAGGGCGACGGCGGCCTCGGCGTGAAGAACGGCGTGAACCTGTTCACGAAGAAAAACTGGCTCGGCTCCTTCGCGGTGCCCCACGCGGTCGTGAATGATCTGAATTTTCTCCACGGCCTGCCGCCGCGCGATCGCCGCGCCGGCCTGATCGAGGCGGTGAAGGTGGCGCTGATCCGCGACGCGAAATTCTTCGAGTTCATCGCCGCGCGCGTCGAGGCGCTCGCGCGTTTCGAGCCCGAGCCCTACGAGGCGGTCATCCGCGAGAGCGCGCGGCAACACATGGAGCACATCGCGACCGGCGGCGATCCGTTCGAGCGCGGGTCGGCTCGCCCGCTCGATTTCGGCCACTGGGCGGCGCACAAGCTCGAGCAGCTCTCGGAATTCCGCGTCAGCCACGGCGAGGCCGTCGCCGTCGGCATGGCGATCGATCTCATTTATGCGCGGCGTGCCGGGCTGCTGCCCGAACCGATCGCGGAGCGCATCCTCTCGGTGGTTCAAGGGCTCGGCTTCGAGCTGTTCGCGCCGGTCCGCCAGATTCGGCGCGCGACCGGCCCGCAGGACATGCTCGACGGGCTGGAGGAGTTTCGGGAGCACATGGGCGGTCGCCTCACGATCCCGATGGTCCGTGCGCCCGGTGACCGGCTCGACGTGCACGAGATGGATGGGCCGACCGTCAAGGCGGCGTTCGAGGAATTGCAGGCGCGCTATGCGTGAGCGCCCGTATTTTTCCGAGGTGGAGCGGCTTGCCCCCAAGCCGCTTCAGGACGTGCGCGGGCGTCTCTCGGTTCCGACCTTTCCCAAGCAGCGTCTTGAGGGCAAGCCGCTCCACCCCAAGGCATGAGCACGCCCTCCCGCACCGCGATCCTCAACGTCGTCGGCCTCACGCCGCGACTCATCGGGCCGCACATGCCGCGGCTCGCGCGGGCGGCGCAGGATGGCGGGATGATTCGCGTGCAGCCGGTGCTGCCCGCCGTCACGTGCACGGCGCAGAGCACCTACCTCACGGGCCTGCCGCCCTCGGGCCACGGCGCGGTGGCCAACGGCTGGTATGATCGCGAGCTGGCGGAGCATCATTTCTGGAAACAGTCCAACCGGCTCGTGCGCGGGGAGAAGCTCTGGGAAACGTGCCGCGCCGCGCGGCCGGGCTTCACCTGCGCAAAGCTGTTTTGGTGGTATAACATGCATTCGACCGCCGACTGGTCGATCACGCCGCGGCCGATGTATCCCGCCGACGGGCGCAAGGTCTTCGACGTCGCATCGCACCCGCTCTCGATCCGCGACGACATCAAGCGCGACCTCGGGCCGTTTCCGTTTCCCGCGTTCTGGGGACCGATGGCGGGCATCGCGTCGTCCGAGTGGATCGCGCGCTCCGCGGAATGGATCGAGGAGAAGCACGGGCCGGACCTCTCGCTCGTTTACCTGCCGCACCTCGACTACAACCTCCAGCGCCTCGGCCCCGACGATCCCCGCATCGCGGAGGATTGCCGCGCGATCGATCGCGTGGCGGGCGGGCTGATCGATTTTTACGCCAAGCACGGCGTGCGCACGGTGGTGCTCTCGGAATACGGCATCACCGCCGTGCGGCGCTCGATCGCGCTCAACCGAGTCTTTCGCGCGAAGGGCTGGCTCACCCTCAAGGACGAGCTCGGCCTCGAGCTGCTCGACTGTGGCGCGAGCCAGGCCTTCGCGATCGCCGATCACCAGATCGCGCACATCTACGTGAACGACCCCGCGCTGCTCGGTGCCGTGCGCGCGGCGGTTGAGGCGGTCGATGGAGTCGCGCGCGTGCTCGGCGCCGAGGAGAAACGCGCGGCGGGTCTCGACCACGCGCGCTCGGGCGACCTCGTGGCGTTTTCGACGGAGGATGCGTGGTTCAACTATTACTATTGGGACGACGACGCGAAGGCGCCGGACTTTGCGCGCTGCGTCGATATCCACCGCAAATACGGCTACGACCCCGTCGAGCTTTTTCTCGATCCCGCGATCCCGGTGCCGAAGCTGACGCTCGCAGGCAAGCTGCTGAAAAAGAAACTGGGGTTCCGTGGCCTGATGGACGTGATCCCGCTCGATGCCTCGCTGGTTAAAGGTTCGCACGGCACGTGCCCGAAAAATCCCGACGAGTGGCCCGTGCTCATCGGCACCGGCGCGAGCGAAACGCCGATCGCGGCGACGGCGGTGCGCGATCGATTGCTGGCGGCGTGCCTGAAGTAGGGCGGGTCTGTGACCCGCCCTTTCGCGCGTTGAGTGTTCGAACCGAGGGCGGGTCACAGACCGCGCCCTACTTCAAACCTCAATTCACTCGATTCCACACCGGCTGGCCGGTGATGGCCGCGCGGGCGATGCGGGCGGAGGTCGTGCGCATCTCCACCATGCCCTCCGGCGAACAAAACGCCGCGTGGCACGTGCAGATCAGGTTGGGCGTCGCGGCTTCCTCAGCCGTGCGGAGCGGCTCGTTTTCCACGACGTCGAGGCCGGCGCCGGCGAGGTGACCTGACCGCAGCGCGGCGAAGACGGTCGCCTTTTGCGCGATGTCGCCGCGCGCGGTGTTCACCAAAAAAGCGCCACGTCGCATCAGGCTGATTTCACGCGCGCCGATCATGCCGCGCGTCTCGGCGCTGAGCGGGCAGTGGATCGAGACCGTATCGGAGATTTTCAGCAGTTCGTCGAGGGAGCCGGCTTGCTCCACGCCCACGGCCTTGCGGGTGCCCGCGGGCACATAGGGATCGAAGAAAACGACGCGGAAGCCAAAGGCCTTGGCGCGCAGGGCCGTCGCGATGCCGATGCGTCCGAGCCCCACGAGGCCGAGCACCTGCGTGCGCAGGCGGCGCATTTTCGGGGCCACCTCGATTTTCCAGCTGAGGCGCTTCGCCTCGGCGTCTAGGGGACAAAGCTGGCGGTAGAGCGCGAGGATGAGCGCGATGGCGTGGTCGGCGACCTCCTCGGTGCCGTAGTCGGGCACGTTGCAGACGGCGATGCCGGCTTTGGCGGCGGCAGCGGTGTCCACGGTGTCGAAGCCGACGCCGTTGCGGATGATCACGCGGCAGTTCTTCAGCTGCGCGATCACGGCGGCGTCCATGATCGGGCCGTGCCACAGGATGTGCGCGTGGGCGTCGAGCGCCGCGGCGGGCAGCGGCGCACCGAAGTCGAGCATCACCGTGCTCAGGTCGGCGACATCGGCGAGATGAGGCCGCTCGACGCTCGCCTCCGGGTCGGTGAACTTGAATTCCTTGGGGCAAACGATGACGACGGAGGGACGGGTGGGCATAAAAGGTTTTGACCGTGGATTAGGCGGATGCCA
>JANOCA010000270.1:0-5105 GCA_031411915.1 Opitutaceae bacterium
CCCCCCCCGCCTCCCCCCCCCCCCCGGCTTGTGGTTTTCGGCGGCGGGGGGGTCGGGGGGCGCCCCCCCCCGGGTGTTTGGGTTTTCCTCACCGGTGGGCGGGGGGTGGGGGGCCACCCCCCCTACAGCGACCAGAGACGCGGCGGTGCGGTCTCCGGTGTTGCCGCGCGCCTCGCGAGGCGCCCACACTCACGGCGCATGTTTTCCCGCTCCCAGAAAATCCGCTGCGGCGTCGCCGGTGTCGGCTCGCTCGGGCAGCATCACGCGCGCATCTACGCCTCGCTGCCGGGCGCCGAGCTCGCCGGCATCTACGAGACGAGCGACGCGCGTGCCGCGGAGATTTGCGCGAAGCACAACTGCCGCCGCTTCGCCACGCTCGGGGAACTCGGCGCGGCGTGCGATGCCATCTCGGTGGTGGTCCCGACCGACAAGCATGCGGAGGTGGCGTTGCCACTGCTCGCCGCGGGCGCTCACCTTCTCATCGAGAAGCCGCTCTGCGCCTCGTTGGAGGAGGCCGAGCGGGTGCTTGCCGCGGCGCAGGCCGCCGGCCGCATCGTGCAGGTGGGGCACATCGAGCATTTCAACCCCGTGATGGCGTTTCTCGAGAAGGAAATCGATGAGCCGCGCTACATCACCGCGGAGCGCCTCGCGCCTTACCAGACGCGCGGCACCGAGGTCGGCGTGGTGCTCGACCTGATGATCCACGACATCGGGATCGTGCTCGCGCTCGTGAAGTCGCCCATCGCCAAGATCGACAGCGTCGGGATCAACGTGCTCTCGAAGAGCGAGGACATCGCCAACGCGCGCATCCAGTTTCAAAACGGCTGCGTCGCCAATCTCAGCGCGAGCCGCATGAGCACGAAGAAGGCGCGCGAAATCCGCATCTTCCAAGGCGACGCCTACCTCTCGCTCGATTTCATGAACCAGGCGGGCCATCTCGTGAAGAAGAGCGACATCATCGCCTACGGCCTGAAGATGAAGATCGGCCTCGTGAAGGCCGGCGACCTCAGCGCGATTCCGGTGCGCGAGATTCCGATCGAGAAGGGCGAGCCGCTGGCGCTGGAGCTTGCGCATTTCGTCGAGAGCGTGACCAAGGCCAAGCAGCCCAAGGTGGGCGGTGCGCTCGGCAAGAGCGCGCTCGAGGTCGCCATCACGATCACGGAGCAGATCCGCGCGGCGGCGAAATGACCAAAACATCGAAACGCGGAGGACGCGGAGAGCGCCGAGTTCAGAAATGACTTCCTTCGCGTTCTCCGCGTCCTCCGCGTTTCAAGATTGGAAATGAAAATGCCCACGCTGCCATTTCGACTCCCGGCCCCCGCGGGCGGCCGCGTGGATGTGCTGATCGTCGCAGGCGAACACTCGGGCGATGAGCACGCGGCTCGGCTCGTTCGCGAGCTGCGAGCCAAGCAGCCGGAGCTTGGGGTTGCGGCGCTCGGTGGCCCGCAGCTCGCGGGGGCAGGGGCGCAGTTGCTGCACGATCTGACGGCATCCTCGGTCGTGGGCTTGGTCGAGGTGCTGAAGAATTACTCGTTCTTCCGCGCGCTGTTCGAGGAGACCTTGCGCTGGATCGCCGAGCATCGGCCGCGCGTGGTGTGTTTCGTGGACTACCCGGGGCTCAACCTCCGCCTCGCCGCGGCGCTACGCGAGCGCGGGCTTTCAGGGAAAGGCGGCGGGAGAATCAAGACGCTCTTCTACATCTCGCCCCAGATCTGGGCGTGGAAGGCGAAGCGGCGCTTCACGATGGCGCGCGATCTCGATGCGTTGGCGACCATTTTTCCATTCGAGCCGAAGTGCTACGCCGACACCACGCTGCCGGTGGAGTTTGTGGGGCATCCGTTTGTGGCCGACGACTACGTGGCGCCGGTGCGCTACGATGCGGCGGGGCCGGTGCTGCTTTTACCCGGCAGCCGAGTGCAGGCCGTGGGGCGGATTTTCCCGTTGCTGCTCGGCGGGTTTCGCGCGTTTGGACAGCGTGATGCAGTGGTGCTGTTCCCGAGCGACGACATCCGCATGGTGTTGGAGCGCGGCCTGGCGATGACAGGCGGGGGAGGCCGAGGGAAAATCGAACTGCGACGCACGGGCGATCCCGTCGCCGCCTCGGCGGTGCTCACCTCGAGTGGCACGATGTCGATGCACTGCGCGCTGGCCGGCATCCCTGGGGCCATCGCGTATCGCGCGAATCCGCTGACCTACATCCTCGGCCGCATGCTGGTGCAGATCGAATATCTCGGGATCGCCAACTTGCTGTTGGGCGAGCCGATGTATCCCGAGTTCATCCAAGGGGCCGCGACTCCGCAGGCGCTGGCGGCGGAGCTGAAGGCGTGTTTGGAGGATCCGAGCCGAATCGCGCGGACGTTGGAACAAGCGGTCCGATTGGCCGCCCTTTTGCGCGTGCCCGCCACTGGCACCGCGACCGATTGGCTCGCGCGACGGTTGAGGTAGGAGCGAGAGCGTTTTTCTGCGTCAAAAAAGTGTCACATCCTCTCTGACGGGGCGCCGGGGTAGGATTCGCCCGTGCCGGTGCCGAAGATTTGCTTTTTTGTTTCAACATGCCCGGCACCACGGCTCTCAACTCCCCCCGTTCACGGCGCAGCCGCGTCTTGCCGGGCTTGGTGTTTCTCGCGGGCCTCGCGATCGCGATGGCATCGTGGTTTTCGGCCCGGCACGTCCTGCACCGGCAGGAGGCGGGGCGTTTTGAGCGGCTGAAGGAGCGGGTGCTCGCCGCGGTGGACGAGCGATTCCATTCCCCCCAGCAAGCGCTCAGCGGGGCGCGGTCGCTCGTCGAGGCATCCGGGACGGTGGCGCATGCGCAGTGGACGCGCTACGTGGAGTCAGTCGCGCCGTTTTTCGATCAGCACGTGATTGGGCTAGGCTACGCGCAACGCGTGCGACGCAGCCAGCTGGGCCGAATCGAGTCCGCGATTCGCGCCGACGGCCGGCCCGAGTTCAGGGCGGAACGAACCGGTGAGAGCGACGAAATCTTCCTCGTCACCCATATCGAGCCCTACGCGCGGAACGCGGCGGCGCTCGGCAAGGACATCGGTTCCGGCAAGACGCGTCGCGCGGCGGCGGTTGAGGCGATGCGCACCGGAAGGCCGGTGATCTCCGGGCGAATCAATGTGATCGACGGCGCCGGCACCGTGCCCGGCTGCCTGCTGTTCATGCCGGTCTATGCGCCAGGGGCGCGGCTCAACGATGAGGCTGATCGCGAGCGGGCGCTGCGTGGCTGGGTGTATGCGGCGCTGCGCGTGGATGCCCTGCTGGCGACGGTGAAGGCGGCGGGGGACGGCCAGCTTGATTTCGAGGTGTTCGACGGGGAAAAGGCCGAGGCCGCCACGCAGATTTTCGACAGTGACGGCACGCAACGGCTCGATGATGCCCACTGGCTCGGCCGCAGCGCGCCCGAGGCCGAGTTTGCGGAGTCGCTTTCCCGGCCCGTCTTCGGCCGCACGTGGACGATTCGCATGCGGACGAGCCAGGCCTTCGAGGACCACGGCAGCGCCCGCCGCGCCTGGCTGGTGCTCGCGGCCGGGGTGGTGCTGAGCCTTTTCGCCGCCGCGCTGACGTGGACTCTGGTGGAGTCGCGCAGCACCGCGCTTGAACTCGCGGAAGAGATGACCGCCAGCCTGCGCCGCGCCGAGGCGGAATCGAGCCGTCTCGCGCTCGTGGCCAGCCGGACCGCGAGTGTCGTCATGCTGACCGACGCCGAGTGGGGCATCGAATGGGTCAACGCCAGCTTTGAGCGAGCCTTCGGCTATACATTGGACGAGGTGAAGGGCCGGCGCGCCCGAGCGGTCCTCGGTGGTGATCGCGTCAGCGCTGAGACGGTCGCAGCCATCGATGCCGCCGCGGCCAGGGGCGAGTCGTTCCAGGGCGAGCTGCTGAATTTCAGCAAGGACGGCCAGCCGCGCTGGATGGAAGTCGAGATCCAGCCGCGCAAGGACGCCCACGGTCAGATCACCGGATTCATGAGCGTGCAGCTCGACATCACCGAGCGGAAACGCATTCAGGCCGAGATTGCCAACAAGGAGGCTCAATTCCGGTTCATCTTCCAAGCGGTGCCGGTCGGCATCTCGTGGAAGCGATTCGGCGCGGATGGGAAATCCTCCCGCATCATCAACGAAGCGCACGCCCGCCTGTGCGGACTCTCGGCGGAGGAGAGCGACATGCCGGGTGCGTTTGAGCGCATCAGCCTGCCGGAGGAATACGCCGCGCAGAACGCGCTCTACGCCCGCATGGCGGCCGGCGAGATCTCGCACTTCTCAATCGAGAAGCGCTACCGGCATCGCGATGGACGCGTCGTCTGGGTGCTGCTCACGCAGGAGAGGAAGGTCCACCCCGCGGGGGGCTACGAGGAACTGTCGACCTTGGTCGACATCACCGAGCGCAAGCTGGCCCAGGAGCGCCTCGCCGAGGAGCAGACGCGCTTTCGCTCCATCTTTGAGCTCATCCCGGTGGGCCTGTCGTGGTTCATCGTCGGCCGCGAGAAGGAGACCCACCTGGTCAATTCCGCGCATGCACGCATCACGGGCGTGCCCATCGAGCATTGCCGCGAGACGGAGCGCTACGTCGCTGCGACGCACTCCGATGATCGGGCGCGCGAGCAGGAACTCATCGCCCGCTTGCAGCGCGGCGATCTCGGGCGTTTCGGCATCGAGAAGCGCTACGTGCATCCCACCGGGCGCGAGGTGTGGGTGGTGGTCAATGTCCAGCTCGTCACCGATCCGGTGACGGGGCAGCGCCACCAGATCGCGTCCACCGTCGACATCACGGACCTGAAGCGGCAGGCCGCGGAACTCGGGCAGGCCAAGGAGACCGCCGAATCCGCCAACGTCGCGAAGGGGCAGTTTCTCGCGATGATGAGCCATGAAATCCGCACGCCGATGAACGGCGTGATCGGCATGACCTCGCTCCTCCTCGACTCGAAGCTCGCGCCGGAACAGCGCGAGTTTGTGGAAACAATCCGGACGAGCGGCGACAACCTGCTCACCATCATCAACGACATCCTGGATTTTTCAAAGATCGAGTCCGGCAAGCTCGAGCTTGAGGACACGGAGTTCGCCCTGCGGGAGTGCATCGAGGGCGCGCTCGACCTGCTCGCG
>JANOCA010000271.1:0-2650 GCA_031411915.1 Opitutaceae bacterium
GCACCAGGGGCCCATCTTCGCCAACCTCGTGCTGGCCGACGAAATCAACCGCGCCCCCGCCAAGGTCCAGAGCGCCCTGCTCGAGGGCATGCAGGAGCGGCAGGTCACGATCGGCGGAAAGACGCATCTGCTGCCGAAGCCCTTTTTCGTGATGGCCACGCAGAATCCGGTCGAGCAGGAGGGCACCTACCCGCTCCCCGAGGCGCAGACAGATCGGTTTTTGTTCAAGCTGATCGTCGACTACCCGACGGCCGAGGAGGAGTCGTCGATGATGCAGCGCTGGGGCCAGATCACGAAGCAGCCCGCCATCGCGCCAGTCTCCAGCGGCGAGGAACTGCTCGCGCTGCGGGCGCAGGTCGACGCCATCCATCTCTCGCCTGCCGTGCAGGCCTACATCCTCGCGGTCGTGCGCGGCACACGCGCCCTCGCCGAGAAAGGCACCGGCGCCAAACGCTATCTTAACTTCGGCGCCTCGCCGCGCGCCTCCCTCGCGCTCTACCAAGCCGGCCGCGCGCTGGCGTGGCTGCGCGGCCAGGATTATCTCTCGCCCGCGCTCATCCAGGAACTCGCGCCCGATGTGCTGCGCCACCGCATCGGCCTCACCTACGAGGCCGAGGCCGAGGAGGTCACGCCCGACAAAATCGTGGAGCAGGTCCTGACGCGCACGCCCGTGCCGGCGGCCAATTAACGATCTGTGCCCGCGAATCACGCGAATGGACACGAATAAGAATCAGCCATTCGCGCCTCTTCGCGCCCTTCGCGGGCGCCTCTGCTGATGCCAGTCGAGAACCCAAAATCGAGAATCCAGAATGCCGCGCCGCCCCCGTCGCCGCTGGCGATGCTGCGCCAGCTCGAATGGCGCGTGCGCCACGCCGTCGAGAACATCCTCAGCGGCGAATATCGCTCCGCCTTCCGCGGCCGCGGCATGGAGTTCGATCAGGTCGTGAAATACACGTTCGGCGACGACGTGCGCGACATCGACTGGAACGTCACCGCGCGCCTCGGCGAGCCCTACCGGAAAAAATTCGTCGAGGAGCGGGAGGTCACGCTGCTGCTCGTGCTGGAGGATTCGCCCTCGCTCCACTTCGGCTCCGCCGCACAGTCCAAGCGCGAGGCGCTGCTGGAGCTCGCCGGGCTCGTGATGCTGCTCGGCGCCGTGAACCGCGACCGCGTGGGCTTCGCCCACTGTTCGCCCCGCGGAAATCTCTTTCGCGAACCCGTCCGCGGCCGCGGCCAGATCATGCACGCGGCGGCGACGCTCCTCGCCCAGCCCGCGCCCGCCGCCACCGATCCGGCGCCGGATATGCCGTGGCGCTTCCTCGCCCGCGCCGCGCCCAAGCACAGCGTGCTCATCTGGCTCGGGGATTTCCCGCCCCGCGGGCTGCCCGAGGGCTGGGCGGTCCTGCAGCGCCGCTACCAGACGATGGGCTTCCGCGTCGACGATCCCTGGGAGCGCGCGCTCCCCGCCGGCGAGAGCTTCGCCGCCTACGATCCCACCGCCGGCCGGCTCGTGACGCTCGAAGGCAGCGCCGCCGAGCGCGCCGCGCACGCCGAGTGGCGCGGCGCGCGCGACGACGCATGGCAGGCCCTGTTCCCCGATCCCCTCTCCCGCCTCACCGTCGGCACCGATCAAAACCGCCTCGATGCGCTCGTGCGTTTCTTCCACACGCGCATGAAGACCGGCTCACGCCGGTAAATCCCAAGCGCCCATGTCCAAAGGCCAAAAACTTTCCCAAGCTCAAATCCGGGCGCCGTCACGCCCGGGTGAATTTGGATTTTTTCAGCCCTTGGGATTTCTTTGGCGTTTGGATTTTGGCGTTTGGTATTTTTTGCGACCATGAGCCACCTCGCCCTCAAGGATCCGCTCTGGCTGCTCGCGCTGCTCGCGTTGCCGCTCGTGCTGTGGCTGCGCGGACGGCGGAGCGTGCCCGTGCTGCTGGTGCCGTTTGCCGCGGCTTGGCACCGGCCTTCCCTCGCTGCGCCGTCGCGCTGGCCCGTGGCGCTCGCGTTCCTCGGCCTCGTGCTCCTCGTCGGCGCGCTCGCCCGGCCGCAGAGGGTCGAGGACAAGCGCGAGATCCGCTCCGAGGGCTACGACATCATGCTCGCGATCGATCTCTCCAGCTCCATGCGCGCCGAGGATTTCGTGAAGGATGGCGAGCCCATCAACCGTCTCCAGGCGATCAAGCCCGTCATCCAGGCTTTCATCGAGCGCCGGTCCTCCGATCGCATTGGCATCGTGCTTTTCTCCGGCCGCGCCTACACGATGGCGCCGCTCACCTTCGACCACGGCTGGCTGTCGCGTCAGCTCACGCGCGTGCGCATCGGCATGATCGAGGATGGCACCGCGATCGGCGACGGCCTGGGCGTCGCGCTCACGCGCCTCGAGCAGGCCAAGCGCGACAGCGGCGGCAAGCGCACCGGCGCCTTTGTGGTGCTGATGACCGACGGCGCCAACAACCGCGGCGCGCTCCAGCCCCAGCAGGCCGCCGATCTCGCCAAGTCCCGCGGCATCCCGGTCTACACGATCGGCTCCGGCCGCGAGGGCTACGTGCCGGTGCCCGTCTACGACGACCGCAACCGCCGCGTCGGGACCCGCAACATGCTCTCGGACCTCGACGAGGGCCAGCTCCGCCAGATCTCCGAGACCACG